>DDZY01000211.1:1131-5969 GCA_002346525.1 Proteobacteria bacterium UBA2996
CAGCAGCTTCCTAATCCCCTTTTTACGCTGGACAACTATCGCTCACTTCAGGCGCCCAGTACCTGCGAGTGCAACGCACTGCTGTCTCTTGGGATCGAGCCGAGCACGCTTGAGACGGTCATGACACCGGTGCTCTCCAATCGAGCCGATTAGACGACGGTCGATAAAGTGGATGAATAGGTGCTGTCGCAGTTGCTCAAGGAGACCAGGACTATTCTTCATAGCTTAAGAAATCGAATAATTTTTCACGCAGTCCGTCCATTTCCTGCGCGGTTTTGAATTTGGAGCGAACGAGCGAGCCGATAATTAAGCCATCGAGATGGACAGAGACAAATGTAGCCATCTCGTGAGGGTCGACTTTCTTGAAAATGCCTTGGGCGATACCCTGCTCGATGCTAGAAGCCAGGATCTCCGTTTCAATCCTGTAGAATTTCCGCGTCAGCCTCTCGATTGATCGGAATCGAATCTCCGATCCTGCACTATAGATAATGATTTTTAGCAACTTGCGTAGCGAGCCTGCCGTTTTCAGATTAGCCACAAACCAGTCTTCGATCAGATTCACAGGGTCGGAAACATGCTGCGCTTTGAGTTTTTCGTAGGTTTTCAGCGATCCTTCAATCGCATCCTCTATGCACGACTCGAATAGATGCTCCTTATTGTCGAAGTAATAGTAGATCAATGCGGTATTGAGACCTGCTGACTCTGCGATGTCCTTGATGGTGACGGAGTTAAGGTCACGCTGCGAAAATAGGGCGAGCGCAGATCTGGAAAGCCGCCGATAGGATGAGGAATCTTTTCTTTGTGTTATTTTTCTCAACTTAAATTGCTCTGGAAGCATTCATAGTGAACATTTGAATTCCAACTTATTTAAAGTGGCCAGTCAATTCGGGCCAGTGCTCTAAATAGGGGTAAAAGCAGCCTTCAACATACAGGCTTATGGTTCAGAAAATTAGGCGAAAAGCCGCCGGCGGCACGAGGCGACCACCGGATGGACACTGGCCGCTTCTTTCCCGCGGCGCCGGCGCGCCGGGGGGGGGTTATTAAGTCAATACCTGATCCCGGTGACCGAGCCGCCGCTCAACAACCATCGTTCCGAGGACGTCCAGAATTACCCTGCAGGCTAGTTGAGCAGTGTTGTCGTTAACGTCATAAGGTGGCGATACCTCTACGACCTCCATTCCACATAGACCTTCGCGTGCGATCAATCTGACCAGTTCTAGAGCCTCGCGGGGCATCAAGCCCCCGGGTTCAGGAGTTCCAGTGCCGGGGGCAAAGCCTGGGTCAATGGAATCAATATCAAATGACAGATAAACCGCTTTCGCGTTCTTCCAAGCCAGGTCAAGAGCCCTTTCAGCCGCCTTTGCTACCCCCAATTGCTCAATATCGGTCATCGTCAGAACACTGCTGCCTCGCTCTCGGGCAACACTTGATCCAGGCCGCGAGCCGTACCATCCACCGATCCCCATCTGTACCAGATTTTTCGGCGGACAGTTCGATAGTCCCACGTCATGCATGTGACTATGGTTATGATGTGATGTGTTTCGGTCTACTCCCTCATGATCATTGGTGGTCCAGAACCAGGGAGTGGTATGCATTCTTTCGTCCATATCCATATCCTGCATATCAATATGGCGGTCGATATGGATGATGCCGACGTTACCCTCTATATGAGGTGCGATTCCCCTCACGTTTGGGTAACCCAAGCTATGATCACCACCACAAATAATCGGGAACGCGCCCGAACAGAAGATATGGGAAATGGCCTTGCTAACTTGATCAAAGGTTTTTTCGATATTGCCGGGTATCACAAAAATATCTCCGGCATCACACAGTTCAAGTTCTTCTGGTAAGTCAACACCCCCGTCAACTGAATAACCATCGTAGACCGCGGAGATACGTCGCACCGCCTGTGGTCCAAATCGAGCGCCTGGCCGATATGTTGTTCCGGTGTCAAATGGTACCCCCACAAAGGCGGCTTCAAAGTTGCCCACATTGCGGATATCTTCACAATACGGCGCTTTCATGAACGTGTTAATGCCGGCGAAGGCGGGTTGATGTCCTCTGCTGAAAAGAGAAATCGTCCTGTCGTTGATGGAGTCTGCAGCTTGAAGACCCAACTCAAGGGACCGGCTTATCTCTTCTCGTTGTTTCTTGCTGGTTATTCTGCTGAGTCTGTCGAGGTTTCTGTTCCCACGAAATTCAAACTTATCTTCGTCTTGTGCCATCACCCGTCCTCGTCATGTGAAAAATGGTAGTTCAGGTTCGCCCTTGCTACCGGTTTGGTGGGTAAGCCTAAGTCGGGTATTTTTTGTTGTAAAGTGCACATGCGTCATCAAAGATGCTCATCGGCGCGGACACAATTCCTGCACCGATCTGACCACCGTCTCGCCCCGCAATCCCAATATCCATAACGGGTCGGATTCCAGTTTCTCGCACCTTGAAGACATCAATAGCGGTGGGCGTACCACGGTATCCAAGATAAGGGATATGGAAAGTCGGATGTTCACCTACCGTGATTTCATAAAGTCCGAGATTACGGTCTACCATGGCCTCAGCTGAACCACCCTGGTACTTCTGTAAGGGAAAAGCGGCGGCCTGAGCGAAACCACCTAATCCGACGGTTTCGGTAATCGTGCTTTCGCCACCCATCCAGGTGATCTCGTCCTGGTTATGGCCCGCAAACAACTTAGCTTCTACATCGGCGTGTGGCCCGGTGATCCATTGTGATCCGAGCCCGGAAACACGGATGGCAAAGTTACAGCAGTTGAATGCCATTGCACTTACCGTACTCGAATACTCAACGCCATGACTGGCGTCAGCCATAACCTTGGCAGCTGCCATCGACAAGCGCAGAAAGAAGTAGTTGTCTTCGGTTATCGCTGTCATTGCCGATCGCACCAGACTTGAATCCCCATAGTCCAGAACATGGGGGAACAGTTGTTGCGCAAACAGCAGTGACGCCGCTGTGTTTCGACTGTGCAACTCGTCTCCCATATGCAGTGCGCGCGCCATCAATGGTTTTAAGGCAACGCCGCCGCTTTGGACGATGGCCTGGCGAAGTACAGGCACGATGGTGTCTTCGACGAAGAGAAGTCTCTCTTTGACCTCTTCATCGTAGATGCCATAGTTGAGCCTTCTGGGGTTGGTGCCTTCGTAAAGATTACAAAAGCCGCGATTCCCGGTTTCCCGATTCTCGACGATAAATACACTCATGGATGATGAGTACACGCCGGCGAGGGAACCCACACAACCGTAGTCGTGGCATCCGGCAACCTGTATTTCCTTTTTATCGAGCTTTTGCTCTATTTCAGCGCGTGAATTTCCCAGCCCCTCGAACAGAGCGGCGCCAATGATTGCGTCTTTTTGTCCACCGTAGTAGGAATCCCAGGGCATTGAAGGCCCCGAGGTGAGGATCAATTCAGGAGACATCCCCGGAACTACACTTCCAGTTTTACCGATATCGATTAGAACTGGGTCTGAGCCCACCATCTTTTGAAATGACTCAGTGTTTGCGCGTTCTCGTTTCTCGATGATTGACATCCAGTAAACCAATTAACCTTAAAAAATGGATTATATCTGCCCACCCAATTAATTGACCAGTTGATTATATTCGGTCATTATTGAACCCGTTCAAAATTGAGAAACCAGTCTTGAGCACTCCGGTGCGTTGTTGGATTTTCATTCTAGACCGAACATCAGGAGGGTCGAATGCAGCAAACCTCAAGGCGTAAGACTGCGAAAACACCAAAAAGTGTTTCCGCAAAGGGAATAACAAGCCGCAGTCTCTCGCAGAAAAAAAGCGAGCTTAAGAAAAATGGGGTGAAGTATTGTTTTTCCTCATTCGTCGATCTTCATGGAATTCCAAAGGGCAAGACTGTCCCTATCGACCATTTCGAAAGAATGTTGAGAGGGTCTGAGCTGTTTACGGGAGCCGCATTAGATGGCCTGGGCCAAGGGCCCAATGACGATGAACTTGCCATCCATCCGGATCCAGACGCTATTCAGCAACTTCCCTGGAGGCAGGATGTTGCCTGGGCTCCAGGACGTCTGATGTACCACGATCAGCCGTGGCCAATGTGTTCGCGCAATGTCCTCTTGAGGCAGATCGAGCGAGCGCGTTCGCACGGTTTACAGTTCAACCTCGGGATTGAATGCGAGATTTATCTCGTCAAGAAACAAAATGGTAAGCCGATACCCCATAACCCGAATGACACGACAGAAAAAGCCGCTTACGACTTCACGTTGACGCTTGATAACCTTGACTGGCTCGACGAAGTCGTCTCTCACATGAACTCGATGGGGTGGCACGTCCATTCTTTTGATCATGAGGACTCCAACGGCCAATATGAATTCGACTTTGCATACTCTGAGGTCATGCAGATGTGTGATCGGTTCACTATGTGGCGGTTATTGACAAAGGAGATCGCCCGTAAATATGGTTGGGAAGCGACGTTTATGCCGAAACCCTACGCGGAGCGGACTGGATCCGGTGCGCATTTCAATATGTCTTTGTCTTCTTTGAAGACAGGGAAGAATATCTCAGGATCAAAGACGGACAAGCGTGGATGCGGACTATCCAAACTGGCTTACCAGTTTATTGCCGGGATGAAGAAGCACGCACCGGCGATCGTGGCAACGACCTGTCCCACCGTGAATTCATACAAAAGGTTGATCAAAACGGGATCGATGACTGGATTTACGTGGGCACCGATATTCATATCTTACGGAGGCAATAACCGGACACACATGTTGCGGGTTCCTATGGTGCGGCCGGAAATAGAGGGGGCACACGATACAAAATCGGATGCGCCCTATCTCTCGTCGGCAAGATGGGAGTG
>DDZY01000221.1 GCA_002346525.1 Proteobacteria bacterium UBA2996
GTCGAGCAGCGTTTTGTTCAGTTGGGCGATTACCTTGATATCGGCCATAAAGCGTTCAGATTGCTGGATCTGTCGAAATTGAAAGTAAAGGGACAGGTTGCAGAGCGCGAGGTGTCGCGGGTGCGACTCGGTATGCCCGCTGATTTAACCTTTATTGACGGCCAGCGTCTTCGCGGGGAGATCACTTTTATCTCGCGTGCCAGTGACAGCGCCACCCGTACCTTTATGGTCGAAGTGACAGCAGATAATCCGGGGCTGTCCATTTCGGCAGGGATGACAGCCAAGATCAGCCTGAATCTCGGTGACCGCAGGGGGCATCGTCTCAGTCCTGCTGTACTGACGCTCGACGATGAGGGACGTGTCGGGGTCAAGGTCATTGACGATAGCGCTACGGTGCGGTTTATGGCGGTCGAGCTGATCGCCGACAGTCCCGAAGGCATGTGGCTCGGCGGTTTGCCGGATAGGGTCGAACTCATTACCGTGGGCCATGAGTTTGTATCGGCCGGACAGCGCGTGACCGTAAGCCGCAGCGTGCAGTAGCACGCGCTGACGACGATGTCGCTTATCAGCACCGCATTCGGGTACTCACGAACAGTTCTTGCGGTTCTGGTTTTTATCCTGATTGCGGGGTCTATTGCCTATCAGGATATCCCCAAGGAGTCCGAGCCGGATATCGACATTCCGATCATCTATGTCACGATGAGTCATGACGGTATCTCGCCCGAAGATGCCGAACGCCTTTTGATCCGGCCTATGGAGCAGGAGCTCAAGTCGATTGAGGGGATCAAGGAAATGCGTTCCACCGGCTACGAGGGCGGGGCTAACGTCCTCTTGGAGTTTGATGCGGGTTTTGATTCCGACGCAGCACTAAGAGATGTTCGCGAGGGTGTTGATCTTGCCAAGGGTAATCTCCCTATGGCGACTGATGATCCGGAAGTGCATGAGGTTAATTTCAACCTGTTTCCCGTCGTGGTGGTCATTCTCTCCGGCGATGCCCCTGACCGTGCGCTATATCGGATTGCCAGGGACCTCAAGGATGAAATCGAAGGTATTGGAGCGGTACTGGAAGTCAACATCGCCGGTAATCGGAACGAAGTCGTCGAGGTGATTGTCGATCCGCTGAGACTTGAGAGCTATGGTCTGGATCCGGCACTTGCAGCGGCGACGGTGAAGAGTTCCAACATGCTCGTTGCAGCCGGTGTTCAGGATACCGGAAAGGGCCGATTTTCAATCAAGGTGCCCGGTCTTTTTGAAAGTATTCGGGATATTGCCGACCTGCCCGTGTTGGTGGATGGTGACGCAGTTGTACGGGTGCGTGATATTGCGGAGGTTCGAAGAACTTTCCGGGATCCAACGAGTTTTGCCCGGGTTAACGGAAAGACCGCGGTTGCGCTCGAAGTGTCCAAACGCACCGGTGAAAACGTGATCGAGACCATTGAGCAGGTACGAGCGGTGGTTGAGGGGAAGCAGGCGCAATGGCCTCAGACCCTGCGTGAGACAGTGGAAGTCAGTTACTCGCAAGACCGCTCGGATCAGATCCGGACCATGCTGAATGACCTTCAGAACAGCGTTATCAGCGCCGTCCTGCTCGTTATGGTTGTGGTGATCTCTGCATTGGGTGTGCGCAGCGGTCTTCTGGTGGGGATCGCAATTCCGGGATCATTCTTGGCGGCGCTGCTAACACTCTTTTTGATCGATGTCTCGCTCAATATCGTAGTCCTTTTCAGCCTGATTCTGGCAGTGGGAATGCTGGTGGACGGCGCGATTGTGGTCACGGAATTTGCCGAGCGGAAACTGAGCGAAGGCATCCCAAGACATCGGGCCTACCTGCAGGCCTCGGCACGGATGGCAGCGCCGATCATCGCGTCGACCGCGACGACGCTGGCCGCATTTTTGCCGCTCGTGTTCTGGCCCGGCATAGTGGGTGAGTTCATGAAATATCTTCCCATGACCGTGCTCATCACACTTTCCGCCTCTTTGCTGATGGCGCTTATCTTCGTGCCAACCATTGGCGCCTTGATCGGCAAAAAAAGCGCTATCAGTGAACGTGCTTTAAAGGCGCTTCTTGCAGGTGAACAGGGTGACCTGGATAGCGTGGATGGTTTTACCGGCCGTTATCTGCGTTTCCTTAATAGTGCAGTCAAGCGGCCGGGGTCCGTATTGCTGGCGTCAGTGGGGTCTCTCATCGGTGTGTTTTTACTTTACGGAACAATTGGTCCGGGAATGGAGTTCTTTCCCGACGTAGAGCCCGACAACGCTCAGATTCAGGTGAGGGCCCGAGGTAATCTTTCAATCTCTGAGCAGGATCAAATGATGCGCGCGGTGGAGCAGCGCGTCCTGGACGTTAGAGGCATCCGAACCTTCTATACCCACGTTGGGTCAGACAAGAATAACGAGGAAGCCGAGGATATTGTGGGTTCGGTGTCGCTTGAGTTTTCCGACTGGCGGTTACGACCGCGCGTTAGTGAGATCTTCGATACTCTCGAACAAAGACTGCAGGATATCTCCGGCGTCATCATCGATCTTCGAAAAGAAGAAGGCGGACCTCCTGTCGGAAAAGCCCTGCAGTTGCAGCTCTCTTCCATCTATCCGGAGTTACTCGATGATGCTGCGGCCAAAGTCAGGGCGCAGTTCGATGAGATGGCAGGCCTCAACAATATCGAGGACTCCCGTCCGCTTCCCGGCATTGACTGGACGCTCGCCGTAGATCGCGCTCAGGCAGCTAAATACGGTATCGATATCAGCGGAATCGGGAACATGATCCAGATGACGACCGGGGGGTACAAGCTTGGTGAATATCGTCCGGATGACAGTGAGGACGAGATCGATATCCGGGTGCGTTTCCCAACGATTGACAGGACGGTGACCGGTCTTAACGCAGTCAGGATCAATACAGCATTGGGCGCGGTGCCGGTGTCAAATTTCGTCAAGCGCGAGGCACGCCAAAAAACGGGTATGGTCAAACGCGTCGATGGCCTGCGTGTCATTACCGTAAAAGCAGACGTCGATGACGGCGTATTGGCGGATGACAAATTGCGTGAGTTGCAGGGATGGCTGGACCAGAATCCTCTCGATGACCGGATTCGCGTGAATTTTAAAGGTGAAGACGAAGAACAGGCAAAGGCCCAGGCCTTTCTGAGCAAGGCATTTCTCGTCGCCCTGTTTCTCATGGCGCTGATACTGGTCACGCAGTTCAACAGTTTTTATCAGGCTGCACTTATCCTGTTCGCTGTGGTCATGTCTACGGTCGGGGTGCTGATTGGTCTGATTGCGACGCAGTCGCCTTTCGGTATCGTTATGAATGGAATCGGTGTGATCGCCCTGGCCGGTATCGTCGTGAATAACAATATCGTACTCATTGATACTTATGCGCGTCTTCGGAAGACAATTAGCGATCCGGTTGAGGCGGTTCTGCGCACCGGGGTACAGCGTTTACGTCCTGTGCTTTTGACCACCGTCACTACAGTGCTGGGTCTGATGCCGATGGTGTTTGGGATCAATATCGACTTTGTGACTCGGGAAGTCACGCAGGGCGCACCGTCGACACAGTGGTGGACGCAACTGTCGACATCGATTGTCTTCGGGTTGAGTTTCGCGACGGTTCTGACTCTGGTGGTGACGCCCAGTGCGCTCGTACTGCAGGAAAAGGTCTCGGCCCGATGGAGTCGCAGGCGTTGGACGCAGACCGCGTCCGCGTGATCTGATGACCGGGCGGGCTTACCCGCTATTTCGACTTGGTCCGCGCCCAGGAGTCCCGCAACGCAGCGGTGCGGTTGAACACTCTCATGGCGTCGGTGCTGTCCCG
>DDZY01000173.1 GCA_002346525.1 Proteobacteria bacterium UBA2996
TGCGTGCAATAAGCATCGACAAGTTCCTTGGTTTCTTCAAGACCTTCCCGGTCATTTTTATGGAGTTTGTGCAGCTTAAAAGAACTTATGGGGCCCGACTCATCAGGAGAGTAACGCCAACTTTCACCGCCCACGCTAAGCCGAAGGAAAAACGCCGCGTGTCTTGCCAGTACCCGTTCGACCAACAACTTGAGAGAGTCGCTCTTCAACGCTGGGGGCACTCTCAAGTAGACAGAGACATTGTACTGATCGATCGGCTCTCCCGAGGATCTCATCTGGTGATGGATAGGATTCAGCGGAATCGTCTGTGGCGTTATGCTTTGATCCGACTGAAAAGACCGACTATCTTTTGCCGGCGAAGGTTCCGGCGCCGCAACAATCGCCTTGGCTAACGTCGCAAGAGTGGCTTCAGTTTCTGCGATTGGGGAAAGTTGCACATCGAAGTCACTGTTGATCCGGTAGGCAAGTTCAATAGCCAACAGAGAATCAACACCCATATCCTGAAGTACCCGATCGCTCGACATCACCGGCGGGCTGACCCCAAGAAGATCGGCCAGGACTCCCCTCAGATAGGCTTCGGTCTTCTCAAGACGCTGTCGGCCTGTCATGCCCACGATCGCAGCCACATCGGAGGACGACCACCGTTGAACCCGGCCTTGTTCCGATAGCGTTGTCCCGCCCCGGTGGTTATCTTCGACTGCAGGTCGGGCATATCGATAAAGCGGTTTGAGGCCGTCATTTACAACACGCTCACGACATTTGCTCCTTCGGACTTTTCCACTCGTGGTTAAAGGAATACCCCCGGGCTTGACCAGGTAAACAAGATCCGGCGTCACCTGGTTGTCACGCGTAACGGCCTCAACGACAAGATGCACCACCGATTCCGGCGCCAGACGCCGGATATCCGTCCGGTTCACCTCGCAGACGATGCAGAGTTGCTCCCGAAAGCTGTCATCAATGGAAAAAGCGCATGCCCGGTGACGATTGATTGCCGGATGAGCAAATCCTGCAGACCACTCTATATCTTGGGGGTAAATATTCCGCCCGCGGGAAATGATGAGATCCTTGAGCCGGCCGGTAACAAATAGCTCACCCGCAGACATGAATCCGAGATCTCCCGTCGCGACCCCCTCGCGGTGCGGTGCATGGTCTTGGTCTTCGAGGTCGCTGCCGTCTGAAATCTGACCTGTATTGAGGTAGCCGGGCGAGATGCTTGGCCCTGCAATACAAATCTCACCGACGCGCCCTTCTTCAAGGGGATCGCCTGATTTGCGGTCGCAGATCGAGATCCGGATATTGACCAGCGGCGTACCGCAACTGACCAGAGTCGTCGCGGTTGTCACCTGCCGTGCCGGCTCCGCGAGATTTTTCTTCAGCATGGCGCTGTCGAAGGCACGCACCGTGTAGGGTTTCTCAGCAGGCATACCGGATACCATGAGCGTTGCCTCCGCCAGCCCGTACACGGGCGACAATGCATCAGGGTTCAGCCCGATCGATTCAAAGCGCTCGGAAAAACGCTTGAGGGTCTGTGCCCGAATCGGCTCAGACCCATTGAACACGGCCTTCAGGCTTGAAAGATTCAGGCCCGCCAGTTCGCGGTCCTGAATCCTGTCGACACAGTAATCAAAAGCAAAATTCGGTGCACCAGTAACTGTCGCCCTGAACCGGCCAATGGATTCAAGCCACGAAACCGGCCTGGTCAGAAAACGCCTTGATGCGCACAGGATGCCGGGATACCCAACGCAAAGGGGGAGCACCAATCCACTGATGAGGCCCATGTCATGGTAAGGCGGCAGCCAGGAAAAACTGATGCTGTCTGAATCGAATTTACCGTGTGCCTGCATACCCCGAGCGTTTTCGATCAGGTTGCGATGGGTCAGCATCACACCTTTGGGTCTGCTGGTGGACCCGGAGGTGTACTGGATCATTGCGACAGAATCCAAGGACGCTGCAAAAGCACCATCAGGCGAAAGATCTTCTCCGTGCAAGGCGCAGTCAATCTCAACGACCGGGGCGCGATGGCTTCCGAGTTGATCGAGCAGTGCGCTCACGCGACCG
This sequence comes from Proteobacteria bacterium UBA2996, assembly GCA_002346525.1. GTDB lineage: Bacteria > Pseudomonadota > Gammaproteobacteria > Arenicellales > UBA868 > UBA868. Next base: position 2,059 of record DDZY01000173.1, read on the forward strand.
GAGAAACCTGGCGTGGCCAGGAACGCCGAAGGCGCGGCGTCCTTTATTAACTCGTGCAGACGCAACGTTGCCCGATTTACCCGTGAAGTTAACGGGGGATAAGTCGGAATGACTACACGCGCCGCCAGAATACAACCGAAGAACCCGGCGATAAAATCCACGCCTTCAGGCGCAATAAGCATCACGCGATCACCCGTCCGGGTGTGTTCACACAATGACTGCGCCACAGTCGAGGCGGCCGACAGGAGTTGAGCGTTGCTCAGTCGGGTGACGCGATCTTCATTCTCGACAAAAGAAAAAGCATGCCCCAAAGGCGCCTGAATCTGTCTGCTTAGGAGAATCTCGACCAGACTATTCACTTCGGTAACGCCCTGTTGCATCACACTGACAGCACTCTACTCCAGGTCGGCAACCTCTCACCTTTGTCCTAGGATGATGTCTTTTTGTCCAGAGCAACTTTATAGATCCACGGCCAGAGTTTGCCGGTGAGGTAGAGCTCACGGTTGGTGGCATCCCACGCAATCCCGTTCAACACGTCAATATCCGGGTTGGACGCCCTGGCATCCTCAACCAGGTTCCGGCAGTCAATCACCGACTTCACGTCTCCGGTCGTGGGGTCGACGACGACAATAAATGGTGTCATCCAGATATTGGCCCAGATTTTCCCTTCAATCCACTCGAGCTCGTTAAGTCTATCGATGGCTTTTCCCTGAAACTGGACTTCAATCGTTTGCTCAACCGAAAAGTCTGTTGTTGACCTAAAGGTAAGAAAAGCTGAGCCGTCTGATGCAATCAGTGAATGGCCATCGGTCGTCAGACCCCACCCTTCCCGGTCATTGCGCAATGGCTTGAGCGACAAAGGTTCTTTTCCAGAGAGATCGTAGCGATAGACGCGCCCGGCTTTCCAGGTAAGCTGGAAAAGCATTTCATCGAGAACGGCAAGGCCCTCGCCAAAGTCATCAGAAGACAGCGCCTTCCCGTAAAGCAGCTCAAGCGTTCCAGCGGTCCGATTAAATCTTTGCTTGATTAACTTGGACTCGCCATAGAGTCCCGTCCCTTCCCAGAGAATATCACCATCAAACTGAAGCCCCTGAACGAAGTGCTTCGGGTTATGCGGAATCTTCTGCACAATCCTTGCTTCAAAAACGTCCACACC
>DDZY01000193.1:0-2393 GCA_002346525.1 Proteobacteria bacterium UBA2996
CGCAAATCCAACCTTTTTATTTTCCCGTCTCAAAACAACGTCACCTTCGAGCAATGGGAGGCGGAGGGCCGCCGATCCACCGAAGAGGTGGGTCTTGCCAAAGCCCGCGACTGGCTGTCGCGTTATGAGGCGCCGCCCATCGACCCGACGCTTGATGAGGCACTTCAGGATTTCATTGCCCAGCGCGAATCCGAGATTCCAAAAGCCTCGGGCTAAACCACACCGGGCTCAGTGGCACGCCTCACCAAGCGCTTTTAGGCGCCAGTAGTTGTAAGGTAGAGGCGTAAGAAACCCCGCAACGAGCATGATGGGAACAACCCACCATGTCAGCACCGCACCGCCCGTTAACAGAACGTCCACTATGTTCATGGCGGCCTCCATGGCTACCATTGAGATAAGTGACATCCCCACCGCCGTTCGAAACGCATTTGCGAACGGCATCTGCCGTGAGAGCACCACTGTCTCGAGCGCGATGGAAGTTAGTATGCCATTCATGATGGCGAGCAGCATGATCGCAAGCGTTGACCATCCGATACCGGTCAGTTGAAAAAAAAGAATCGTTCCGAAATCCCCGATCGAGCATCCCGCAAGGCACCAGAGCGTATTCACGGACGCCCGGCGCCAGGTGTGCGGGCATCTCCAATGAAATTCGGCAAGGGTATTCATACATACTGCGATCGCACTTTATCGAAACAAAGATCAAAAATCGCCAGTGCGATACCGGCGGTTAGTTATGATCCAACGATCACGGTCCCTCGCATTCCTGCTTCATAATGCCCCGGGATTAAGCAACCAAAATGGAATACGCCCGACTCTGTGAACTGCCAGGTGTTGGTACCCGTTTGACCCGGAGCTACATGAATCATAAAGGGTTTGTCATGAGACATCGAGGAGTTTTGCTTCATCTCATCAGCGTGGTTATTTAGCGATTGCAGCGTCCCAAGAACAAACTCATGCATCAATTGACCTTCATTCGCATGAATAAATTTCACAATGTCATCCTGTTTAACTTGGATGGTCGCAGGGGTAAATCGCATATCATCCGACATACTAATTTTGATCGTAACGGTAGGATGCATCTGGGGACTATACTTGCCAAACTCTGTCTCGATCGATTCAAACGTACCCTTATCACTGTAATCGTGATCGTGATCATGGGAGCCACCAGCAAGACTGGCCGTAGAGACCCAGAGGATATTGGCAAGCAGCGCGATCATTCCATATTTCAATAAATTGTTCATTCGTATCATCCTCAAAGACGGTATTTTTTAGATTTTAAAGAAATCGTGCCAGGGCGCTAATGACGAATTCTTCACTAGTCCCGGACATTAAAAAAGGCGATTCATCTTTTCTAATTCGGATAGTGGCCACCGGTTTGAGGTCTCATAATGCCATCTGTATCCGTACGTCTCAACAAGCGGGACGTGATAACCGGACGAAAGGGATCAAAGAATGTCAAATTCCGGAGAACCTGATGTAGACCGACTTAGCCCTTTTGGGGAATGCGCGCCGGGTGCATCACCTTGCGCGCCGGTAGATCAATCAGCGGATGTGTCTTTGACTGGAGGTGCCCCACCAAGAAAGACATTCTCAGCGGAATAGTCGCAAGGGGCTTCGCGCATTTCCAGATGCAGCCCTTCACCTCCCCAAGGATGGGCGCGCGCGAGCGATTCATCAAACACAATGCCCAGGCCCGGAGCAGAAGGCGCTTCGATATGACCCTCTTCCCAACAGATCGTGTCACCAATCAACTGACGATGAAAATCGCCGCCGGTCTGGATGGTTTCGACCATCAACAGGTTGGGGATATTGGCCGCGAGTTGGACATTGGCGGCCCACTCAACGGGCCCTGCATAAAGATGTGGTGCCACCTGGGCATTGAAGGCTTCAGCCATGGCCGCAATCTTCTTGGTCTCCAGAATCCCGCCGGAGCGGCCCAGCGCTGGCTGCAGGATCGCCGCCCCGCCAGTACGCAACAGCGCCGAAAACTCGGATTTGGTGGTCAACCGCTCGCCCGTTGCTATTGGGATTCGGCATTGACGGGCCACATTGGCGAACTCCAGAAAATTGTCGGGGGGGCAAGGCTCCTCCAACCACAGCGGGTCATACGGCTCCAGCGCCTTTGCAAGCCGTATCGCGCCTGAGGTTGTGAACTGTCCGTGGGTTCCGAACAGGATATCGGCGCGCGTACCGACGGTCTCCCGGATGCGTTTGCAAAAAGCGACCGAACGGGCGATATCACCGAGCGCTGGCTGATGTCCACCCCTCAAGGTATAAGGCCCGGCGGGATCAAATTTCAGCGCCGTAAAACCCTGGTCAAGCATGTGCTGGGCACTCTGGGCGGCCATCTCAGGATCATTCCAGAAGGCATTGATATCGTGCTCCTCAAGCGG
>DDZY01000193.1:2781-2962 GCA_002346525.1 Proteobacteria bacterium UBA2996
TACACCGGCCGATCGTGCGCCTTACCCAAGATATCCCAGCAGGCGATCTCAAGGCCGGAGAACGCACCCATCACCGTAAGATCCGGCCGCTGCGTGAAACCTGAGGAATAAGCGCGACGGAACATCAACTCAACGTTCTCTGGATTCTCACCCGCCATATGGCGTGAGAACACATCCTCAA
>DDZY01000193.1:3340-5758 GCA_002346525.1 Proteobacteria bacterium UBA2996
TGGTCGTTAACTTGACAAAAATGAAGTAGCGCCCACCCCAACCGGGAGGCGGGTTGCCCACAACGAAAATCTCAAGATCAGTAAGCTTCACGTTGGTCTCGACAGTATGTTCTGCACGGGATGTCTATGATAGCGCCCACCGCACTCACTCGGCAGGCACCAGTTTTAATAGTTGCCCCTCAGCGGCATCCGTCAATAGATATAGAGCGCCATCGGGCCCCTGCCGGACATCCCGTATCCGGCCAAACTCTCCCGTTAGTAAGCGCTCTTCTGCTACGACCTGGCCCTGATCCAACTCAAGGCGCACCAATTCCTGAAACTTCAACGAACCGAGAAACAGACTGCCTTGCCAACCGGGAAAATCTGGACCCGAATAAAAGGCCATTCCTGAAGGCGCAATCGACGGGACCCAGTAGTGAACGGGCTGCTCCATCCCGTTCTTGTGAGTGCCTTCACCGACTGCTTTTGGCAAAAAATACTCCTTGCCATAACTGATCACCGGCCACCCGTAGTTGGCACCAGCCATCAGCCGATTAAGCTCATCACCTCCGCGGGGGCCGTGCTCATGCATCCAGATAGAACCTGTTATCGGATCTTGTGCGAGCCCCTGAGGGTTGCGGTTACCGTAGGCATAGATCTCGGGCTGATAAGCGCTATGTCCGATAAAAGGATTATCCGGCGGGACAGTCCCATCAGCCATGACACGCACCACGGATCCAGGGTGTGTTCCCCGATCCTGTGCCTGGGGTCGGTTACCTCGATCACCAAGGGTGGCGTAAAGATAGCCATTCGCAAAAAGCAGGCGACAGCCAAAATGCCTGCCGGATTTATTCTTGGGCTCGGCACGGAAAATGACGTCGAAATCATCAAGGCGGTTGTCGCGAAAAATCCCACAGCCAATTTCGGTGCCGCGACCTCCCTCGGCCTTGGCTACGTAGGAGAGACAGAGCCGGCCGTTTTCATCAAATGCGGGATCCAGAGCGATATCCAGAAGGCCGCCCTGATCCCGCTTGGCTGATATTTCGGGCAAGCCCTCAATCTGCTTATCCTGCAGTCGGCCTTTCCTTATAAGACGAAGCGCTCCGGAACGCTCAGTAACAAGAAAATCGCCTTCAGGCAAAAAAGTGATCGACCAGGGATGGTCAAGACCGGAGGCAATAACCACAACCTGAAAAGACACCTTTTCACTCTTGAATTCACTGGCGCTTTGCGCAAAGGCCGGCAGACAGCAACCAAAGCCGACCAACACCCTCAGCATAAGGCTCAACAGACGCATTATTTTCGAGTCGCGGCTTGGGGGAATCGACATGGCGACAAACAGAGTGACGCAAGCGCCCTGCCATCGTCAAGCCGACCGTACGCTTGGCTATAATGCCCGGGTGAAATTTCCAGAAACCCAGGGGGAAGAAAATGATTGAAACCAAAGCGGCGGTCGCTACCAAAGCGGGTCAGCCATTAAGTATTGAGACGGTCAAAGTTGACGGACCGCGTGCTGGAGAAGTGCTGGTGGAAATCAAGGCCACCGGTGTGTGCCATACCGATGCCTTTACGCTATCTGGTGATGACCCCGAGGGGCTTTTCCCTGCAATCCTCGGACACGAAGGCGCCGGAGTCGTGGTGGAGGTCGGCGAAGGTGTGACCTCCCTGTCACCGGGCGATCATGTCATTCCGCTTTACACACCCGAGTGCCGCACTTGTGACTACTGTACCTCGGGCAAGACCAATTTGTGTCAAGCCATCCGCGAAACCCAGGGACGCGGACTGATGCCTGATGAAAGCAGCCGCTTCTCACTGGGCAACGACAGGCTGTTTCACTACATGGGTACGTCGACCTTCTCAAACTACACCGTCGTACCGGAGATCGCGCTCGCCAAGATCCGCGAAGACGCCCCCTTCGACAAGGTGTGCTACATCGGCTGCGGCGTCACCACGGGGATCGGTGCCGTGATTAATACAGCAAAAGTTGAACCTGGCGCGAACGTTGTGGTCTTCGGACTGGGCGGTATCGGACTGAATGTGATTCAGGGGGCACGACTGGTCGGGGCTGACAAGATCGTCGGGGTCGACCTCAACCCGGACCGCGAAGCCCTTGGCAGAAAATTCGGCATGACGCACTTCGTGAATCCGGCCGAGGTTGAAGGGGATCTCGTTCCCCACCTAGTCGAACTCACCGACGGCGGTGCTGATTACAGCTTCGAATGCATCGGCAACGTCGAGGTCATGCGTCAGGCTTTGGAGTGCTGCCATAAGGGCTGGGGCACCAGCATCATCATCGGTGTCGCACCGGCCGGCGCAGAAATCGCAACCCGGCCATTCCAACTCGTCACCGGACGCAACTGGCGCGGTACTGCTTTCGGTGGCGCCAAAGGCCGAACGGATGTGCCCAAGATTGTTGACTGGTACATGGACGGCAAGATC
>DDZY01000193.1:6053-6235 GCA_002346525.1 Proteobacteria bacterium UBA2996
GTACATGGACGGCAAGATCAACATCGATGATCTCATCACGCACACCATGCCGCTCGAAGAGATCAACAGTGCCTTCGATCTCATGCATGAAGGTAAATCCATCCGCAGCGTTGTCACCTTCTAGGCAGTGTCGCAAATGGAGTGCATACAGGAAGTCCGGACATTTGGCGGAACACAGTGGG
>DDZY01000150.1:0-7242 GCA_002346525.1 Proteobacteria bacterium UBA2996
GCCCGCAGGTTTTCAGGTGTGATGGTCGGAGAGTTCGGTATCCGTGACTGGTAGACGGCAACCCCGGGCATGTTGACCACGAGCTTGAACTCATGTTCCACGCTGTGATCGGTAGCGAGTACGACTAGTCCGATCCGCGCCCGTGCCGCAATACCATCATCAACGGTGAATGGGATGTTCGTTAGGTTCAAGAAATTGGATTGGCTTTCCTGCAGTGTCTGCATTAGGTGATCCTCATGGTGGCCGGGTCCATGCCGTCCAGCGGTATCGCTGGATTCTGTCCGGCAATCAGGTCTGCCAGGATACGGGCAGACCCACAGGACATGGTCCAGCCCATGTGCCCGTGACCGGTATTCAGCCAGACATTTGAGCCGCGGGTTCTGCCGATTAGCGGCAGACCGGTCGGCGTCATCGGCCTTAACCCCGCCCAGTAATCTGGCTTTGAAAAATCAGCAGCACGGGGCATCAAATCCCGGGTCTTCGCCAGCATCACTCTGAAGTCGCTGGGCCGGTGATGCGTACTATAACTCCCGATCTCTGCGGTTGCCGTAATACGCAGACGGTTTCCCATGGGGCAGTAGGCCAGCAGATTGTCTTCATCTACGCCGCCATAGCGGGGAAGCAGATGTGCATTATCAGCGGGCAGGGTGACCGAATAACCCTTGACTGGGTAGATCGGCAGGGAAAAACCCAACTGACGCGACAATATGGGACTGAATACACCCAGGGCCACCACAAAAAGGTCTCCCTCGATCTCGCCTTGGCTGGTCGTAACTGCGGTAATCCGGTTATGGATTTTTGCAAACCCGGTGATCTCGGTCTGCATGTGAATCTCGGCGCCCCGTTCGGCGCACCGCCCGGCCAGTACATGAGTAAATGTCCGCGCATCTCCGCTTTCATCTGTCGGTACGAATAGGGCCCCGGCAATCTCATCCCGAGCATCTGCGAGACCCGGATCCTGCGCAATAACCTGGTCTCTATCGAGGATATCAATTTTGACCCCGGCGCTCGAGAGGATTTCACTCTTGACAGCCGCTGCCTCAAAAGACTGGCTGGAGCGATAGAAGTAGATCAGGCCGCCGGTATTACGGTCGTAGTGAAAATCTGTCTCTTGCGCAACCGTATGCAGTCGCGACTGTGAGTATTGACACAGACGTGTCTTGCGTAGCGTATTGGTACGTGCTCTGTCAGCGGTACATTGGCCCAGAAACTGCACCAGCCAACGCCATTGCCTGGGATTGACGCTGGGCCGGTACCGGATGGCCTGATCGTTGCGCCAAAGTGAGCGCAGCATGATACGCGGGACGCTGGGTGATGCCCATGCAAAGGCATGGCCGGGCGCGATGAGTCCTGCGTTGGCGCGCGACGTGAAGTCGGCAGGCGCTTGCGCGCGATCGAGGACGGTTACCTCATGACCATCTCGAAGGCACTCCCAGGCGCTGGTGATCCCGGCGAGGCCCGCCCCCAGAATCACAATGCGCATGGATAGCGGGGCGCCTTAGTCCAGCGCCGCGATGACTCCGATTTCCACTGTGAACTGGGGTGCCGCCAGTTTGGACTCGACACAGGCCCGTGCCGGTGTTTCACCGGGGGTGACCCAGGCGTCCCAGACTTCATTGATCTCATTGAAGGTGCTCATATCCGAGAGCCAGATCGTGGCGGAGATCAGTTTTGACTTATCGGTGCCGGCTTCCGCGAGCAGCGTATCTATCCGTGAGAGGATGTTTCGGGTTTGGTCTGCCGCACTCTCACCCGGCGCCTCAAGCGCAACTTGGCCTGCGGTATAGACCGTGTTTCCATGAACCACTACCTGGCTCATGCGCTCACCGACCTGAATTCGTTTTAGTGCCATTGAGTTTGCTCCTCTATTGGAAATTAAGTTGATTCTGGAAGTTTACGCGAACTGACTCTAGAAAAATGCTACCCGCTGAAGGTGAAATCCGAACCTTTAGACGCCGGGATTCGGGAGGGTTTCTTATCCCGGCAGATAGCCGGCGAGTTCCTTTTCGACGCCCTTGGGGTCGGCTTTGAACCCCTCACGCAGTCCGCTTGCCATCTCCCCGGGGAGATCTCTCCCTGACCCTCGACAATGTCGTCAAGCACAGCCTTTGTCACTTCTGCAGTCGGGATTTTCGGTGGTGGAAAGTCGCGACTCAAAGATTACAGTGGGGCCCCAGGGCGCGTCGAAAGCACGCCATCGAGCGCGAATGCGCCATCATCGCTGAAGGCTTGTGATAAGAATCTCTTCCCGGTGTGTTGAAGGCATGATCGGTGCCGGCGTAGGTATAAATCTCGACTTCAGAACGTCCTGAGAAAGCCTCGGTGATCTGCTCGCGCGCTTCGGCCGGCACAAACTGGTCGAGTTCGGCAAAGTGCATCACCACCGGACAGGTGATCTGGTCTTTGAGGTCAAGATCTTCTTCTATCGCGACCCCGTAGTAGCAGACCGCAGCGTCGATACCACAATGGGCAGCAGCAAGGTAGCTGAGTTTTCCACCCAGGCAGAAACCGACGGCGCCGACTTTGCCCTTGCATGCCTCGTGGGACTGTAGTGCTGACGTCGCCGCCTGCATGTCTTCGATCGCCTTGGCGATATTAAACTCTTGATAGAAACCAAAGGCCTTTTGAAATTCTTCCTCGCTGTATCCGAGTTCAACCCCGGGCTCCATGCGCCAGAACAGGTCTGGCGCCAGAACGGTATATCCCTCTTCGGCGTAATTGTCGGCGACGTCGCGAATGTGCCAGTTGATTCCGAAGATTTCCTGCAAAAGCAGGATGCCCGGCCCTGAGCCGGTTTCGGGCGTTGCCAGGTAGCCCTTAAATTGACCCGAGCCGTCCTTTGCGTTGATGTCGATATATGTGCCTGCCATTCCCTGATCCTCTGCCCGAATCAATTGCCTAAAGATCAAACTTATCATACATTAGTTGCGATCTTCTAATAATGTGAGTCAACAAATTGCGCTTTCTTTTTTTCGGGCTCGGCCCCCACTCAAGTGGGGTATTGAGATGACTCGCATCTGCGTCTTCTGTGGATCCAGCAACGGCGATCGTGAGGTCTATCCTCAGGCAGCCGCGGCGTTCGGGTCATTACTTGCTGAACACGATATTGGACTGGTCTATGGCGGCGCGTCCGTCGGCTTGATGGGAGCAGTGGCTGATGCGGTTCTGCGGGCGAACGGGGATGTCACGGGTGTGATTCCGCAGTCTTTGGTCGATAAGGAGATCGCACACCCTTCGCTGACGAACATGCACATCGTAGAGACGATGCATGAGCGCAAAGCGTTGATGGCGAATCTGTCAGATGGGTTTGTTGCTTTGCCGGGCGGGATCGGCACACTGGAAGAGCTTTTTGAGATGTGGACCTGGGCGCAACTGGGCCTGCATGACAAGCCATGCGTTTTGCTGAACATAGCAGGGTACTACGATCAGCTTATCGGATTTCTGGACAAGATGACGGACTCAGGCTATCTAAAGGAAGCGAGTCGTTCACAACTGCAGGTAGCCTGTACCCCAGAAGAGGCCGTGATAGCCTGTCGGGGTAACGCCGTCTGAGGTGGATGCCCTAAGGCAGCCCGATGACGGAAGTGCCCTCAGATTGTTTGAATCGACTGGCCGGACTTAAGAATTAGATGCGCTCAGCTAAAGTTACTGTCACTGCCTTGATCCGCGCGATTTATGATGCGCTTCAATCACGGAAACAACTCGACGGGGTGCAACAAACGATTTCCCGGTTGGACACATTGGACCTCGATAGCCAACGGTGCTCACCGTTGCCGCCAAAGATACCGCTCCATTTCGAGGGCGAACTCAAGGCAGCGGTGGACCATATTCCGGCTTCCCTGAAGACAGTCGCCGAGGCATTTTGGGTAGCCGCGCCATATCTGAGCTGGAATGCAGAGACGGACAGCAGTGCCGGATATTACGAAGCAGGAGAGGATGTCGGACAAAGTTTTTTGGGCGGTAACCTGGTTTGCCGTCTTGTTGGACCAAGCGAGAGCTTTTTCTTAAGCCAAGATCTTTTTTTGAGTTTGTTCTTCCTGAAGCCCCGCACGCTCTATCGAGATCACGCTGATCGGGCCTCCGAGATGTATTTCAACCTGACTGGCCCCTGCGGTCTTCGGTTGGGCGATGAAGACTGGGTTGATTATCCTCCCGACTCGGTGATCTGGAATCCGCCTTCAAGACCGCATGCGACCCGCGTTTACCGGAAACCGTTTTTTGAGCGCCGTATCGTGGGTGAGCGATCTTGATAGTGTCCGTCGAGTAGTGTCACGCGACGATTGGCAGGAGCGTGAGGTGCAACTGCAGGTCAATTGAGCCGTTAGAATGATGGCGATGGATTACTGGGTCATCGGCACAGTCCCGCGACATTGGATCTGAATTGAAAAATCTCTGGAATGAAGAAGAAGCCGCTGCGTGTGGGGAAGATGCTCTCGCACTGAGGGTGTATTCGTCGCGCTTGATTGGGCAAGCCTCTGACCTGGTACTGCACGGAGGCGGGAACACCTCCGTCAAAGCAGAGTTTTCCGATATCTTTGACGATCGTCACGAGGTCCTATATGTCAAAGGCAGCGGCTGGGATCTCGCCACGATAGAGGCACCCGGATTTGCGCCGGTAGCGCTTGATGCCTTGTTGAAGCTATCCCGCTTTGACGTGCTGAGCGATGCTGACATGGTGCGCGCCCAGCGGGCTGCCATGCTCGATCCCGGCGCGCCTAATCCGTCTGTTGAGGCGATCTTGCACGCGTTGATTCCATTCCGGTTTGTCGATCACACCCATGCAGATGCCGTCGTGACGCTGACCAACACACCAGACGGGGAAGCGCGCGTTCGTGAGATCTATGGCGATCGACTATTGGTGGTGCCGTATGTCATGCCGGGATTCGTGCTGGCAAAAAAAGTCGCAGAAATGACCAAGGACATTGACTGGTCAACGCTCGAAGGGATGATCCTCATGAATCACGGGATCTTCAGTTTTGCCGATGATGCCCGAGAGAGTTACACCCGCATGATCGATCTTGTGACTGAGGCGGAGCAGGCTTTGGGTGGAGCCGCGCCTGTCACAAACGACACAGCAGGAGCATCCGCCCTTGAACTCGCCGCGATCCGTTATGAAGTCAGTCAGGCCGCAAACCGCCCCATGCTGATCGATTTCGATGGTGGTGCGCAAAGTTGCAGCTTTGCCAGGCGAGAGGATGTGAAACCTATCGCAACAAGAGGGCCTTTGACGCCGGATCATGTGATTCGGACAAAGCGGATCCCTTTGGTAGTCGAAGATGATCCCTCCGAAGCCGTCGCAGCTTTCGTTTCGGACTATCAGGACTATTTTGATCGCCACACAGATGGAAAGCTCACACGACTGGATTGCGCCCCGCGATGGGGGGTGTGGCAGGGCCAGGGTACGATGGCGTTCGGGGCGCGGCCGGGCGATTTGGAAGTAGTCCGCGATATCGTGTCTCACACCATCACCGCTATCGAAACGGCGGAGCGCCATGGGGGATGGCGCGCTTTACCCGAAGCAGAAATCTTTGCTGTCGAGTACTGGGAACTTGAACAGGCGAAACTGGCAAAATCTGTGAACTCGCCCGCTTTTCAGGGCCGCTGTGCTCTGGTGACGGGCGGCGCCAGCGGTATCGGATATGCCTGCGCGCTTGCATTGTCTGAGCAGGGTGCACAGGTAACGGTTCTCGACAAAGACCCTTCGGTTCTGACCGTTTTTGATACGCCGAACGTGCAAGGCCGGGTCTGCGACGTAAAGGACGCCGATGCGGTGCGTGACGCGGTGGCCGGATCGGTCGCGGTGTTCGGGGGCCTCGATATTCTGGTAAACAACGCCGGTATCTTCTGTGCCAGTGACCAAGTAGCGGATATGCCCGAAGCGGAGTGGCAACGTTCTCTCGACATCAACCTGACAGGAGCCATGCACGTCGCGCGGGAGAGCATTCCTTATCTACGCCTTGGCTGGGAGTCTTCCGTGATTATGGTCGGGTCAAAAAATGTGCCGGCACCGGGTCCCGCTGCCGGGGCCTACTCGGTTGCCAAAGCAGGCCTGACGCAACTGGCCCGGGTGTTGGCGCTTGAGCTCGCTGCCGATGGCATCCGGGTGAATACCGTACACCCCAATGCCGTTTTTGATACCGCGATCTGGACCGACGAGGTGCTTGAAGGCCGTGCCGCACACTATGGAATGAGCGTCGAGGACTATCGCAGAAGCAACCTGCTTCGTCAGGAAGTCACATCAGCGGATGTCGCTGCCATGGTTTGTGCGATGGCAGGCTCGGCATTTCGCTGCACGACAGGCGCGCAGCTTCCCATTGATGGCGGCAATGAACGGGTAGTGTGAGCGATGAGCATAAAGCACAGCCTGGTAGATCTTCAGAGAGATTCGGATTGATCTTGCGAGCGGACTGCGATGAGTAGGATTCAACAACGCTTTGAGCAGATGCTTGAGCCTGCAGGCATTCAAATCAACGGTTCAAGCCCCTGGGATATACAGGTGCATAACCCGGATCTTTTCTTGCGTATTGCCCGGGATGGAACGCTGGGACTGGGCGAAGCCTATATGGATGGCTGGTGGGACTGCGAAGCGCTTGACGAGATGATTACGCGGGGTTTCCGAGCAGGCCTTGAAGACCAGGTGCGCAATAACCTGCGTTTTCTCATCTACCTCATCGGGTTTCGTATGGTTAACCGCCAGAGTCGCGCCCGGGCATTTCAGGTGGGCGAGCAGCATTACGATATCGGCAATGATGTTTTCGAGCAGATGCTCGATCCGCATATGAACTACAGCTGCGGATTCTGGGAATCAGCTGTTGGCCTTGATGAGGCTCAGATTGCGAAGATGGAGATGATTTGCGCCAAACTACAGCTCGAGCCGGGCATGAAGGTACTGGATATTGGATGCGGCTGGGGCGGGTTGGCACGCTGGATGGCCCAGCATCATGGCGTGCACGTGACCGGAGTCACGGTATCCGTGGAGCAGGCCAAGCTGGCGCAAGACCGCTGCGCTGATTTGCCGGTGGATATCGAAGTGAGGGATTACCGGGCGCTTGAGGGTAAGTTTGATCGCATCGTGTCTGTCGGCATGTTTGAACATGTCGGTCAGCGAAACTACCGGACCTTTTTCAGCAAGAGCCGCTCCCTGCTCAGGGATCAGGGATTATTTCTTTTGCACACCATTGGCGCGGGCCGTGATGGTTTTGCAACCGACCGATGGATCGAGAAATACATCTTCCCAAACGG
>DDZY01000150.1:7616-7975 GCA_002346525.1 Proteobacteria bacterium UBA2996
GAGGATTGGCATAATTTCGGCGCTGATTACGATCCGACGCTGATGGCGTGGTATCGCAACTTCAATGCTGCCTGGCCGACGCTCAAAGCGCACTACGGCGAACGTTTCAAGAGAATGTTCGACTACTACCTGTTGGTGTGTGCAGGTTCCTTCCGCTCTCGCGAAAATCATTTATGGCAGGTAGTCTTGTCTGCCGGAGGTCTCGATGGAGGTTATCGCACACCTCGTTGGTCACCGACGAAGTGATCCCGAGTCCAGCAGTTTTACCAGCCACCACCGCCTCCGCCACCACCACCCCCGCCGGAAGAACCCCCGCTAAAGCCGGATGAGGAACCCGGCGCGGTAGAGGCCGACGCCAC
>DDZY01000244.1:0-921 GCA_002346525.1 Proteobacteria bacterium UBA2996
AGCCTGACGATCTCTGACGAGATTGGCGCGATCGCTGTTTCCCGTCCAACCAACCCCACGGGCAATGTTCTGACTGACGAGGAGGTGGCGCATCTTCGTGACCTCGCGCATGCCCATGGCATTCCGTTTATTCTGGATTCCGCGTATGGCGGACCCTTTCCGAATATTGTCTTTCCTCAGGCGAGTAATCTCTGGGATGAAAACACGATTGCCTGTCTCAGCCTCTCCAAACTCGGCCTGCCCGGTCTTCGCACCGGCATTATTGTGGCTAACGAACAGGTGATCCGTGCGATAACCGCAGCCAACGCCATCGTATCGCTTGCACCCGGCAGCACCGGACCGGCGCTCGTGTGTGCCATGGTGGAAAACGGTAGCATTCTCGACCTATCAGACAACGTCATCAGGCCCTACTATCGCAACAAGGTAAAACAAGCGGTCAGCTGGGTAACTGCCGCCATGGGTGACCTGCCCTGCCGGATCCACACCCCTGAGGGGGCGATATTCCTCTGGCTTTGGTTTGAGGGCCTGCCCATTACCAGCGAGACCCTGTACCAGCGGTTAAAGCAAAGAGGAGTGCTCGTCATCGCGGGGGAGCACTTCTTCCCGGGAATACATGATCCGTGGGCCCACCGCCACGAATGCATCCGGGTTTCCTATGCCCAGGATGCTGAAACCGTTCAATCCGGTATCGCGATCATCGGTGAAGAAGTGGCTCGGGCCTACAACGAAAGTGCTGCAGGCACGCCCTGATTCCCGAGACACTCAGGCCGGCTTCTTGAGTTTTCTATAGGTCTGCCATATCAGGCAGAAAACCCCGGATAAAGAAGGGTCGCCGGAATCAATCCGGTCGTCCAGCTCGGCAGGGTCGAACCAGCCGCCGCCGGATATCTCTTGCGCGTTGGGACTGAGCGTTTGGTCCGT
>DDZY01000244.1:1298-3083 GCA_002346525.1 Proteobacteria bacterium UBA2996
TTTGAAAAGCCGTGGCGGCACACGGTTGAGAACCAATCCCACCTCCTCTTCGATCTCACGAACACAGCACTCGTCGTAACTCTCGCCCGCATCCACGTGCCCTGCCACGGACGAATCCCACATGCCGGGGTTCTCTTGTTTGTGCAGCGCCCGCTTCTGCAAAAACACGGCTCCCTTCGGATTGAACACCAGCACGTGTATTGCCCGGTGGCGCAATCGCAGACGATGGATCTCATCCCGGCGGTTTTCGCCGATAACCGAATCTGTCGAATCAACTACTGACAGGATTTCGGCGTCTTCTGCTGCGCGACTCAAGAGCGTGTCGCCGAGCCGCCGGCCATGTCGCGTCGAGGCCTTCCCGTGCGCTGGGTATCACGCCAGGATGGGTCGATCCACACAGGCGCAGCTGATGCCGGCAACGGAGCCTTGCCCGCAATGAGGTCTGCGGCACGCTCGGCTACCATGATCGTGGGCGCATTGAGGTTGCCGTTGGTGATGGTTGGGAATATGGACGAATCCACCACCCGCAGTTGATCTATACCGCGCACCCGGCAGTTCTCATCCAGCACAGCAGTGGGATCATCATCGGCGCCCATCTTGCAGGTGCACGAGGGGTGGTAGGCGCTCTCAACGCTTTGCCGGACCCAGGCATCAATCTCGGCGTCTGTTTGCACCTCTTTGCCGGGCGCGATTTCCTCACCACGGAAACGATCCATTGCCGACTGTCCAAGAATCTCGCGCGTCAATCGGATACAAGCACGCCAGTCTGCAACATCTTTTTCTGCAGTCAGGTAGTTGAACAGGACTCTTGGGTGCTGGCGCGGATCATCAGACACCACCGATACCGATCCCCGACTCACGGGCTTGTTCGGGCCGACGTGGACCTGGAAGCCATGGCCGTCAAATGCGGCGCGGCCATCGTATCTCATGGCGCCGGGCAGAAAGTGATACTGGATATCCGGCGACTTAACCCCGGCAATTGAACGAATGAAGGCGCAGGATTCAAAGTGATTGGTCGCGCCGAGCCCGGTTTTGAACAACAGCCACTGCAATCCGATCATCCCTTTGCTGATGAGACCCAGGCGGGAGTTCAGGGATATCGGTTCCAGACAGCGGTGCTGAAAGTAGACCTCAAGATGATCCTGCAGATTCTGGCCGACACCCTCCAAGGGGTGTGCTACCGGAATCCCAGCTGCCTCAAGTCCGGTGGGCGAACCGATGCCGGAGCGCTGAAGCAGAACTGGAGAACCAATAGAGCCCGAGGACAAAATCACTTCTGCCCGGGCAAACACCTCAAAGTCATTGCCGTCCTTTTCGTAAGCGATACCCACAGCACGGTTACCCTCGAGCAGCACCTTGGTCGCCAACGTACCGCTGATCACTCTCAGATTCTTCCGGTTACGCGCAGGCTTCAGATAGGCGTGGCTGGTAGACGCACGACGTCCGCGATCAACGGTCATATGCATCTGACCAAATCCTTCCTGCTGGTAACCGTTGTAGTCCTCAGTAGACGGATACCCTGCCTCAACACCCGCATCGATAAATGCCCGGTACAACGGGTTCAGTTTCATGTCATTACCCGCACAGACACCGAGCGGACCGCTGCCGCCGCGGTACTGGTCTGCGCCGCGATACCAGGCCTCCGCACGCTGGTAGTAAGGCAGGCAGGAAGCATAATTCCAGCCGGCCGCGCCGCTGGATTCCCACTGGTTGATATCCTCGGCATGACCGCGGACATAGACCATCCCGTTGATCGACGATGAGCCGCCGAGGCCGAGTCCGCGC
>DDZY01000244.1:3374-3867 GCA_002346525.1 Proteobacteria bacterium UBA2996
GAGCCGCCGAGGCCGAGTCCGCGCGGACAATCCAGCACACGCCCATCCAGCCCCGGTTCCGCCTCGGTCTGAAATCCCCAGTTGAAGCGGCGGGTATTCATCGGCATGGAAAGCGCCGAGGGCATCTGGACGATAATGCTGCGGTCGCTGCCCCCAGCCTCGAGAAGGACGACATTCACAGCCGGATCTTCGCTGAGGCGGGTCGCGAGCACACACCCGGCCGAACCGGCGCCGACGATCAGATAATCACAATCACGCATAACACTGATTATTTCACGTTTTTGGTAAATCACTGGTTTACGCAACCGCTCGCAAATGGGCTACATTGGCGGGCCTATGGCCAACAACCTGATTCATGTAGCTGATATCGAGGCACCCGCCCGTTGTGTTGTCTTCGACAAGGACGGGACCTTGATTGATTTTCATGCCATTTGGGGATCAAGATTGGAAAGAGGTGCTGCGGCGCTCGCTGAGGCAGCGGATCTTGGCAATG
>DDZY01000244.1:4202-4471 GCA_002346525.1 Proteobacteria bacterium UBA2996
GTTTCTGGGGCAGCTATATCGTGCGGCCGGCTATGACCCCGCTAATGGCACGACCTCCGGCCAGGGGCCTCTGGCAACTGCACCGCTGCACCAATTTACGGTGATCATGGCCAGCGTGGTTTATCAGCATGGCATTAACTGGGACGAAGCACTTGAACTCAGTCAAGAACATATCGGCGCTGCGATGACAGCCAGGCCAAATCCAAAAGAGATTATTCCTAAAGGCGCAGTAACCGAGTCCCTGCAGCGACTCAACGAGGCAGGCATCC
>DDZY01000244.1:4793-5258 GCA_002346525.1 Proteobacteria bacterium UBA2996
GACGGCCATCGCCACCACCGACAATCGATCTGCTACCGAAGCCATGTTGGATACGCTTGACCTGAGACGGTTCTTCACTGACGTCAGGTGCGGTGACGACACCGGCCCCGTCAAGCCGGATACAGCGGTTCTGGAAGGAATCGCGGCGACACTTCAGTTAAACGTTTCGGATCTCATCATGGTGGGCGATACGGTGAGTGATCTCGCCATGGCGCGAAAGGCAGGTGCAGCGCTGTGTGTTGGGGTGACGGGCGGCGCGGGCAGTATTGAGCAGTTACAGCCCCATGCTGACGTGCTGATCGGTGATGTCGGGCAAATATGCCCCGCTTGAGCGAACTAATCCGACTGGCGCAAAAAGTGCTCCTGGGCGCCTGATTCAACGGTGCCGGGCCTTGCGGCACGAACCCTCTTGATCGCTGTATCCGCATCTTCGCCTGCCATCATCAGCAAGCGGGCCGCCACGGT
>DDZY01000155.1 GCA_002346525.1 Proteobacteria bacterium UBA2996
TACCGGATGCGAAGTGCGAAGGACCTCGACAAAGCCAAGATACTTTTTCGCAATCTTGGCGACAGACATCCTGAGTTTGCTTCTGCCCATTCGGGGCTTGCGCTGTCGCATCTTGCGGAATTTTTGATGGGATGGGCATCTCGCCCTCTGGAGACACTGAATAAGGCGGCACACGCGGCACAACTTGCATTGGAACTGGATCCCAGTGACAGCGGCGCGCACGCGGCGTTCGGGGTCACTCAAATCTGGCAACGGGATCACGACCGAGCCATGACTCATCTTGACCGGGCAGTCGAGCTCAACCCCAACGACACAGACGTGATTGCAGCTCGGGCGCTGGGCCTGATCTTTCAGGGTAGGCCCATTGCCGCATTCGTGGGATTGGAAAACGTGCTCGACGCGAACCCTTTTGCTCCCGCCTGGTATCTTTGGGCTCTTGCGATCAGCTGCTACAACAGCGGGCAATACCGCAATGCCGTCGAGACGCTTTTACGGATCGCCTCACCTAACCGCTTCCAACGACGCCTGCTGGCAGCAAGTTACGCCCAACTCGGCGAGATCGACAAGGCGGTATCACAGCGCGACCGAGTCATGATTGAGGTACCAAGCTATACAGTGGAGGACAGCCGGAACTCACAGCCCTACGAGCATTCTGCGGATGTCGATGGTTTTGTAGAAGGTCTTTTGAAGGCAGGATTTCCCTCTCGCCTTCAGAATCAGCGCTGAACCCATAAAAAAAGGGGGGCGAAACGCCCCCCTTTTGAAGAACAGATTAGTCAGAGCTCTATGCAGATCTCTTGTTATAGGCCCACCATAAGATACCAAGCGCGACCAGACCGACCAAGCCCTGGCTACCAAGCGCATCAACAAACCCAATAACACTTCCAAGTACGTCTACTGGCAGGAACGGTACTGCGCCAGTGCCGTCGCCGAACAGAACCTGCAGGACAACACCTAAAGCGATGATTGAAATACCCAACTCAGCCAACGCTCCAACCCAACGTCTAATACTATCTAGAAAGTGCATGATGAGGTTTTCTCCATGCGGTTGAGGGACCGGTATTTTACCTCTTCATAGAGAGCCATATAGATAATTTGTGTTTTCTAAATCAGTATTAAAAAGCTTTATTTTTAGTAGATTTTAAAAAACACTGGATAATTAAGAAAAAAGTTTTGCCTTAACGGCCTAAAAATCTAAGAACTCATCAACGCCTTGACGAGTTCAGTTGCCCCGTCACGCACCGGATCAACAGCAAGTCGGCCGGTTTCATCCTGGATGACTGCAATCGCTTCGGCAGCCGCTTTGGCATCAAGGTGTGCCGTGTTAACCGCAATACCTGCGGTAACCGGCCGGGCAAAAGTGCCGCATGCGGAAGCAATGTCCTCATAGAGC
This sequence comes from Proteobacteria bacterium UBA2996, assembly GCA_002346525.1. Taxonomy (GTDB): domain Bacteria; phylum Pseudomonadota; class Gammaproteobacteria; order Arenicellales; family UBA868; genus UBA868. Next base: position 1,394 of record DDZY01000155.1, read on the forward strand.
GCGATGATGTCATTAAGCGGCGGCACCGCCACCGGCTCACCCACCGTATCAAGATGCGTCATCCCGGCACGATGACATAACACCAGATGTGTCGGGCAGGAACCGCGCATCAGGGGCAAGGTTGAGGTACTGCCCGGGTGTACGATAGACCCTTGGCCCTCAACGATGGCTAGCTCGGCATCGCCTGCCTCCATCACCATTTTCTCAACGGCGCCGCAGGCGTAATCCACCCGGATGGCATCAAGCGGTATGCCTTTTCCGCTGACCAGGATGCCGACCTGCCCAGTGGCAAGAAAGTCGGCCCGAACGCCCTCATCCAACGCCGATTTCCAGATCTCGAGCCCGGCGGTCATTTTGCCCACGGCCATATCTGTACCCACCAGCAGCGCACGGCGATTCTGAAGTCCGGCCGCCCGGGCCCAGGCAATGCCGAGATCCTGCGGCTCCTGACGAATATCCCAGATCCACTGCCCTGGAGAAAGCTCCGGGTAACGGGGGCCCAGATGCTCGTGCAGCCCGTTAATGACGCTCATGCCGGCTGCTACCGCGTTATCCACCTCGGCAATCATTTCCGGAGGCAGTCGGCCGCCTGAAGGCGCCATACCCAGCACAAGTACCTCACCGCCGGCTTCTGCTGCCTCGGCCACTGATCCCAATACCGGCACATCGGGGCCAAAATCCAGCAGTTGCCGGGTGGTAGAGCCCTTATGGTTGAAATCGACCGCACACGCTACGGGATTGCGGGAATACCGCAGCACAGCGTGACCCATCTTGCCATTCAGTTTGTCGATCTGCTCAAAAAAATGAATGACCAGTTTTTGATCAGGCTTCAGCATGTCAATTCCACTCCGTGCCCGGGCGCTTGTGCCCGGACAGAAACTACCCCCTCATCCAGCGCCAATCCACTTGCCGGATCCGGCAAAAGATTGAGATGCGAGTCGAGGTCAATATGATCAAAGAGCGCAGCCAGCGATGCGCCTGCGCCAATCGCGACTGAGGACTCTCCCATACAACCGATCATGGTCTTAAGGCCGTGTGCCCGTGCGGCCGCAACGATCCGAAGCGCCTCGGTGATACCACCGCACTTCATCAGCTTGAGGTTGACCCCGTCTACACAGTGCGCAAGGCGCGCCACATCCGACGCAAAATTACAGGACTCGTCAATGAAGATAGGGAGCACCCGATCCGCAAACAAGGCCGGCAGGTCCTCGTCCGCGTCGTGATGCAGCGGTTGTTCAACATAATCACAGCCACGCTCTTTCAACCAGGTCATCATCCGGTGTGCACCCACCAAATCCCAACCGCCGTTGGCATCCACCCGCATCGAGACACCCAGCCCGCTAGCGGCTTCCTGCACGGCGGCATACATGTCGCAGTCGGCATCAAGGCCCCCGGGGCTGCCGAGCTTGACCTTGAGATAACGGGCTCCGGTACGGTTCACCACTTCCGGTACCCTCTCCCTGACTACTTCCGGCGGAAGAATTCCGATCGTCACTGACGTCGCAACACCT
>DDZY01000188.1 GCA_002346525.1 Proteobacteria bacterium UBA2996
GACCTGCAGGGTCGCCTCGTTTTTGTTCCCAGGAATAATATCGCGATCTGCGCACCTATAGATAGTTCCGCCCATGACTACGGTATCCATGACTACAAGTGATATTGGTTCGACGATAGATCAGTACATTATCGAGTCCGAGCCTTACTACCAACCCCTGGGTAATGAAATCGGATTCTTCGAGGCAGCCTTTGCGGAGCGGCTTCCGATGATGCTGAAAGGCCCTACAGGATGCGGTAAAACCCGTTTTATCGAATACATGGCGTATCGCCTTAAGAAACCCCTGATCACAGTTTCCTGTCATGAAGACATGACTGCTTCCGACCTCGTCGGCCGCTATCTGCTGGATGGGGACGGAACCATTTGGCACGACGGTCCACTGACCCTTGCTGTCCGACATGGTGCGATCTGCTACCTCGATGAGATTGTAGAGGCAAGACAGGACACCACGGTCGTGATCCACTCTCTCACCGATGACCGGCGCGTTCTCCCTTTAGAGAAGCGTAACGAGCTCGTAACCGCACATCCCGATTTTGAGATGGTCATCTCCTACAACCCGGGATACCAAAGCGTACTCAAGGATCTTAAGGAATCCACCAAGCAACGATTCTCGGCGTTGGATTTTCAATACCCGGACACCTCGCTTGAAGCGGATATTGTCGCTCACGAATCAGGTGTTGACATAGAGGTGGCTGTAAAACTTGTCAATATTGCCGGGAGATCTAGAAATCTAAAAGGCTTTGGACTGGATGAAGGAGCGTCTACCAGAACGCTAATCTATGCCGGCAAACTCGTAAAAAGAGGCCTTTCACTTCAGGACGCCTGTCAGATTGCCCTCGTTCTCCCAATTACTGACGATCCGCAACTACGAGATTCTCTTTCGACCGCGATATCGGCCTGCATCTGATCAACCCATAATCAAATGCCTCCGGTCACCGATATCACAAACCGACTCGGCCGGAACCCTCAGTTCGACGCTCCTCTCCCGGCATCGGCAGACACCCCAACGATTAGGGCAGCGTTTCCTGATCACCTCTACGCCCGCTGGCTACACTGCTGTAGGCGTCTCATGTCAGCAGGTTACGGTGATATCGTCGTATCCGGGTATATTGAGTGCGCGCCCCTCATTGCTGAGGAGTTAGGGCCGGAAATTGCATTCGATCTAGTTGACTCGGTTTCTGCCGTCGCCGCGAAGACCGGGAAGCTGGAGGCCGCGAAGTTTCCCAAGGCGGCACTTCATGCGGCACGAAAGCTGCCAGACCAACGGGCGTTCAGGGCTTGGATTAACCTGATCGAGCGGTTCGCTGCGATTGCCCGCGAGTCGACCCTGACGCTCCTGGAAAACATGGAGGAACTCCTTAACGACCTGTCAGTCTCACAACTGGAAGCCTGGATTTTTGCCGGAATCCGACTCAGTGGTGGAGATGAAGAAGAACGACTCAGGTTCTTCTCATTCGAAAATCCTGAGTCCAGTCGGTGGTTGCTGTTTGAGTCAGAGTCGGTGGGATTTTCCTCAATGGCGCCCCAGTTGCGATCCCTGCTTCGGGCTTTATGGAACACTTCTCCGCCGTTACGTGAACCCACTTTGAGCACCAACGAGAAAGTCAAACGGCGGGCGGGATTCGGCCAAGGCGTCATCCGTATACCCACCTCTTTTCCAGGCTTTCAAGGCGAACACGCAACCAATCTTTATCGAGCTTGTATAGCCCATATCGGCGCCCATCTGACCTTCTCCGGAGATCGATTCCCTGTGAGAAAGCTCAAACCAATCCAAGTCGCGGTTGTTTCGCTAATTGAAGATGCCCGAGTTGAGAACCTCGCCATAAGAGAAATGCCCGGACTGAGACGTTTGTGGCTTCCGCTTCATGTCGCCCAGACACCGAGCGCTCTCTCCCCAAATCATGCCCTGATGGCACCGAATCTTCTTGCCAGGCTTGCTCGCGCACTCATCGATCCTGAATTTTCTGACTACGACGGCTGGGTAAAAAAAGCCAAGCTTGAATTTTTCTCGCGCGAAGCTGACTGGGAAGACCCGCAAATCAGCAGAGAACTGGGAGGTCTGCTCGGAAATGATTTAGGCCAGATGCGGGTCGGATGGCAATTTGATATGAATAATTATGTCGTCGAACCACCCTATCGAGATGACAATCTTGGCTTATGGGACTTCGGTGACGAGGAAATCCCACCGGATGCTCTAGATGCAGAACATACGTTCTCCTCCGTCAGGATTGAAGAACAACTGGAGGACGATATTACCCCTCCTGATACAGAGCGTCAGGAAACAGAACAAGACCCTGATAGTTCTGCGACACCGGTAAAGGTTGAAGTTCAGGAAACCCAAGGTATGCCCGTGGCCCATTATCCTGAGTTCGACTACGCTACAGGACACGAGCGCCCCGACTGGACTACCTTGGTCGAATACGCTCCTCTGAGGGGCGATGCTGCTGAGATTGAACTAACTGTTGATCAGACGATCGATACCCTCAATCGCGTCGCATCTCTAATCAAGGCCGCAAAAGTCAGTAGACCCACCCGGGCACGTCGTCTTTCTGAAGGAGAATATCTTGATCTCGATGCCTGTATCGAAGCGCGCATCAATCAGCGAGCCGGTCTTACTCCCGATCCTCGGGTATATGGTCAGTGGGTGCGGCAGGATCGAGACCTGTCCGTATTGGTGCTGCTAGACATCTCCGAGTCGACGAGCGACATCGTCAATAACAATTCAGAGTCTGTGCTCGACCTCGAAGTAAAAGCTGCAACCCTGCTGTCGCATGCGATGGCAGGTGTTGGAGATCCTTTCGCCTTGGCTGCTTTCTGCTCCAACAATCGTGAGGACGTGCGCTATTTCCGCCTGAAAGACTTCGGTCGACCCTTTGATAGGCAAGCGTACTCTTATCTGGCTGGACTACAAAGCGGTCTTTCTACCAGGATGGGCGCTGCGATTCGACATGCAGGAGTCGACCTCGGAAATCAGGAGACTTACCGGAAACTCCTACTCATCGTGACCGATGGAGAACCCTCCGATCTCGACATCAAGGATCCACGGTATCTGATCGAGGATACACGAAGAGCGGTTCAGTCGCTCACACATCAGGGAATTGATGTCTTCTGCGTCGGCCTTGGTACGGAAATATCATCATCCTTGGACGTCATTTTCGGCGCAAAAAATTCGCTTGTGATTGACCGAATAGAACGCTTACCTGAAAAACTGCCCCAGCTTTATCTTAAAATGACTGGCTGAGATTGCAGCGATGAAGAGCGGCGCCTTAAGAAAATATCTCTGCGAATTTATTGGCACTTTCTCCCTCGTGTTTTTTGCTGCTGGCGCCGTTATGGTCAGTATGGTGTATTCAAACATCGGCGCCTTAGGATCGGGATTGATTTCAGGCGGAATTATCACCGTTGTTATTTTTTCCTTCGGTCAGATATCTGGCGCCCACGTCAACCCTGCGCTATCTCTGACTGCAGCATTCCTGGGAGAGCTGGAGTGGCGCCTGGTTCCTGGTTATGTGCTCGCCCAGGTGGCGGGGTCCATCTTGGCTGGGTTTTCACTCCTTTGGCTGATTGGTCCGGTTGCGACCATCGGTGCAAATATTCCTAACGAAGCGATCGGAGTCACTCCGATCGCTGCCTTGGTGGTCGAATTCTTTCTCTCGTTCCTACTTATGTGGGTTATCTGTGGCACTGCCTATCACCACCGCGCCCATATGGAACTCGCCGCTATCCCTGTTGGTGTAACTGTCGGAATCGAGGTGATGCTAATGGGTCCTTACGCAGGTGCAGCAATGAATCCGGCAAGAGCCCTCGGGCCCTACCTGGCACACGGCGACCTCACTCATTTATGGATTTATACTGTGGGGCCAATTCTAGGTATGCTGGTTGGAGGGCTGGTCTACCGTTACACTCACGCCGAGTCCGCTTAACGCGCTTCTGGGACGTGCAATTACCGGTGCCGCTGTCTCGGATCAATTGATCCCCGTCTTCGCAGATGCCTAAACTCCAGACAACAGATTCCCTCACAGTCGAGGTCAAAGGAAGAAATTGTCAATATTCGAAGAACAACTCCAGAAAGACCGCGCCAACTTTGAGCCCCTGACTCCTGTCAGTTTTCTGCGCCGCGCGGCCCAAGTGGCTCCTTCGCGCACCGCCATTATCCATGGCCAACGTCGTTACTCTTACGCCCAGTTTCTGGAACGCTCATCACGGCTCGCCAACTCCCTCGCAGCCAGAGGAATCGGTCCCGGTGACTGCGTTGCGATCGTGGGTGCTAACACGCCAGAGATGCTGGAAGCCCATAACGGTGTGCCGATGCTGGGTGCGGTGCTGAACTCGTTAAATATTCGGCTCGATGCCAAAACTATTGCCTTCATTCTAGATCATGGCGAAGCCAAAGCGCTGTTGACCGACCGGGTGTTTTCCGAGGTCATCAAAGAGGCGCTCGCCCTGACCAAGCGTGAAATGCTGGTCATCGATATCGATGATTCCGAGAGCGAAGGCGGCGAATGCTTCGGCGAGATCGACTATGAGAGTTTTATCGCGGAAGGCGGCGATACCTTTACCGCGGGCCAACCGGAAGATGAATGGCAGGCGCTATCGCTTCTGTACACCTCCGGTACCACCGGGAACCCCAAAGGCTGTGTCTATCATCACCGCGGCGCTTATCTCAACGCACTCGGTAACATGTCGACCATGGAACTTAACCGTAACTCGGTTTATCTCTGGACGCTACCGATGTTTCACTGTGACGGCTGGACCTTTACCTGGGCAGTCACCGCCGCAATGGGCACCCACGTATGCCTCCGGACAGTCGAGCCCGGCGCCGTCTTTGCATCGATAGCCGACAATGGCGTCACTCATATGTGCGGCGCGCCGATCGTGATGAATATGCTCGCCAATGCCCCGCAGGAACTCAAGACCCCGTTTTCTCAGACAGTGGAAATCGCCACGGGAGGCGCGGCTCCACCGTC
>DDZY01000131.1:0-211 GCA_002346525.1 Proteobacteria bacterium UBA2996
AGGCTGGCCCATTCGGCCAATGGCGCAGGCCTCGTTGTAGGCATCCTGAAATCCCCCACCTGCCGGGAGCGTGCTGATCATTCGCTTTGAAGCAATCGGTCCGGGACAGACCGCGTTGGCGCGGATGCCATACTGTCCCACTTCCCAGGCCAGACACTCTGTAAAATTGATGATGGCAGCTTTTTGCGAATTGTAGGCTGCCCACCCCGGA
>DDZY01000131.1:475-7028 GCA_002346525.1 Proteobacteria bacterium UBA2996
GCACTCTGTAAAATTAATGATCGCAGCTTTTTGTGAATTGTAGGCTGCCCACCCCGGATCGCCACGAAGGCCGGAGATAGACGACATATTCACGATACTGCCTCGCCCCTCCCGGGTCATTTGTTCCACGGCAAGCCGGCAGCTGTTAATCGTGCTTTTTAGGTTCAGGGCGTACAACTCATCCCAGTCATCTGGGTCAAGCGTTGTCACGTACCCGGCCCGACTACCGCCCGCAACATTAACGACAATATCAACGCCCTCATTCTCTTGAGCAATCAAGTCGTAGATGTTTTGAAGCTCACCTAACTGCGTGACATCTCCAACGACCGCGTTGACCACCATTCCCTTGGCTTTCAGCCCCTTCTGGGTCTCTGCAACCTGGTTCGCGTCCTTATCCATCAGGTAGACAGTTGCGCCTTCCGAGGCTAAACGCTCAACGGTAGCCGAACCGATGCCGCCTCCCCCGCCAGTTACAAGCGCAGTTTTATTAGTGAATCTCATGATGTTGTCCAGACCAAACGATGAAAGAGAATGCGACCGAACTTATAGATCAAGGCGAAATCGATCGATCAGGTCATCGGGAATCTCTATGCCAATACCCGGTTGGCTGGGCAAATCAATTCTTCCCGAAACCACAGGGGTCGCAAGCGCCTGTAACTCGGCCCGAAGCGGAGACGCATAAACCTGCGCCGGAGAGTACTCCATATACGGGCTAACAGTCGAGTAAGCAGCTAGGTGATTGTTCGCCATTCCGAGTATCTGAGTTGACCAGTTGCCAGGGATAAGCAACCCGCCTCGAGCGCTCACGAGCTCAACGATCCTCTTGCATTCAGTCAAACCGCCGCTATTGCTCGCGTAAGGCTGGCATACGGTCACGCTGCCACGGTCCATCATTTCCACAAACTCCCAGCGACAGCACGCGTGCTCCCCCATCGCGAGGGGGATAGAGGTCTTATCAGCCAAACGGGTGTATGGCTCAGGACTGTCGACCGGAAAGGGCGTCTCAAAGAAATACACGTCGTGCTCTTCAATCCTCTCGGCTACCCATAAGGCCGATGCATGATCGTTATAACCATACCCGACATCGAGCGCCAGCACGGCATCAGCACCTAGGGCTTTACGGGCTTCCCGAACAAGATCGACCGCGGTTTGGAGTGAAGAGTGCATCGCCTCCACTTTGAATGCGCGAAAGCCCTCCTCCGCAAGTTGTTCGCATCGCTCGACTTGTTGTTTGAGGACAACCTGACGCTCCCACGTATCGGAGACAATGGTCGCGTAGGGAGTGAGATACGATGCGCGATGACACTTGCTGTGATCGGTTTGGAATGGGTTCCTTTCCGCACCACCGAGTAACTCATAGACCGGCTGTCCCAGTTTCTTTCCAACGATATCCCACAACGCGATATCAAGAGCTCCCAAACATCGCATTGCCCATCCACGTCGATTGGAATGCAGCATGTGTTCATATAGCCGATTCCATACCGCCTCGGGATGCAGAAGATCAGTCTCAATAACCTGAGACCCAAAAAACGAGTCCTTCCCCAGAAGTGCGCTTCGGGCAACACCCGGGGGCACACGGAACATCTCACTTCGCCCCTGAATTCCCTCGTCAGTCTGGACAGTCAGGATTGGTAGCGGCTCAACCCCGCCTTGATCAGGGTCGATCTCTCGCCCATCCCCGATTACTACAATCTCACAACCCGTGATCTTCATAGACTCGTTAACCGAACGCTGCTCAAGCATGGGGGCGGCTGAATCAACATCCATGATTCGAACAAACTGACCCCCCTCAACCCTTGATATTTGATCATATCGAATATATGGCTTCAGGGTCACCCATCTTCCTCTCCAGTGACTCGTTACCCAAACCCAGACCCGGACCTTTTGGGGGACTGATCTGGCCATTGTCAAATCGCATCACACCGCCCAGACTGGCCTTACATTCCAGCGGCTCCCGTAGGTCGCAGCTTGCGATGACAAATTCAGGGGGAGCCCCAACCGCGAGATGCAGGATCGCAGAGGCAGCAATATCCCCGCACCATGGACCATCAATCCGCATTCCGACTCCGAAGTCGGCACAGTAATCCCGGACTTCACGGGCGACATTTAATCCGCCCAGATAGGCTGGTTTTATCGTCAGCGCAGACACCAGTCCATCATCGACTGCCCGCATTGCAAGGGATACCTCACCAACACATTGATCAACCATAACCCTCTTACGACTCAGACGGACAACCTCCATGTTAGCTTCATAAAGCGAGCATGGTTCCTCCCAGATAAGCCTCGAATCATCGAACTTTGCAATCACCTCACAAGCCTCGCTCACCGACCATTTTCCGTTCGCATCTGCCAGGAGGAACTTGATATCGGGTAACTTCTCCAAGGCCAACGCGATCTGATGGACATCATCGTTACGTGAATTCAGGCCGAGTTTCAACTGAACCACATTTGACCCTGATTTCACTTGCTCGAGGCGATCTCGGAAGCCTTGGATAGTGGGCTCTGATATCGAAAGGTAATCGTCCACGCGCACCGTCTCGCTGCCGCCGAGCAACTCACAAATCGGTACCCCTTCTTGTTTTCCGGACAGGTCATACCAGGCCGTTTCAAGCGCAAAGGCGTGCACCAGCCCAATCTCCCCACGGTGACGATGTTGTCTGGCAGCAGTCATCAGGTGGCCTGAATCTTTTCCGGCAAGCGAAAGGAGAGAGCCTTGCTCTTCCTGAACAGCCTTCTGGTACTGATCCACCGGCCAGGATAACGGGAATACGACTTCTCCATATCCTCGCCATCCGTCCGTCATGGTGAACTCCCAGACACGACCGTAAACCGCCTCCCGGCTAACTTTTGAATTGGCATAGACGCCATGCCGAAAACGTACTGTGCTATCCCAGACTTTTATTGTCTTGATTTTCACGAATACCTAGAGCACTTTTGCTGCCGACTCCACGACATCACCGAGACGTTTTGCCGAACTACCTTGTACATACCAAACGCTGTTATGGTAAGTCAGATGCTTAAGAAGCGGAACAAAAAGATCGAACAGCAGCCAATTGACTTTTTGTACCGATCGGAGTGGAAGATCAGGTTCTACAATTAGAGCGAATTGAACGCGTATAATTCTGGCCATTCTTGCCACTCGTATTAGCACCTATCCCGGTACCCTACCTAGAAGACCGATGATCTCTTCATGCTTCAATGTAATTCTGTTGGAGCCTGACCAGGCTGAAGCGCTTCCTGAGTGCGGAAAAGACGCGAACTCATGAGCCAGGAGAGACTTGCCGGGAAGACTGTCCTGATCACGGCTGCCGCCCAGGGCATTGGACACGCATCGGCATTGGCCTGTGCACGGGAAGGCGCGTTGGTCTGGGCGACCGATATCGCTGATGAACGCCTCGCGGGACTTGAAGGAACACGCAATATTCAGCCCGCGCACCTCGATGTCACTGACGCAGCCGCGATTGAGGCCTTTGCCAAAGACCGCCCCTCTCCCGATGTCCTTTTGAACTGCGCGGGCTTTGTCCACAATGGCTCAGTACTCGACACTCTGGTGACCGATTGGCGGGACGGCTTTGAGTTAAATGTAATGGGAATGGTACATACGATCCAAACATTCTTGCCTGGAATGCTCAAGCGCGGGTCAGGCTCAATCATCAATATGGCTTCGGTGGTATCCAGTCTCAAAGGTGCGCCGGGGCGCTGCGTGTACGCCACGACAAAGGCCGCCGTAGTCGGACTGACGAAATCCGTAGCCGCCGACTACGTGACGCAGGGGATCCGTTGCAATGCGATCTGCCCGGGAACAGTTGACACTCCTTCCCTGCATGAACGAATTGCCGCCCAGGGTGACACCGATAAGGCGCGCGCCGCCTTCGTTGCCCGCCAACCCATGGGACGCCTCGGAGAGGCCTCGGAGATCGCCGCTCTCGTCGTCTATCTAGCCTCAGATGAATCCTCCTACACCACCGGAGCCACTCATGTTATCGATGGGGGCTGGAACATCTAGACTTTGACTCTGGACCGGTATCGTTGACAGTTTGCTATGCATCCTACCCAGCGCAATAGATCGTAATCCAGGCATCCAGTTTTAGAACGCGCTCGAAAGATCCTTTTTGACCTGCATATTTAGCACAAGGTAGAAATATTTTTTATGCCCACCAGTCAGTCCATCCGCGAGACTTATGAGCGCAATGGGTTTGTGTTTCCTATAGACGTATTAAGCACAGCCGAAGCTAGTCAGTTGCGAGCGGACCTTGAGCATGCCGAAGGGGAACTGGCGGGGAATTCCGAAAAACTGATGCTGTTGAGATCCTATCCCGACCGTTTACTCCCTTCCTTTGACCAGTTGATTCGCAACCCAAAACTGGTCAGCCTCGTCTCTGCCATTTTAGGGGACGATCTGATGGTCTGGAGCAGCAGTTTGTTCCTCAAGGACGCGGCCTCTTCGGAGATCGTGACCTGGCACCAGGACCTTAACTACTGGGGACTGGATGAGACCAATGAGATCACGGCGTGGGTTGCCCTTTCACCGTCGAATATTGCGAGTGGCTGCATGCGGTTCATCCCTGGCAGCCACACCCGAAATATCGTACCCCATGTGGATACATTTGCCGACAACAATCTACTGTCCCGTGGGCAGGAAATTGCCCTAAACATAGATGAGGACGCTGCTGTAAATATTATCCTAAAGCCAGGCCAAGCCTCGCTACATCATGGCCATTTGTTTCACGCCTCTGGTCCCAACACAACGGACGACCGCCGGATTGGCTCTGCGATCCGTTATATCTCGACTTCAATGAGACAAACAGCGGGAGACCGTACGCTGGTGGCACTGGTCAACGGCGAGGACCGTTATGACCACTTCACCATCGCTGATCCGCCACAGGGACGACTGCTTGACGCGGACTTCGAACTCTGTCGACGCGACGCGAAAATCAAGCGGCGAGTCCTCTATGAAGGAGTGGACCCAGATCGAGGCAAGCGTTACTAGACCCCCAACGCTCAGTCTGCCCCGAAGATATTGGCGAAAACAGCCGCCTTCGCCCTCAATGACCCCGCAACATGACCGGAGCCGCCGAGGAGAAGATCAAAGCACGGGCTTTAGGGGCCGAGCTATACCAAGGGGGTTCGATAAAGCACCTTTCCATCGAACTTGATCTCCACGTCGACAAGGAACTCAGAAATTGTTCCAAGATCTAGTTCAACACCTAATCCAGGCCCTTCTGGGAGGACTATCTGTCCATTGGTGGGTGCGACGGGATCGACAACAAGCGACTTTGCGAGCTCCGTCGACTGGAATGGATACTCACAAATCTCGGCAGATTGCACGCCTGCAAAGGGCGTAATCGACGCAACCAACGCAAGGTGCGTCGTGAAGGTATGGTTTACGAAGGTCACATTTTTGGCGAGCGCGTAGTCGGCAATAATCTTTGCCGGTGCAATGCCGCCTACCCGCCCGGCATCAATCTGGATAAACTCCACACCACCCGCATCGATCAGATGTCGCGCAGAGAACACATCCTGTGATCCCTCGCCAGCAGCTAGCTTTATTGTCTTGCAGTATCCTTTTAGCTCTCGATAGGCATGTACCGCATTGCCGATAAATGGCTCTTCCAGCCAAGTCACGCGGACCTCTTCAAGGGCCGCTAGTCGCTGTCGGGCAGCTTCTACGTCTTCTCCCCAGACGGTCCCCGCATCCACGAGCAAAGTTCCATCAAGGCCGATACCTTCGCGGGCTGCATGCACCTGGTCACGATCATTTTCGACTGCGCCTCGCCCGTAACCCCCCCAGCCGAACTTGACCGCGCGAAAGCCCTGTGACTGAACCGTTCGTGCCGCCTGATACGTCTTATCCGGTGTCTCCGCAAACAGCAGCGACGCATATGGAGTTTTAGGATAAGCGGTGTCGTAACCGAGCAGCTGAAAAACCGGCTCTTCTCGTTTCTTGCCCAACAGATCCCAAAGCGCGATCTCGACGCCAGAGAAAGTATGAGCCGTTTGTGCAATATCCATCCCCCGTGCACGAACACTCTGATCCAGGACAGCTATGTCCTCTGGTGTATTAATCTCCACTCCCAGGACCTGTTCAACGATATTCCGACAGGCACTGTGTGAAGGCGGACAGACTGCATTCGCGATCGATACCAGGGGCGATGCCTCGCATTCACCCCACCCCGTCAAATCACCGGAACGGACCCGCACGACAAGGGCGTCCTGACTTCCATCGCCGATGTCACGGATGACGGGCATTTTCAAGTAGAAAAAATCGACGCTTTCAATCTTCATCGTGAATTCCCGGCATCCAGGCGGTGGGTGTGCCTGACTTCGTGTTCCCGATCTATGAGAGCAAGAAAGATCCTTCGATGGTCTTGGTCGCAACACCGCCAACACAAACCGCGGCTACCTGCCCCTGGGAGATTGACAGTCTGCTGGTGATAAGACTAGGACGCCCCAATACATTTCCCTGCTCGCTATGCAGCACAAGGTCCCCATTTCGTAGATCGCCCAGCTGACTCGCCTGATAGAGGTAGCAACTGACGGCCCGATTGGTGGT
>DDZY01000131.1:7408-9942 GCA_002346525.1 Proteobacteria bacterium UBA2996
GCATTTTCGGTGATGGGAGCAAACAGGAAAACCGTATCCATGTGCTCACGTTGACACCATTCGGTAATTGCGGCGAAGTTGGGATTCGCTGATTCGAGGTCAGCAGTATTCCGGATGGGCACGAGTAAAGACCGAAAATCAGTAGTGGTGACCGTCATATCTAGATCATCCCTAAATGATCCTTGGGACAGATCCAGCATTCGGGCGAGGTCGACAGCATTCACCACTGCCGCTTCAAACACTGCGGGAGCCAACGTAAGCAACACCTCAGGACGTCCGTCCTCACGCAGCCGGATTTCCACCTCAGAGCTCTTATCTGGAGTACGTAGTTGGGTTTTCGCAGACTCGCCGGTTTCCGGCACAAACCAACCACGTTCGGTCAGCCACGTCATAAGCGCAATGGTGACATGGCCACACATAGGGTACTCGGTTAAGGTAGAGAAAAATCGAACACTGACCCCATCTTGATCGAGGTCCGTTATGAACCCTGTAGCTGGTGCCCCGATCTCCTGTGCGATCTGCAACATCTTATCTGCGGAAAGATCTGTTGCCTGATCGATAATCCCCGCTACACATCCGCCAAACCGTGCCTCGGAAAATGCCCCGTAAAGTGCAAAAGGATACTCAGTCACGGACGAATAATACCTCTGTTATGAACCCCCTCCAACGCCTCCCGGAGGATAGTCTCTCCCCCCAACCGTGCTGGGTGATAGTTTGTTGATCGTAGGGGCTGGCAGCAAATGATACTATCTAACGGCGGAATGGCATCCACCGCGCATTATCAAACCACTTTCGATGAATCTCGATCACGTCAACGTCTACGTAACAGACCTCGAGGAAATGAGTCAGTTCTATCAGGACATCTTGAAACTCAAGCCTGGATATCGCCCCTCTTTCTCTGGCCCACCGGGGGAATGGCTCTACGACGAGTCAGGACACCCTGTAGTCCATCTGTCGACCACCTCAGCCGCTACAAGAGGAACACGCCAGCATCTCGATCATATTGCCTTCCGTGCAGACGACATAGAGGAGGTCATCCGAGAACTGGATTCGAGAAAGATCAAATATGAGATCTACGAAGTGGCCGAGATTGACCTCATCCAGGTGTTTTTTCATGACCCAGAGGGTGGACGCCTTGAGGTCAGTGCTATAAAGAGACCGTCGTAACCCTTCGAAAACTGATGGCCTGGGCCATTTCTGTTGGCCCGCTGAACTCCGCAGCCGCTTAAAGCTCTCGCCCCATGATCATGTCGGCCGCTTTTTCGGCGATCATCACGACAGTTGCGTGGGTATTGCTGTTGACGATCGCCGGCATAACGGAGGCATCAACAACGCGCAAGCCTTCGAGCCCGATGACTCGGCATTCGGAATCCACAACGCTGCTCTCTTTGTCAGGTGATCCCATTGGGCAACTTGCTGACGAGTGGTGAGCGCACCCGGCGGAGCCCGTCAACCACGCCTTGAGATCATCATCTAACTCGACAGCAGGCCCTGGTATCAATCTCTCCCCGCAAAACGCTTTAAAGGCGGGTTGGCGGAACACGTCCTCCATATGGCGGATCGCGTAGACCAGACGTTGTTGATCGTCTGGCTCCTCGAAGAGATTGAAGCGTATTTCTGGGCCGATGCTCGGATCCGCACTCTTTAACTGCACGCTACCCTTCGTTGAATATTTCTGAAGCCCGATATGTGCTTGAAAACCATGATAGCGCCTCGGTTTCTGGCTGACCGGCTCTGTCGCGCAAGGAGTGAAGATGACCTGAATATCAGGGTACGGTTGGGCGTCACTACTTTTAAGCAGGGCCCCTGCGACGAACGGACAAGTGCCGTAATATCCTCTGCCTCCCTGAAACCAGCGTAGTCCTTGCGCAATCTGGTTCCACGATTTCGTCATATTAAGAATACTGACTGGCTCTTTACACGCGTATTGGAGCACGACATCAATATGATTCTGAAGGCCGTGCCCGACCGCCGGTAGATGATGATTGGACTCCACTCCGACCTCGTGAAGCCTGTCAGCATGCCCGACACCTGACCTCTGCAGCAGATGGGGCGTCCAGATCGCCCCCGCACATACGATGACTTCAGCCTCCGCGAAAGCCCAATGGCTTCCAGAGTTTTGCTGATAGGCCACCGCAACTGCTCGTCCACCTTCAATCCGGATCTTCTCCGCTGTCGCATTTGATATGACCGTGAGATTCGATCGGCCCTGCACGGGATAGAGATAGGCTGTTGCGGCGCTGACCCGTTGACCGCCATCGATGCTATGGTCGTAAGAGCCAAAGCCTTCCTGGGAAACCCCATTGAAGTCTTCTGATAATCCGAATCCCGCTTCCACTCCGGATTCTATAAATGCTACGTCTAACGGATTGACGGGCGTCGTTTTGCAAACACTAAGTGGCCCGTCACTGCCCCGATGTGGGCTGGGTGGCCCGTGATAGGTTTCTGATTTCCTGAAATAAGGAAGAACATTCTGGTAGCTCCAGCCATCACAACCCTGTTCGGCCCAGCTGTCGAATTCTGCTGGATTCCCC
>DDZY01000049.1:0-309 GCA_002346525.1 Proteobacteria bacterium UBA2996
CACCTGAGACAGTCGTCCATAGTTGTGGCTCAGGAGTCACTGCTTGCCACAATCTTTTTGCAATGGAGTTGGCCGGTCTAACCGGATCCCGGTTATACCCCGGCTCATGGAGTGATTGGATTACCGATCCAGATCGTCCCATCGAGGTGCGCGGAGATTAAAGATCGGGCGTCATTGAGACAGGGAATAACTTTGACGGAATACACCAGATGAAAGTACACGAATACCAAGCAAAAGAGATCCTGCGAGCCAGAGGCGTTCCGGTACCCCGCGGCCACGCCTGCTTTAGTGTGGATGAGGCGATTGCAG
>DDZY01000049.1:628-805 GCA_002346525.1 Proteobacteria bacterium UBA2996
GGCTGCTGACCTTGGCGGTGACCGTTGGGTCGTGAAGGCCCAGATTCATGCGGGAGGCCGGGGCAAAGGCGGGGGCGTCAAGGTCGTTGATTCAGTGGAGGCCGTGCGCCAGGCGGCCGACGATATGCTGGGGATGATGCTGGTCACCCATCAGACCGGCCCGGAAGGGCAGCAAGT
>DDZY01000049.1:1138-1410 GCA_002346525.1 Proteobacteria bacterium UBA2996
AACCGCTTGCTGGTTGAGGAAGGGGTGGATATTGCTCGAGAGCTCTATGTGGGACTGGTCATCGACAGGAGTTCACAACGTGTCGTGGTGATGGCGAGTTCTGAGGGCGGGACCGAGATTGAGGAAGTTGCGGCCACTAACCCCGAAAAAATATTCAAGAAGTTTGTTGATCCGAAATTTGGCCTGACGGAAGCCGAAGCGGTTGAAATGATGGGTCAGCTCGATCTCGACTCGACTCAGGCGGCAGAAGGCGCTCGCTTTCTTCGCCTGCT
>DDZY01000049.1:1697-1992 GCA_002346525.1 Proteobacteria bacterium UBA2996
AGGCGCTCGCTTTCTTCGCCTGCTTTTCGATGCGTTCTGGGAGACAGACGCCTCGCTCGCAGAAATAAACCCGCTGGTTATTACGGCGGATGATCAGGTCATTGCCCTCGACGCCAAATTCAACTTCGACGACAACGCGCTTTTTCGGCACCCGGAGATCGTGGCAATGCGGGACACCGACGAAGAGGACCCCGCTGAACTGGAAGCATCCGCTGTTGGGCTTAGCTACATCTCCTTGGACGGTAATATTGGCTGCCTGGTTAACGGGGCAGGGCTCGCGATGGCGACGATGGAC
>DDZY01000049.1:2288-6840 GCA_002346525.1 Proteobacteria bacterium UBA2996
GATGGCGACGATGGACATCATCAAACTCTATGGCGCAGAGCCCGCTAATTTCCTCGATGTCGGCGGGGGCGCGACCAGCGATCAGGTGACGGAAGCGTTCAAGATCATGCTGCGCAATCCAGAGCTCAAGGCGATTTTGGTGAATATTTTTGGCGGAATTATGCGATGCGATGTGGTGGCGGAGGGGTTGGTCCAGGCAGCCAGCGTGGTCAAGTTAAAGATACCGCTGGTGGTTAGGCTGGAGGGAACAAACGTAGAGAAAGGCCGTGAGATTCTCGGGAAATCAGGCCTCGATATGATTACTGCGACAACGATGGCGGATGCAGCCGAGAAAGTCGTTGCCGCTACGGGAAGCTGAACCATGTCGATACTGATCAATAGAGAAAGCCGCGTCATCACTCAAGGGATCACCGGAAAGACCGGGCAGTTCCATACCCGGAACTGTCTTGATTATGCTGAAGGGAAAGACTGCTTCGTTGCCGGAGTCACCCCGGGAAAGGGAGGCCAGGATTTCGAGGGAATTCCCATATTCGATACTGTTGCCGAGGCTCGAGCTGAAACAGGGGCCAACGTTTCGGTGATTTACGTTCCGCCCGCATTTGCAGCCGCAGCGATCGATGAGGCCGTATCGGCAGGCATTCAAACAGTAATCTGCATCACCGAGGGCGTTCCCGTGAAGGACATGATCCTGACGCGCGACCGTATGCGCGACAGTGATGCGATGCTGGTGGGGCCCAACTGCCCCGGCGTGATCACTCCCGGCGAGCTCAAGATCGGGATTATGCCGGGATACATCCATACTGCCGGCCGCATCGGGGTTGTCTCCCGCTCGGGCACCCTGACCTACGAAGTTGTGGATCAGTTGACCAAGTTGGGAATGGGACAATCGAGTTGTGTCGGTATCGGCGGCGATCCGGTGAACGGTCTCAAACATCTCGAGGTCATGAAGATGTTTAATGAGGACCCGGACACCGATGCGGTGGTCATGTGCGGGGAGATCGGCGGTTCAGATGAGGAAGACTGTGCTGAGTGGATCAGTCAGCACATGAAAAAGCCCGTAGCGGCATTTATTGCGGGCGTGACTGCCCCTCCTGGAAAGCGCATGGGGCACGCGGGTGCGATTATCGCCGGGGGACGAGGGACTGCCGCCGACAAGATCTCTGCGCTTGAGGCGGCGGGCGTCACGGTAACAGCGAATCCTGCCGAGATTGGCCTGGCGATGCGCCAGGCCATGGGTCAGGACTGAGGTCGGCCGCTCGAAGCCAGCGCGGGCTTTTATCTACAGGGCCGCAAGCACCGCACTGATGCTTTCTTTGGCATCGCCAAAGAGCATCCTTGAATTTTCTCGGTAAAAAAGTGGGTTGTCTACGCCGGCGTAGCCCGTTGCCATGCTGCGTTTCAAAATGATCGTTGTTTGCGCCTTCCACACCTCAAGAACGGGCATCCCGGCTATAGGGCTGTCGGGCACCTCCTGGGCTGCCGGATTCACGATGTCATTTGCTCCAATGACGAGCACGACGTCTGTCTCAGGAAGATCAGAATTGATTTCATCCATCTCCAAGACGATATCGTAGGGAACGCGCGCTTCGGCCAGCAGCACATTCATGTGGCCCGGCATCCGTCCAGCTACCGGGTGAATGGCGAATCGTGTTTCCACGCCGCGGGCTTTCAATGTTTTGACGAGCTCGGAGACGGGGTGTTGGGCATGGGCCACGGCCATTCCGTAACCTGGAACAATGACGACACTCTTTGCCTCAGAAAGGAGTTGCACGGTCTCCTCAGTCGAGACCGCGACCGCCTCACCTTCGATGGTCGGCCCTCCACCGGTGGAGGCTTCACCGCCAAAACCCCCCAGGATGACCGAGAGGAAGCGCCGGTTCATTGCGCGGCACATGATGTAACTCAGAATGGCGCCACTTGAGCCCACCAGTGCTCCAGTCACGATGAGGAGATCATTGGCAAGCATAAATCCCGTGGCCGCCGCAGCCCAACCGGAGTAACTATTCAGCATGGAGATAACGACTGGCATATCGGCGCCACCGATCGCAAGAACCATGTGCAGTCCGAAGATAAACGCCAAGCCAGTCATGATCAGTAGCGGCCACAGGCCGGCAGCAGGAGAGTCAGCGCCGACGAAAAGCACACCGAGCCAGAGACAGCCAATACCGATGGCGAGATTGATCAGGTGTCGCCCGGGGAGCATCAGCGGGCGACTGTGAAGAATACCCTGCAGCTTGCCAAAGGCGGCAACCGACCCGGTAAAAGTAACGGCGCCTATCAAAACGCCGAGAAAGATCTCGATGTCATGGACAATTTTCTCGGCTCCCACGAACGTGGATCCCGGATCAAGGAACGAGCCAAACCCCACCAGAACCGCGGCAAGCCCGACAAAACTGTGCAGGATCGCGACCAGTTGTGGCATCGCGGTCATTTCCACGCGAACCGCCAGGGCGCTGCCTGCGGCGCCGCCGACGGCCATCACCCCGAGAACCAGCGCATAACTGGTAGGGGTAAATGCCAGCAGAGTCGCAACGATGGCGATCGCCATCCCGGCAATGCCAAACAGGTTGCCCCGACGCGCACTCTCCTGATGGCTCAGTCCGCCGAGACTCAAAATAAAAAGTATCGAGGCCGCTATGTAGACGGCCGATGTCAGCCCCTGGGCCATTATGAATCTTTCCTGAACATGCGGAGCATTCTCTGGGTGACCCAGAAACCCCCGAAGATATTGATACTCGCTACGAAGAGTGCAACTGCAGCCAGCACGACCACCACGTCGGACGCAGAACTCATCTGCACCAGAGCGCCGACGACAATGATTCCACTGATGGCGTTTGTGACGCTCATTAGGGGGGTATGGAGCGCGGGAGTCACGTTCCAGATTACCTGCCAGCCTACGAACACAGACAGTACGAAGACCGTGAAGTGGCCCATGAAGGATTTAGGTGCAAACGCCCCAACGCCAAGAATCAGCCCAATGACCAACACCAGCCCGAGTACGCTGCCGACCGCTGAACGCGACTTCGATTCGGCTTCAAGCTTGGGCGGTGTCGCGGGAAGTGACTGAGCCGGAGCAGGGACGGCCGACAGGCGAGGGGCGGGAGGGGGCCAGGTTACTTTGCTTTTGTGGACAACGGTCAGTCCGCGGATAACCTCATCTTCCATATCGACTTCGATTTCGCCATTTTTCTCAGGACAAAGCTCTGTCAGCAGGTGCACCACATTATTGCCGTAGAGTTGGCTGGATTGGGCCGCCATTCGGCTTGGGAGATCTGTGAAGCCAATAACGGTAAGGCCGTCTTCCTTGACCACCTCGCCAGGTCGGGTCAGTTCACAGTTGCCGCCCTGTTCTGCAGCGAGATCCACAACGACGCTGCCAGGCCGCATGAGCCGGGCGGTATCAGCAAGGATCAACTTGGGAGCAGGTTTGCCCGGAATCAGCGCAGTCGTGATGATGATATCGACGTCACGCGCCTGTTCCTCGAATAACCTCATCTCAGCGGCGATAAAGGCCTCGCTCATGACCTTGGCATAACCGCCTTCTCCTGAGCCTTCTTCCTCAAAGTCCAGCATCAGGAATTCCGCACCCATGCTTTCGACCTGTTCTTTGACCTCCGGCCGGGTATCAAATGCACGCACAACAGCGCCCATGGCGGTGGCGGCACCAATTGCAGCAAGCCCGGCGACGCCGGCCCCGATCACCAGTACTTTCGCGGGGGGTACTTTACCGGCGGCTGTCACCTGCCCTGTGAAAAAGCGCCCAAAGTGATTTGCCGCCTCAACTACTGCACGATATCCGGCCACGTTGGCCATGGAACTTAGCGTGTCGAGTTTTTGGGCGCGAGATATTCTCGGAACGGCATCCATCGCAAGAGTCGTAATCCCGTGCTGCGCGAGAGTCTCGAGCAGATCCGGGTTTTGCCCCGGTCCGATGAGAGAGATTAGGGTCTTGCCTCGCTGAAGGAGAGAAAGTTCGTCTTCGGCTTGTGGACCGTGGTGAAGCGGCGGGCGGATTTTGATGATGACGTCACTGCCCTGATAAATCTGATTGGGTGAGTCAATAATCTCGGCACCGTGCTCTTGGTATTCCGAGTCAGAGAAGCCTGCGTCAACGCCCGCTCCTGCTTGAACATTGACCTTAAAGCCAAGTTTTATAGCCGCCACGACGGAGGAGGGGCTCAGAGCAACACGTTTTTCGCCCGGGGCGCGCTCGCTGGGAACTCCGATAATCATTTGACTAGGGTTTATGTGGCTCGTTCGAGAGAGGTGCCGGCATTGTCCTTGATGCGCAAATCACAGACAACATTCTTGAAGCCGTCTCGACTCTCTCATAAGAGGTATTTTCAAAAATCGCATGGGATACCGGTCAAAGGATTATCATTCACGGGATTTTCGGTATCCTTGCACTATTAAGGATCATGGTAAGACCAAATGTTAGAAACAGCAGAGCTCTCGCACCGTCTGCAGGATATGGCCGAGCGGATTGAGTCGCTTAGGGGGTATCTTTGACTACGACGGCAGAAAAGAGCGGTTGGAGGAAGTTTTACTCCGG
>DDZY01000045.1 GCA_002346525.1 Proteobacteria bacterium UBA2996
CATCATCATGACCGAGCCGAGGAACTCTGCCCAAGTGACTCCTATATTCTCGGCAAGAACGCCGAGATGCGCCTGTATCTCGGGAATGCGGAAGAAGGTCTTGAGAAGGTCACCTGGGCAATGCGGATTAACCCATTTTGCCCTGACGATCTTCTTGAAAAAGACGGCAAGTGCCGCTACTGGCTGGAGGATTTTGAGGGCGCCTTGGCGAGTTTCAAAAAGATGCGTACCGAAAGCCGCGACGGCCTCTTTTACTCTGCGGCAACGTTTAAAAAACTTGGACGCGAGGACGAAGCATTGGACATGCTTCGGCGGGGGATTCGCCTCGCAGATGTATCGATTGAGGCATTTGTCGAAAGCCAGCCCTTCCAGGATCAGGCCCGCAACCGAGAGTTGCAGGAAGTCCTGGAGTCAATCGAATCAACCTGAGACGGAGCGGGTTCTATTTAAGGAGAGCGTTATGGATGAAGATGTCTTCAATATTCAGCTGCGTAAATTTCTGAAGAAAGTGGGAATTCAGTCGCAGCGGGAGATTGAGCAGGCGGTCCGAGACGGCATTGCTTCGGGTGCGCTTAAGGGGAACGAAACCCTGAATGCCTCAGTGCGATTGCAACTGGGCGAAACGGGTCTGGATGTCACGATAAAGGACGAGATCAAACTTGCCTGAACAGCGTCAGGCATCCAGTGCTCTGGCGCTGGAACAAACATCCAATACGCCGCTCATCGAGATCACCCATGCCACGGTCTGCCGTGGCGACAACCGTGTCTTTGATGATTTCAGTCTGACGCTCTCCCAGCATGAGAGTGTCGTGATCCTGGGGCCAAACGGTGCGGGAAAAACGACCCTGCTTAAACTGCTGATGCGCGAGATCTATCCCCTTTGGCGTGATCATCCAGTGGTCAGGATTCTCGGCAAAGAGCGCAACGACATTTGGGAACTGCGCCGGCAGCTTGGCATTATCTCAGCGGATCTTCAGGAAAATTATTCGCCCGAGGTGCTCGGCCGCCAGGTCGTGCTCTCCGGGTTTTTCAGTAGCGTCGGCGTCTGGGGCCATCACAGACTCACAGATGAGCAATATCAGCGCGTGGAGGCCGTTCTTTCGCAGCTGGATATTCAGGCTCTGGCGGATCGAGCCTTCGGGGAGCTGTCGTCAGGACAGCAACGTCGCCTCCTTCTGGGCCGCGCCCTGGTGAACGCGCCGGCCCACCTGATTCTGGATGAACCCACTAGCGGCCTGGATCTTTCGGCGACGTTTCAGTATCTGCAGACCATGCGGGAGTTGATCCGTTCAGGGCATACGCTGGTACTGGTGACGCACCATATCCACGAGATCCCGCCAGAGGTCACCCGTGTTGTCATACTGAATCAGGGAAAAGTCTGGGCGGATGGTGAGAAGTCAGAGATGCTGACCGAATCACGCCTGTCATCGCTGTATGGTGTTGATGTCCGCCTGGTCGAGTCGGCCGGCTGGTATCAGGTGATGCCTGCCTAAGGCATCAGGGCTCCGGACTGGCCGTGATAGTCGTTTTGCGTTGTGGAATCTCGTCATATCGGATCGTGTCTTCGCCGTTATAAACCAGAAAATGCCGGCCCTTGGCCCGGGCAATCATGGTGACACCAAGATCCTGGGCAAGCTCCAACCCCATGTAGGTGATGCCGGAGCGGGATACCAGAACGGGTACACCCATGTGCGCCGCTTTCATCACAATCTCCGAGGTCAGCCGTCCGGTCGTGTAGAAGATCTTGTCGTTCCCCCCAATGCCTTCCAGCCACATTTCTCCCGCGATCGTGTCGGTGGCGTTATGTCGGCCGACATCCTCAACAAAATAAAGAATGCGTGACCCTTCGCAGAGGGCGCAGCCGTGGACTGCGCCAGCGGCCCGGTAAATCTCGTTATAAGAGTTGATGGTCTTTAGCAAGGCATAAATGGTCGACTGGCAGATATCGACACGCGGAAGCCGGGTATCATAAAGTTTATCGAGCGTGCAACTGAAGATCGTGCCTTGGCCGCACCCGCTGGTTACAGTACGTTTGGAGATCTTCTCGTGGAGATCGACGATGCCGTCGCCGTGGGTGGTGAATACGTCAACCGTCTCCCGGTCCCAATCCACGCGAACCTCCGCAATTTCGTTGATATCATCTATGAGCCTCTGGTTACGTAGATAACCGAGGGTCAGTTTTTCCGGATGAGTGCCAAGTGTCATCAGCGTCACGACTTCAGTGCTATCAACTTTTATCGTGAGAGGATATTCTCCTGCGACACTGATTTCGCGAGTATCGCCGAACTCATCCCACGCATGTATCAGTTGCGTGGGTTTTAGACCCGCGTCTGACATGATAGGGCGATTATCTGTTTGAGGGAGTCTATTCATCTGTAAACCATCACTTTAGGGTCTTCGCCAAACCGCTTAAATCAGTCGCTACTAGACGGTAATTATGGATTATCTTCACAGACTGTTTGGCTAAGATGCTTTTGATCATTAAAATCACGGAAGTTTGGTAATTTGAGTTAATAGGATAATTCAAAATGCTGGGATGGATATACGTTGCGACGATGAATAACGTTAGTTCGGTGGTCAAGGTCTGCTATTCTGATGAGGATCCTGTCTCAATCATAAGCGAATGGGCAGAGCACGCAGGAATCCCTGGGTCTGCCAACTTGGAGTATGCAGCGCTCGTAGATTGCCCTCGTAGAGTAGAGGCGAAAGTCTATGAGGACTTAAAGGCATTCAATACAAAAAATGATTGGTTTCAAGTCACTCCCTCACAAGCAATGGCAGCAATTAAATCGAACCGAAAAGCGCGTGTGTTCCAAGAGAAGGGATCCTTGGTTAATAGAACTTGAATCAACAGTGAATTGATGCGACACCGATTATGCATCAGTCTTGTAACGCTGGGACAGAGAAGAGTATTCTCAAGTCGAATTTTTGTGTCCCCGTTTCCCAGAGATTACAGATGTTTTGATTTAAAATGGCATTAGAGCCCGTGCAGTTTTGATGTAAGTGAAGAGATTTCTGGAGAGGTGCCAGAGTGGTCGAATGGGGCGGTCTCGAAAACCGTTGTACCGAAAGGTACCGTGGGTTCGAATCCCACCCTCTCCGCCATCACCCTGATTGATCCGGCCGGCAGATGACTGTTTCTCCGCCACAGCCGCAAGTTTTATGAGAAAGATGGAAGATTGCCTTTTTTGTGATTTTGATAATCCCGAATTGATCGAAGAAGGGGAGTACTGTTATTCCCGTCGCGACGGTTATCCTGTGAGTCAGTACCACACGCTCATTATTCCCAAAAGACATGTTGCCTCGTATTTCGACCTGGAGGAGTACGAGGTGGTGGATATGCAAAAAATGCTGACCAAGATGAAGGCCCGCATCGAAGAGTGGGACGAGACTGTCAGTGGATTTAACGTGGGAGTCAACGTCGGCAAGGACGCGGGGCAATCAATCTTTCACGTCCATATGCATCTTATGCCCCGGCGAAAGGGAGATATCGCCAATCCCCAAGGCGGTGTGCGCGGGGTGATTCCGTCAAAACGGACCTATGTTCGCAAGAGCAGGGTGCCGTCAAATCACGGCAGATCCGATTAGTCCGCTTGGTCAGGAAGTGGAGGGTAGAGGCTAACTCCCGCCCTGACCGGGAATTGTCTCACCCAGCGCCTGAAGATTCCTGACAGCGGCACGATTGCCTTGGGCTGCTGCTTCGCTGAACCAGTGAACGGCAACTGCCCGATTGGGTGCAACCCCTTCGTAACCGTTGAAATACAGCCATCCGAGGTTGGTTTGTGCCGGGGCGTAGCCTTGTTCAGCAGCCTTGCGATACCAAAACGCCGCGCTCGAGAGATCTTTGTCGATCACAAAGCCGTCTACGAAATAGTCTGCAAGATCTGACTGCGCCCAGGCGCGCCCGTCACGTGCGGCGAGCTGAATTGGGGCCAATGCAGCGCTGAACATGGCAATGGCCCTGGGCTTATCACGGTCGGTACCTCTGGCTTCAAGCAGCATACGCGCAACCCGGACCTGGGCTTGAGGTTCGCCGCTTTCAGCGAGCGGAGCAAGAAACTGATACGCCCTCTGGTAGTCTCCATTGTAGTAGGCGGTCACGCCGCTGGTGAGATTCAGTGACGCCTGTTCATCCGCCATGGCTCGGGCCTGGGAGATTCGGTCATCCGCTTCTGCCTGAAGCCTCTGCTGCTCGGTTTCCAGGTATTGGCGCCGCTGCAACTGGGTACTCAGTATCACGACGTTAGGGTTCGTCGGATCTACCGCTGCGGCCGCCTCGAGCTCTCGCGCTGCCCGGCCGAGATGGTTTTGGGCGAGCGCGTCTCGGGCTTCGTCGAGGTAAACCTGCGTGATCCGTGCAATACCGTTTCGCGCCCGGGCGTTCGCCGGATCCAGCGTGAGCACCATGCGGTACAGCGCCAGCGCATTGGTCCCCGGTGGGGTTCGGAGGCGGTCCTCATCCATTGCCGTAGAAGCGCTCGCAAGCAGCGTTTCAATTTTCTGTTTTTGTTCGCGTGCACGCTGTGCCTTTTCGGCCTTAAGTTTGGCGAGTGCCTCCTGTTGTTTCCATTGTGCCTGCGCGGTGTCAACCTTGGATCGCGCGGATTGAAACTCAGGGCTATCACCGATGACGGCAATCGCCTGATCAAGAAACGCTCTGGCGCGAGAAAACGCCTTGTCTTTAGTGAGTTGCTGGGTTTTGGCAAGTACGCCCCCCGTTACCTGATCAAGTCCTTGCTGGGCTGCGGTGCTCTCGGGGTCCATCTTGAGCACGGTTCGAAACTCGCTATAAGCATTGGCATCAGGCGGAGTAATGAGATGCTCCTCAGCGAGGTAGGTGCGCGCCCGGGCCAAATGGGGCTCACTGAGTCTGGCCAGTTTTTCCGCATCGCGGTAGGCGTTGGCGCGGGCCAGGTCGTCGTCCTTGGCAAATTCCGTCGTTTGCGCCCTCGGCGATTCGTGTGAAGTTCCTGTCCGGGCAATCTCAAGCTCCGGAGTATCTGAAGGGGTAAGATCGGTCGCACCGATGATCTCGATGGTGGTGCTCGGCGCCCCGTCTTCGCTCACGCCCGGGGGCGTAACAAGCAGGTAAAGCAGATAGATGGCGACCAGGATCAACAACACGCCGATCCCGAACCGTACAGCGTAATGCCTGAACGGGCTGCGGAACACCTGGAGCCATTGCTTGAGCTCAAAGCGGGGCAGTGAGTTTGAGGTGCGAGACCGGCGGCTGGCGCGGTTCTGGGGCGGCAAAGAAAAGTCCTGAAATTCGCTATCGACGAGCACCTGACCTGCATTTTCGAGATCATCCGCAATTTTCAGGGGCGTTCGATCATCAGCAGCCCGTACCCTTGTGTTTGTTGTGCCTTGGACATCTCCCATGAAAAGCGGTTCCTGCCGCCCTGGCGCTCTACCGGCTTGCGGCCTGTCTTCCGAGCGCAACTTTCTATTGCCTTTTGGCGGTACCGGCTCTCCCGCTTGAGCCGCGTTTCTTGTCTTATCCAGAGCGCTTAACACGATTGACGAGGCGCCCCTGACGCGTTTTGCAATGGAGTCCGGGGCGCTTTTTGATTTTTTAGGTGTACGCTTTTTGTCCGGTTTGGCCTCGACGCTCAATTCCGGAGGAT
>DDZY01000010.1 GCA_002346525.1 Proteobacteria bacterium UBA2996
TGGCCAACACAAGGTCAACTACACCGTCACCCTCGAGGCCGGAGGCTGGGAAGTGATCAAAAAGTATGTGGAAATGGGTCTGGGGATCGCGATTGTGACGGCGATATGCCTGAAGGGTGATGAGAAGATTGCGAAGATACCGCTAGACCGCTTTTTCCCTAACCGCAGTTACGGTGTCGTCATGCGAAAACGCAAGTACCTGTCGCCGCCGGCACGCCAGTTTCTGGAAATGATGGCGCCTGACTTCTCCGGCCAACTGGAAAAGTCTGTGGGGGAGTGAACGCAAGACACCCTGATCGGTCGGCGTACATCAAGGCAGCTAGAATACTTTGTTTATAATTTCGAGTCGTCTTCTTCAAGTCTCGCGGGCGCTCTAACAACCTATGAATTTCTTTTCCAAGCTACTGGTAACAGCCGGACTTGTGGTGATCTTGGGCTTTACCCAGGTTGCAAAGGCGCGTGTTCAGATAATCGATGTTTGCTACGATTTCAGTTGCAAGACTCTGCAGCAGGTCGTGCTCTCTGCTGAAGAATGGCGCAGTGTTATCGGCTGGTTTTACCCGGCAGCACCCACCTCCGCTGAAGAAAGAGAGCGATTGCGCCAGGCGGTTGGCTGGTTGGAGGTTGTCATTGGGCGCCACACCCCCACCCATCGGGACAAGGGGCTCAATCTTGAGAAAAACCCCCAGTTTCCGGGGCAACTGGACTGCATCGATGAGTCCCTCAACATTACGCGATACATGAATCTCTTTCAGGAGCAGGGCCATATGCGGCGACACCGGGTAGTCGATCGTGCCTACCGCAAAGCAGGTTTTGATGCCCACTGGGCCGGCCAGATCGAGGAGATAGAGACCGGTGAACGCTTCGTGATCGACAGCTGGTTTCAGGATAACGGCATGCTGCCCTATATCTCCCCGAGCACCGACTGGTTCGATGTCACTGATCTGCGGATCCTGTCCTTCGGTATTCAGGACTAACGCTTCCTCCGGCAGCAAGAGGCCGGCCCTCATGACGCCACCTAAAATGAAAGTCGTTGTTGGACTCTCCGGAGGAGTTGACTCGGCGATTGCTGCTGCACGGCTCAAGGCACAGGATTGTGAAGTCACAGGCCTCTTCATGAAAAACTGGGAAGAGGACGACGATGCGGAATACTGCGTGGCTCGGGAAGATCTCGCAATGGCAGAGCAGGTAGTCGAAGCCCTTGATATCCCCCTCAAGACGGTTAATTTTGCGCATGAATATTGGGAGCGGGTATTCGCGATTTTCCTGCGCGAATACGAGGCCGGCAGAACGCCTAATCCTGATGTTTTGTGCAACCGCGAAATCAAGTTCAAGGAATTTCTCTCCTACGCGCAGCACCTCGGCAGCGATTACATCGCTACCGGCCACTACGCTCGGGTAGAAAAAGAAAATGGTGTGTGCCACCTGCTGAAGGCGGTTGACCACAGTAAAGATCAATCCTATTTTTTGCACACGTTGAACCAAAAGGCGCTGTCACCGACACTCTTTCCTTTGGGCGAGTCCCTCAAAAAAGATATCCGGGCTGAAGCGGATGCACTGGGACTGCCTAACGCTTCCCGCAAGGACAGTACCGGCATCTGCTTTATCGGAGAACGTCGATTTTCCGATTTTCTGTCCAGGTATCTGCCTGCGAAGCCGGGCGAGATGCGTACCCCGGAGGGACAATCCGTGGGCGAACATCAAGGCCTGTGGTTTTACACCCTCGGCCAGCGTCATGGCCTGGATATCGGAGGACCGGGAGACGCGTGGTATGTCTGCGCAAAAGATGTTGTGACCAATGTGCTGACCGTCGTCCAGGGGCATGATCATCCGGGTCTCATGCGGCAGTCGGCCGTGGTTGAAAACATGCATTGGGTGGACAATCTCCCTGAGGCTCTGCCGTTGCAGTGCTGTGCCAAAACCCGATACCGGCAGGAAGATCAGAACTGTCTTGTACATGAACGAGAAGGCAACACTCTGCTGGTTGAATTCGAAGAGCCCCAAAGAGCTCCTACGCCCGGGCAATCTCTGGTGCTCTATCAGGGCGACGAAGTTCTTGGCGGGGGCATTATCGGCACCACGTATCCAGTGGACTCGCTCGAATCATAGTGACATCCTCAGGCGAGTTTGACCTGCCGCTTCGCGGTATCTGCCTGTATGTGTTGCAGATTGCCTGCTTTCTGATTATCGGGATGCTGGTCAAAACACTCGCACCCTACTTCGCCGTAACAGAATTGCTCTTGGTCCGCTTTGGCTTCACTTTCGCGGTGCTCCTGGTGGTTATCGGACCGAAACGAGGCCCGAGTTTTTTAAAGACTCAATACCCCATCGATCACATGATCCGCACAACTTGCGGCATGACCGCCCTGGGCTTGACCTTTGTGGCTCTGTCGGGTGCTTATATTGCCAATGCGACAGCGGTGATTCTGAGCGGTCCCATACTGGCTGTTGGACTCGCCTTTTTTGTTCTGCGCGAGACTCTTCCGCTCTCACGGATCATTGCGGTGATCGTCGGTTTTTTCGGTATCCTGATGATCGTCAAGCCAGGATTTGGTGAATCAAATACTGCGATCTATGCAGCCCTTGGCGCTGCATTCTTCTTTGCGTTCGTCATCGTCTGGCTGCGCAAACTGAACCGCACCGAGCATCCCTTATGTATTTCGTTTTACTACAACCTCTCGGGTGTTGTTGTGTTCCTGTTATGGGCACTTGCGATCGGATTTTCAAAGAACTGGACCGAGGCCCCGATGTTGTTGGGACTGCTTCTGCTATTGGGGGTCACAGGAGCAGTACAGCAGATTCTGCTGAGCTACTCATTCCGCTACGCTGATGCCAGCCTTCTCGCACCGTTTGAATATCTGTCGCTGCCTTTGGCCCTGATCGTAGGACTCGTTTTCTGGAGCGAGATGCCAGATTCGGTCTCTTTAATCGGTGCCGGCGCGATCTTGGCGTGCGGCATGCTGCTGGTCGCAAGGGAATTCCGTAGCCTGCGAAGACCCCCGGTGCTCTAGGGAAAGATCGGCAATACCCCTGGCCCGCTCCCCCAGGAAAAATCGGGATGCGCTGCTAACCTGAGTGCGTTTGAATGATGTCGAGCAGCAAGCGGTTCACGTCATCCGCCCGATGTCGGGCGACCGACACATGGCCCAACTCAGGCAATTCATAAAAAGTCCCATGCATCGCGAGATCCGCTACTTCTTTGACCATCGCCGGCGGTGTCTGGACATCCTCGGAAAAAGCAATGACGTGCATGGGCACCGGACATGTCCTTAAAGCCTCGCGACAATCAAAATCAAGGCACGCCTGCCACTGATCGATCAGGTCCTGAGGTTCACGCTCGGAGAATCGTACGGTATAGGCAGGCTTGACGGAGCCCCAGATCTCGCTGTCGCCAAGAGTCTTGGCCGGTAGTGCATAGGCGGCGTAATGCGGGGCAAGGAAATAGTCAGGCAGACGGATGCCGTCCCGACGCAATTGGACTTCTGCCTCCATCCAGTCCCGGGTAAATCCGTCAATGTAAGCTGAAGTCCCCATCGGGATGGCGAGCCGCACAAGATGCGGATAGTCGATGGCGACCTGCTGGGTAATCAGCCCGCCCATGGAAAGGCCGGACAAGATAACCGGGGGCGTGCAGATCGATTCGATCAGTTCCGCGCAATCCCCGGCAAAGTCTGCTATCGACCAGGGCGCGGCATCTGAAGTCGTCTCCCCCACGCCACGGGGATCGTAAGAGGTCGAACGATACTCACCCGCAAAAAGCATCATCTGTTGGCGCCATGCCTCTGCGGGTGAGTCGCCGCCGGGTACCCAGACAATGTCCGGACCGGTGCCGATTTGGGCGGCGCGCATCCGAGCACCCGAGGTCTGTACGTGCGTTATTTTCACCTCGCGGTCAAACTGACCGAATGCCTCAGTTTTCATTTTAGAATTCGCCAAACCTACGCCGCAAGCACTTGAGTAATGCCTTGCTTCATACATAATCTGCCTGATAATGACCGCTCAGGCAGGTCGATCTATCACTGAGCGGGGTTTTTGCCGCCCGGATATTATCTTATTGCTCGAGCGCAGGCAGGGGCTATCCATAATGACCAGAATTCTCATCGCCGGTTTTCAGCACGAAACCAATACATTCGGCGCCACCAAGGCATCCTTTGATGAATTTCTTGAAGCGGACGGCTGGCCCGGCCTGCTGCAGGGCGCTGACGTCATTACCGGAACGCAGGGGATCAACCTTCCAATAGCCGGTTTCGTCGAAGCAACCCGCTCGGCGCCAGACATAGAACTGGTTCCTGTTGTCTGGGCCTCGGCCGAGCCTTCTGCTCACGTCACTGACGATGCATTTAAAAGAATCTCAACC
>DDZY01000104.1 GCA_002346525.1 Proteobacteria bacterium UBA2996
ACTGTGCAGGGTGAGCGTCGGAGATTGTTGCAGCGCATCAGCGAGGGCGAGGTGACACCGGAAGAGAAACAGCGTTTTGCCCAGTTGGACGCAGAGTATCAGTTACAGAAGCAGCGGCTTAACCAAAAGCGTCATGACACCATTGTTGCCGTGCGCGAGGTCATGGAGCGCCACCGTGATGCGGGGTCTCTCGTCCTCGGCGGGGTATCGATGATCGCCGATGACATGATTACCTTTATCCGCAACGATCTGGTGACTTTTGGTCTGGGCGTATTCGTGTTCCTCGTAGTGATGCTGGCCATTGTGTTCAGGGCGATGCGGTGGGTGGTGTTGCCGTTAGCGAGCTGTTTTTTTGCCGGGTTGAGCATGATGGGTCTGCTGGGTCTTGCAGGCTGGCAGGTAACGGTGATTTCCTCAAACTTCATCTCGTTGATGCTGATTCTGACCATGTCGATGAATGTGCACCTTGTCGTTCGGCACAGACAGCTGGTTCGGGATCATCCGGATCTGGCGCACCCGGAGCGGGTGCTGATGACCATGCAGAAAATGTTCTGGCCTTGCCTGTATACAGCACTGACGACCATTCTGGCTTTCGGATCGCTTGTGCTCAGCAGCATTAAGCCGGTGATCGATTTTGGCTGGATGATGTCGATTGGTCTTGTGGTGACTTTTGCTGTGTCCTTTCTCCTGTTTCCCGCGTTGCTTGCCGTTCTGGGCCCGGCACAAAAAGAGGAAAGCGCATCAGTTCCCGGCCTCGGATTTACCGCAACGCTGTCACGGATCACGGCCACACGGGGCCGTCTCGTCATCACGACATCGCTGGCTCTGGCGATCCTGGGCGGGATGGGGATTACCCGTCTTGAGGTCGAGAACAGTTTCATAAACTATTTTGGCAAGGACACCGAGATTTATCGCGGACTCAAGCTGATCGATCGTGAACTGGGCGGGACCACGCCGCTCGACGTGATTTTGCGGTTTGAGCCGGAACCCGAGATCGCCCCCGCCGAAGAATCTGATGACGACTTGGCACTGTTATTGGGGTCAGTGTCACAGGGCGATCCGGTGGACTACTGGTTTACACCGCGGAAGATAAAAACGGTATCGATGGTGCACGACTTTCTCGAGAGCCGTTACGGGGTTGGACAGGTGTTGTCTCTGGCTTCGCTGATACGGGTCGGGGAGTCGATCAGCAAAGCACCGTTCGATACCTTTGAGCTTGCGGTGCTCTACAAAAGGATGCCCGGCGATCTTAAAGCAGCGCTTTTGAGTCCCTATGTGTCAATTGAAAGAGACGAAGTGCGTCTGACGGCGCGTATCCGTGACTCCCTTCCCGACCTTCGGCGCAATGCGTTGCTCCAGGAGATTCAATCAGGTCTTGAGAAGGAGTTGGGTCTGGAACCTGAGGAGTTTCAGGTATCGGGGCTCGTCGTGCTTTACAACAACATGCTCCAGAGTCTTTTTTCCTCTCAGATCATGAGCCTCGGCGTGGTGATGCTGGGAATTGGCCTCATGCTGTTGATCCTGTTCCGTTCTTTGCGGCTTGCGGTGATTGGGATTGCGCCCAATCTGCTGGCGGCGGCGATCATTCTTGGCGTGATGGGTTGGTCCCGGATTCCTCTGGATATGATGACTATTACGATTGCCTCGATCACGTTGGGTATCGCGGTAGACAACAGTATTCACTATATCTACCGCTTTCGCAGTGAGATCGGGCGCGTCGGCGACTATGTGGAAACGCTGCATTACTGTCATGCCAACATTGGGCGAGCCATTTTTTACACCGCCGTTACCATCATCGCGGGATTCTCCATACTGGTGCTGTCGAATTTTCTGCCGACCATCTACTTTGGCGTTTTTACCGCACTCGGCATGGCAATGGCATTGCTGGCCTCCTTAACCCTCCTGCCAAGGCTGATTCTGTGGTTGCGCCCTTTTGGCCGCTGACAGTAAATCGCCATTTGAAGTGATGGCGCTAACTTTGCAAAATATCCGCCTTGATCCCGATTACAGGTTGACCGCGTGACTTTGTTTTTTCGATTGATCCGGGTAGTGAACCGGGCTGTGAAAATGTCCCAGCCTTTTGTGCTGGGTCTAGTCATCGCTATGGGCTGCAGCAATGCGACTGCCGCGCCAACGGCAGACGAGATGATCCAGAGCACGGTCAATCAACTGATCAGTGAGTTGCGGAAACGCCGTGCAGAGCTTGAGGCGGATCATGGCGCGCTTTACGCGCTTGTCGAAGAACTCGTCATCCCCAAGATCGCACTGAACAAGGTGTCCCGATTGATTCTGGGGTCCCATTGGAAAACCGCGTCTGAGGAGCAGCGTGAGCGGTTTACAACGGGCTTCAAGAACCTTTTGATGCGAACCTATGCGACTGCGATGTTTGAGTACACGGGGGATCAGGTACTGCGTTTTGGCGAGGTAACCCTACGGGCAGAGGGCCGCATTGCGGTAGTGCCGACCGAGGTGGTACTGCCGGCTCAGACGCCCGTACCGGTAGACTACTATTGCCTTCTCACGGCCGAGGGTCACTGGCAGATCTACGATATCCAGGTGGATGGAATCAGCCTGATTATCAGTTTCCGTAACCAGTATGGCGAGTATATTGACGCCAACGGGCTGGATGCCCTGATAGAATCGCTCGAGGAAAAGATGGCTGAAAACCTTTAATTCTGAAAGGTTTTAGGCGCAACAACAGGAAATAAAATGGTAAGTCCAGAAGACATCAAAGGCTGGATTGAAGAAAACCTGGAGGGCGCGTCGGTTGAAATTTCCGGCGATGGCCACCATTTTGATGCAGAGATCGTTTGTGCGGCTTTCGCCGGCAAAAGCCGCATTCAGCAGCACCAGATGGTTTACGGAGCGCTGGGCGATCGCATGAAGGTGCAGATCCACGCGTTGTCGATGCGCACCTTAACGCCGGAAGAAAAGGCTTCCGCATAGGTCGGATACAA
>DDZY01000125.1 GCA_002346525.1 Proteobacteria bacterium UBA2996
ACCGAATCGTTGGCGAGAACCGTTGGATAGGACTTGGTAATTCCCCTTAACTCGAGAATCGGGAGGTCGTTACGTGGACCTTGTTCAGTCATCTGCACA
Organism: Proteobacteria bacterium UBA2996; assembly: GCA_002346525.1. Lineage (GTDB taxonomy): Bacteria > Pseudomonadota > Gammaproteobacteria > Arenicellales > UBA868 > UBA868. Next base: position 100 of record DDZY01000125.1, read on the forward strand.
CAGTCGGTACTTGAATTTTCCAATCATGCGGCTGGGGTACCGAGGATTTGAAGCGTGATCCAGCGCGCGAAGATCGCGGGCTTGGACTGATCCTCAATCTCGACTGTTACATCGTAAGACAACAGCCACTGATCCGATTTTCGCTCTACCGCATTGGCGAGCACAAAGCGGCCCCGAACCCGGGATCCGCTCACCACCGGAGTCAGAAAACGCAGTTTCTCAAAGCCATAGTTGATGCTGACCTGGGCCCGCTCCAGCGCAACCGCCGCCTGCACTGCAAAATTCGAAAAAAGTGACAGCACCAGAAATCCATGTGCAATCGTACGGTCAAAACCCGCCTTCTGCTTTGCTTGGACAGGATCGATGTGAATGAATTGAAAGTCTTCAGTACACGCTGCAAAGGCATCGATCCGAGACTGGTCTACCGTGATCCAGTCTGATACCCCGGTCTCGACCCCCACCAGGCTACTCAACTCGGTCGGCGATATCGGCAATCTAGACAAATCGAGACGGCTCCAAGCTAGCTCGCCAGATGACGAACACCCTGATCCAGGCCTTCCAACGTGAGCGGATACATCTGGTCTTCCACCAGCTCCTGAATCAGCCCGATCGACTGGGTATAGCCCCAGTGCGCCTTGGGCGTTGGATTCAGCCAGATCACTTTCTCAAAATTTCCCTTAAGTCGCCGCATCCAGGTCACGCCGGATTCGCGGTTCATATACTCGACACTGCCCCCTACGCTCACGACTTCATACGGCGCCATCGAGGCATCACCCACAATAATCACCTTGTAGTCCTGCTGGTAGGTATGCAGCACGTCCCAGGTGGCAACGGTTTCGTTGCGCCGGCGATGATTGTCGCGCCACAGAAAATCATAGAAGAAATTATGGAAGTAGTAGTAATCCAGATGCTTGAACTCGCTGCGTGCCGCAGAAAATAGCTCCTCACAGGTTCTGACATAGGGATACATCGATCCGCCAACGTCAAAAAACACCAGCACCTTTACCGCGTTGTGGCGCTCGGGCACCATGCGAATATCCAGCAACCCCGCGTTGCGGGCAGTCGAACGGATCGTGTCCTCCAGATCAAGCTCTTCTTCAGCGCCGTTGCGCGCAAATTTACGCAGTCGCCTTAAGGCCATCTTGATGCTGCGTGTGCCAATCGTGATTGAGTCATCCAGATTACGGTACTGGCGCTCTTCCCAGACTTTGACCGCACTCCGGTTGCGACTTTCTCCGCCTACCCGGATGCCCTCTGGGTGATACCCGCTATTGCCAAATGGTGATGTCCCGCCGGTCCCAATCCATTTGCTCCCTCCGGAATGACGCTTCTCCTGCTCTTCAAGGCGTTTGCGAAATTCCTCCAACAGTTTTTCAAGACTGCCGAGCGATTCGATCTTAGTTTTTTCCTCGTCGGTGAGATATTTCTCTAGTTCGGCCCGCAGCCAATCTTCCGGTATCAGGGCATTAATGATGTCGTCAATACTCTCCATCTCACTGAACCAGGCGCCGAAGGCCCGATCGAATCGGTCAAAGTACTTCTCGTCTTTGACAAGACATGCTCTGGCCAGAAGATAGAAATCATCAACAGACGCAAACGCCAACCGCGCCTGAAGTGCCTCCAGCATCATCAGGTACTCTTTGACCGATACGGGGATACCGGATTGCTTTAGCGTTTGAAAGAAACTGATCAGCAAAACATGTGTTCCGCAATGGACTAGTTGGGGGAGCTCTCCCGGCGTGCCATGAATGCCAGGCGCTGCAGCATATGAACATCCTGCTCATTCTTGAGCAAAGCACCATACAGCGGGGGAATCGCCTGGCTGGGGTCACGCGACTTCAGGATTTCCTCTGGAATATCGTCTGCCATGAGCAGCTTTAGCCAGTCAATCAATTCGGAAGTGGACGGCTTTTTCTTGAGGCCGGGGACATCGCGTACTTCGAAGAAGACATCGAGCGCTTCCCGGATGAGCGTCTTGCGGATATCCGGATAGTGCACTTCGACAATCTTCTCCATCGTGGATTTATCCGGAAACGAGATGAAATGAAAGAAACACCGGCGCAAGAACGCATCGGGCAACTCTTTTTCATTGTTGCTGGTAATCACCACAATCGGTCGATGCTTTGCCGCAATCGTTTCACCGGTCTCATAGACAAAGAACTCCATCTGGTCGAGTTCCAGCAGCAGATCATTGGGAAATTCGATATCGGCCTTATCAATCTCATCGATCAGCAGCACTGCCTGCTCCGGCGAGTCGAAGGCTTCCCAGAGCTTGCCAGGGCGGATGTAGTTGCCGATATCCCCCACACGCCCATCGCCCAACTGCGAGTCCCTCAGGCGCGATACGGCATCGTACTCGTACAGCCCCTGTTGGGCCTTGCTCGTCGATTTGATATGCCAGCGGATTAATGGCTTGTTGAGTGCGGCAGCCACTTCCTCTGCCAACATCGTCTTGCCGGTACCGGGCTCACCCTTAATCAGCAGTGGCCTTTCCAGCGTCACGGCGGCATTCACCGCCATCGCCAGATCCTCGGTCGCGACGTATCGGTCGGTGCCCGTAAAACTCATGAATTTCCCTCCGGTTTCGAAGCGCAGATGATAGCAACAATTTCACTTTGTCCGGCCGGGCAGCCCGCTTGGATCGCAGAATCCAAATACCCTGGCCCTTATGAGCGTTACTCCCAAAATAAATTACTTAAGGATCAGTCTGGCACCGGTACATGGGCCGCTTTTTAGGGCAAAATCCGCTGTCCAACCCATCACAGGACTAGCCATGCTCAAGATCTTTGCCGCCAACGGGAGTATCGCGCTCGCCTCGGTCATCCTTCTAGAAGAGGTGGAGGCTGATTACGAGCTTTCTGTGCTGGATTTTTCTCGCAACGAGCAAAAAGAGTTAGCCTATCAGGCCTTGAATCCCAAGGGCCGGGTACCTGCCCTGATCACGGAGTCAGGCATTCTTACCGAGACTCCTGCCATTCTCCTGTATATCGCTCAGCGTTTTGGTTCTGATTCGCTGGTCGGCGCCCATGATCCTTTTATCTTTGCCAAGATTCAGGAGTTCAACAGTTACCTTGCCTCAACGGTACATGTTGCCCATGCACATCGAATGCGTGGAACACGCTGGACAGATGATCCGCACGCGCTTGAGGCGCTGAAAAAGAAGATTCCAGAATCGATGACCGCCGTGATACGGCTAATCGAGGATGATTTTCTTAAAGGGCCCTGGGTACACGGCGAAGCCTATACGATCTGTGACCCCTATCTCTTTACCATCTGCTCGTGGCTTGAAAGCGATGGCGTCGACGTCGCTACTCTGCCGCGACTGATGGCACATTATCAAAGTATGCTCGACCGGCCTGCCACCCAGGCTGCACTCAAACAGATAAGCTAGACCGCCTGCACAGTCGTGCCTCCTCGAAACCGCCCTTAACGAGAACCTCACTCATGTTTGACGCCCAGTTATTAAGCGAGATCCGCAACCGATTCCATCACGTTGACCACTGTCCCTATCAAGGACCCAGAATCTTCTTTGAGAATGCCGGCGGCTCCCTGACGCTTAAATCAGTCGTCGAAGTCAATGCGCATCTTTCATCGATTCCGGATAACCAGGGGCGAGATAACCCTGCCTCTCACGAGTTGGTGAGAATCATCGACAAGGCTCGTGAAGACATGAGGATTTTCTTCGGAGTCAAGGAAGGCGTGGTATTTACTGGCGAGAGCGGAACCGAACTGCTCTTCCGCTTGGTGCGAGCGGCGATCCTGGGTTCTCCCGCCGGGGGCAACGTGGTCGGCAGCACCCTCGAGCATCCCGCAACTGCCAGTGCGAGAGTGCGCTGGTGTCCCGTCGCCGGCAAAGAAAATATCAGCATCGCTCATGATAAAGATCAGGCAATGGTCACAGCGCAGGACTACGCGGCACAGGTCACTGAAGACACCAGAGTCGCCACCATTATCCAGACCAGTCCGGTAACCGGTATGGCGGTTGATGTGGCTGCTGTCGCCAAAGCCATCAGGGAACGGGCGCCCGACTGCTTCATCATTGTCGACAGCATTCAGCACGCCGCGCACGGCGTAATGGATATGGACGCCTGTGGGGTCGATGCGTGCGCCCTTTCGGGATACAAAGTGTTCTCGCGACACAACTACGGGGTGGCGTGGGTATCCCCAAGGCTCAGTACACTACCTCATGAAAAGCTGGACGGTACGGCTGATGACTTCTGGGAGTTGGGCACCCGGGATACCGGGGCGTTTGCTACCTTCAGCGAAGTGGTCAACTATCTCGACTGGCTGGGGAGCCAGCTGGGTAACGAACCAGACCGTCGCCGGAGACTGGAACAGGCCGGGCGGGCAATGGCAGCGCAGGAAGCACATCTCGTTGATGTCGCCATCAATGGTGCCGACGGCCAGACAGGTATTCGCGATTTGCCTGGCGCCTATATCGTAGGGGGACCGGACAACCCACATCGCGAAGGACTGGTGTCTTATGCGTTCTCGCATCTCCCTTCGGCGGATGTCGTCAGGGAACTAAACGACAGAGGTATCAGAACCCATGTTCGAAAAGCAGACTACTTCTCGGGCAATATTCTCGATCCACTAGGCATGGATAGCTGTACTCGGACCTCTTTTTGTCACTACAACAGCAAAGACGAGATCCTTGCTTTGCTGAAAGCGCTTGCCGAGATTACACGGCACTAAAGCAAGGACTGCTACCCAAGATCGTCCGGCGGTCTGGTAAATTGACCAACCCTTCGAGCCAAAATCAAGGAGACATCATGGCAAAAGGATACTGGATGACAGCATACCGGGAAATTCTCGATGCAGAGAAACTCGCCGCTTACGTCGCGCTGGCTGCCGATGCGGTCCAGGCCAACGGAGGGCGGTTTCTGGTTCGAGGTGGCCAGATGGAGCCCAAGGAACACGCGGTCGCCGAGCGAACAGTCCTGGTTGAATTCGACAGTTATGAAGCTGCCCTCGCAACCTACGCCTCGCCCGCTTATCAGAAAGCACTCGAGGCCTTAGATGGCGGCGTGGTCCGGGATCTTCGCATCGTGGAAGGCGTTGACTGACATCATGCGCCATGCCAGCAGGGCCAGCTCGTGACTGAAGTGACGGTCATTGGCGGGGGCATCATCGGCGTGTGTACCGCACTCGCCCTACAACGAGAAGGGGTTTCAACGTTGCTCATCGAACGCGGTCCGATTGGTGGAGAAGCAACTTTCGGGAACTGTGCACTGATGGCGTTAAGCGAAATTGTGCCTCTTGCCAAGCCCGGCGTGATGAAAAAACTTCCCGAATGGATTCTGAACCCGGAAGGCCCACTCGCTATTCGTCCCGGCCATCTGCCAAGCGCCCTGCCCTGGCTTTTCAAGTTTCTGCGCAATGCGCGTCCGCACCGCGTGGTGCAGATCTGCCACGGCCTGGGTATGCTGACGGCGCACGCTCAGGAGGATTTCGATGAAGTCATTGAAGCCGCCCAGATTGAAAATATCTGGGCCGAAAACGAGGTGCTCTACCTCTATGACAGAAAAGAACAGTACCTTGCAGATCGCTTCAGCTGGCAACTCCGCGCGGACGAGGGTTATCACGCAACCGAACTTGAGGGTGGCGCATTGGCGGGCGTCGAATCAGATGTGGATACCGACGGCAAATTCGGTCTGATTGCCCACGGCTGGCGATCTTTCACGGATCCTCAGCGCCTTACCCGAGAACTCGCCCAACACTTCTCCCGACTCGGGGGCGAGATTCTGAACGCCGAGGTCAGTCGGATTGAAAGTGCCGCCTCTCGGACCAAGTGTGTCCACTTTACGGATGGCGCACAGCGCGACATAGACAAACTCGTCATTGCGGCGGGCTGTTGGGCCGGCCGGCTTCTCAAAGATATCGGCATCCGTATCCCGCTGGCACCACTGCACGGCTATCACACGGATATCGCCGACAGCGGGGTGTCCCTCTCGCGGCCGGTACTCTATGCC
>DDZY01000056.1 GCA_002346525.1 Proteobacteria bacterium UBA2996
TCACCCAGTGAGGCTCACCTTGAGTACGCGATGGCGGCTTGGGCTCTGGCCAGGCACCATTGCGCTGTTCCTGCTGACCGCTGTTATCGCGGGCTCGCTCACGGCAGTGAGCGCCTTATCGGACACAGCTTCCATCATCGCCACACTGCGTGATCCTTATTTTTTTCAAGTGGTGCGCTTCACACTCTGGCAGGCAACCCTGTCGACACTGATCAGCATCATCCTCGCGGTTCCCGTGGCGCGCGCATACGCCAGGCGCCCGGCGTTTACCGGACGAAAAATCCTGATAACTCTGATGGGGCTGCCCGTGGTGATGCCGGTGATTGTCGCGGTATTCGGGATTGTGGCGGTATACGGTCGATCAGGGCTGCTCAACTTTCTGCTTCAGCCCACTGGCGCCAGCGTACCATTTGAGTTGTATGGCCTGACCGGCATTTTGCTGGCACACACTTTCTTCAACCTACCGTTGGCGGTGCGGCTGCTGTTGCCCGCCTGGGATCAGATCACAGATGAAAACTGGCGCACCGCCAGCACGCTCGGGATGTCGAGCACCCAGCTCTTTTGGTTCATCGAATGGCCCACCCTCAGTGCTTTTCTACCGGGCGTCATTGTCGTGGTCTTTTTGCTCTGCTTCACGAGTTTTGCGGTCGTCCTCACTCTCGGCGGCGGTCCGGCAGCCACCACCATCGAAGTCGCGATTTACCAGGCACTGCGCTTTGAATTCGACCCTGCTCAGGCTGCTGTGCTTGCGCTTGCACAGTTACTTTTATGTGCTGGTACCGCTTTATTGCTGATACGCTGGATGCGGGTACTAACACAGACACCGGGACGCAAGATCGATTCCAGAGCACGGCCGGATACAGGCACTCGCACGGGTAAGATTTTTGATTTTGGCGTCATTGGGCTATGTGGACTTTTTGTTTTTACCCCGCTCGCGGCGCTGGTCGCCTCCGGACTGCAGGGGCCGGTTGCCGCAGTCCTGCTGGATACTGATCTGTGGCAAGCCGCCGCTCGGAGTCTCGGCATTGCGCTCACGGCGACGAGCCTGGCCGGAATCATGGCTTTCGGCATCGCAACCACCGCACGGTTTCTGGTACTTGAAAGACGTCAAAAGAAAGCCAAGGAAGGACTGCTTCTCGCGGGATCTCTCACCCTGGCGTTTCCGCCGATGGTGATTGGAACAGGATTCTTCCTGATCGCCCTGCACATAAAGGCTATCGACAGCATCACACTCCTGATGATCGCTGTCGTCAACGCGGTGATGGTCCTGCCTTACATCCTGCGCAGTATCGCCCCGGTACTGATCGATTCCGGTCAACAGTACCGCAAATTGTGTGCACAACTGGGCTTAAGCGGCTGGCACCGCTTTTGCCAGGTGGACTGGCCCATGATCCGAAAGCCTGCCGCATTTTCGCTTGCTCTGGGGGGTGCGCTTTCTTTCGGGGACATGGGGGTTGCCGCCTTGTTCGATACCACGGGTCACATTACTTTACCGGTGATGCTCTATCAACGTATGAGTGCCTACCGCTTCGACGAGGCGGCCGTTACCGCCCTGGTTCTTGTGCTGATGTGTGTGGCACTTTTCTGGATTATGGACCGCAGCCTGTCGCGATGAACTTTCTCAATATTGACGGGGTTCGCTTTCGCCAGGGTGACTGGCAGCTCGAAGTCGATCTGCAGGCAAAGCGCGGCGAGTGTATCGCCCTTATTGGGCCAAGCGGTGCGGGCAAATCTACCCTGCTGTCACTGATTGCCGGCTTTGAGCAAGCGGATCAGGGAACGATCTTTGTCGGCGAAGACCGGATAGACACGCGGGTCCCAGCACGTCGGCCCGTCACAATGATGTTCCAGGAGAACAACCTCTTTAATCACCTTACGCTCTATCAGAACATCGCCCTGGGTTGTCATCCTGGCCTGAAACTGACTGACGAGGACCGCGAGCTGATCGAAACGGCAATGACGGCAACTAGGCTGGACGCACTGCAATCGAGAAAGCCTGCGGATGTCTCAGGAGGCGAGCGCCAACGGGCCGCCCTCGCGCGCTGCCTGTGCCAACGGCGTCCCCTGCTGCTGCTTGACGAACCTTTCACCGGACTCGATCCCCAACTGAGAGTCGAAATGCATGAGTTGGTGGATGAACTCCGAAAGACACACGCCCTGACGGTAATCGTCGTCAGCCACCTGCCCCATGAGGTTGCCAAAATTGCAGACTCACTCGCATTCATGCTGGGAGGAAAAATCCTCAAGACGGGTCCAACCGGCGCGATACTGTCCCGTCCTGAAAATCTGGAACTTTCCCAATACCTGCAGTTCACAGCAGCGGGTTAAGATTTGAACGTGTTAAACACCGAGTGTCATCATGCTTCTTCGTACCCTATTTCTTGCAGTCTTGACGTTGGTCGGGCTGCCTGTTCACGCAGATAATGCGAACTGCCCGATGAATCTCGATTTCACCAAGCGGTACCTCGCGAGTGACGAGTCAGTACGGCTCTGTGACGCCTACGCGGATCAGGTGCTGCTTGTGGTGAATACGGCCAGTTACTGCGGTTTCACCTCGCAGTTCGCGGAACTGGAGGCGCTGCAGGAAAAATTCGGTAGTCGTGGATTTTCCGTGCTGGGTTTTCCCTCGAATGACTTTTTCCAGGACCCTCGGTCTGAAGAGAAGATCCGCGAGTTTTGCGATCTGACCTACGAAGTGAAATTTCCGATGTTTGAAAAATCCCGGGTAGCCAAGCGCACCGCTGAGCCTCTGTATCAGGCGCTTGCCGCTGAGGCCGGCCAATTCCCCCGGTGGAACTTCCACAAATATCTTCTCAACCGTCAGGGCAAGGTGGTTGGCAGTTTTAGCTCATCAATTACCCCAAACAACGCAGACCTCGTTAACCAGATAGAGGCCCTGCTCTAACCGAAAGGTGAAGCCAAACCGGTTTGGGTGTATACCTTGACTACATGGATCCACCCGAACCCCAGCGCAGGGCGGTTTTTACTGATCTGGACGGTACCCTCCTGGGGCCGGACCATAAACTCTGTGCCCGCAACCGGACCACCCTGGAGCATCTCGCCGCTCTTGAGGTAGTACGGGTCGTCGTGACCGGTCGGTCCCTTTTTTCCTGCGATCGCGTGCTTGATGACGCCTTTCCGATCGATATCCTGGTGACCTCATCAGGCGCAGGCATATTTTCCTGCAGACCAAGAACGCTGCTTCACCAGTTCGCCCTGGACGATGCAGCAATGTCTCATGCCATGGGCGTTCTTGAAACGATGCGGCTCGACTTCATGGTGCACGACCCGGTGCCGGACAATCACCGATTCCGGTGGCGGCGTTTTGGCCAACCCAACGCCGACTTTGACCGACGTCTTGCTCTTTATGCGGGACATCATCAGATGCTGGATAGCCAGTCAGACCTCGTCAGCAATGCGACGCAACTGTTGGCGATTGCACCACTGGAAAATCCGGAGACCCTGCATCGCGAACTGTCGGATCGCTTGCCAGATCTCAATGTGGTCAGAACCACCTCACCGCTCGACCATTGTTCGGTCTGGTATGAAATCTTTCCGAAATCCGTCGGCAAATCGCACGCCGCCCAATGGATCTGTGATCACCTCAATCTTGATTCAGCGACCGCCCTTGCCGTGGGAAACGATTTTAATGACGTTGACATGCTGCGCTGGGCGAATCGTGCGCGTGTCGTCGCAAACGCGCCGGAACCCCTTCGTAGAGAGTTTCGATCAGTCGCAGATCACGGCGAGTCTGGTTTCAGCGATGCAGTCAAGGAGTGGCTGGCGGACTCCCCCTAGCCACGATCCCTACCAGAGCAGGCGGCCCTCAACGAAAGCACAGGTCAACTCCGACTCGGGCGCGTCGAGAAATGAGCGCGTATCGGTATGCGCAATGAGACGGCCGTTATGCAAGAAGAGCACATCCCCTGCCATTCGGCGCACCTGTCCCAGATCATGAGAAACCATCAGTATCCGGACCCCTTCACTGTCGATGTCCCTAATGATGGCCTCGACCGAGGCCGTCGCCGCGGGATCAAGATGGGCCGTAGGCTCGTCCAAAAACAGCATTCGAGGCCTCAGCGCCCACGCCCGGGCCAGGGCGAGGCGCTGCTGCTCACCGCCGGACAATACCCGCGCGTCGCGCTCGGCCAGATCTGAGAGCCCAGTTTTCTCAAGCACCGCCTCCGTTCGCTCTGTGCGCTCGGAACGGAGAAGCTGTCTCGTGGAGAGGGCATGCTCTATGTTGGCGCGCACCGATCGGCGCAGCAGTACCGGCCGCTGAAACACCATGGCCTGTGCCCGGCGTTGCTGCTCAACCGTTCCCCCGGCCCACCGTATCGATCCGCCCGAAGGCGCCAGCAAGCCATGACACAATCGCAGCAGCAGACTCTTCCCGGCGCCGTTAGGGCCCACGACACAAGTCGGCCTGCCTGCGTCCAACGAAAAACTGACGTCGTTCAACAACGGCTTACCCGCCGCCTCAAACCGCAGCGAATTCACCTGCAAAGGCAGGAAATCAGGTTCCGGCATGGATGAAGATTGGAGCATGAGTTCTTTTGATCAGCGTCACCGATCAGAAGCGGATTATCGACCTCTTATGCCTTCGGTACAAAGGGCGCACGTGATGTCCACCCGAAGGCCAGCTGTCAAGGATCATTCAGGTAAACCGACTGTAAACTGAACCTTTTCAGGGCTGTATGGCACTATCATCGCCTATGAGCGTCGTATTCCTGTGTAACCGACAATGAGCACATCCTCCGAAACCACTGATAGTGACCTGTTCCGATGCACCGCCACTGAACTCGGTCGGCGGCTGCGCTGTGGTGAGATTTCGCCGGTCGATGTCATCGAATCAGTCGCCTCGCGAATCGAGGACGTCAACCCGACGATAAACGCTCTGCCCGTGCTCTGTCTCGACAAGGCCCGGGAACAGGCACAGCAGATGACGAATCACAATCCGCCTTCAAGTGAAAAAGGTCCTCTGTGGGGACTGCCTTTTGCGGTCAAGGACTACAATGATCTTGCAGGCGTTGGGACGACTTACGGATCCCCGCTCTTTGCCAGGAACATCGCCACAGAGTCCGATGCCACCGTCAAGCGCCTGCAGGACAGCGGCGCGATCGCGATCGGGAAATCCAATGTGCCCGAATGGGCGGGGGCTCACACTTTCAACCCGGTATTCGGACACACCCTCAATCCCTGGAACCTGAAGATGAGTGCCGGAGGCTCTTCAGGAGGTTCAGGTGCTGCGCTGGCCGCCGGAATGGTTCCGCTGGCCACCGGCAACGATCTCGGCGGCAGTTTGCGGGTCCCGGCCAGTTTTAACAGTGTGGTCGGCCTACGGCCGAGTCCGGGACGGGTTCCAAGAGGGTCCCGGCTGCCGGCATTTGACAGCCTGTGGGTTGAAGGTCCGATGGGGCGCTGTGTCGCGGATGTGGCACTGATGCTGGATGGCGGTGCCGGTTTTGATCCGGGGGATCCGCTTTCGTTTCCTCACCAAGGCGAATCCTTTGTTGAGGCACTTTCAGACCCGTCATTGCCCAAGCGCGTGGCATTCAGCCCGGACCTCGGTGTCGTTCCCATGGAAACCGAGATCGCAGAGATTTGTGGTGCAGCGGCTGAGCACTTCCGGGACATCGGTGCCGACGTCAGCCATGTCTGTCCCGATTTTTCGGGCACGGTTGAATCTTTCCAAACGCTGCGCGGTGTCCTGATCGCACAGATGATGGAGTCCCTGCTGGCACAACACCGCAATGAGATTGCTCCGGAAATTGTCTGGAATATTGAAAAAGGCCTTGCCGTCACAAATTCCGAACTGCTTGCCGCCGAGCGGGTACGCACGCGGTTGTTCCGTGAAATGGAGATTTTCTTTGAGCAATATGACCTGCTGCTCTGCCCTGCGGTCTCGGTCCCGCCCTTTCCAAAATCGCAAAGGTATGTGGAAACCATCAATAACTCGCCGACGAAAACCTACATCGACTGGATTGCCATCACCTTCGCCATCACAATGACATCGTGCCCTGCCTTAAGTCTGCCTGTCGGCTTCACGCAGAACGGATTGCCCGTTGGACTGCAGGTCATCGGCCCGCCTCGGGGGGAAGCCTCGCTGCTGCGCGCCTGTCACCTCATGGAATCGGTTTTTGATCTTGCGACGGCCTTGCCGATTGACCCGCGCTAGGCGTAGCCCCGCGCCCTGATCATTAACTCGGGCGAATGACTTCCCGAGTGCGTCCGATCTGGGTGCCGACACCCTGATCAGTCAGGGTTTCCAGCAGAGTGGCATGGGGTACCCGACCGTCTGAAATCGTCGCGGTCCTCACCCCGCCTGAGACAGCATCCAGAGCACAGCGGACCTTGGGCAACATGCCGCCGGTGATGACACCTTCCTGAATCAGTTCCTGGACCCGACTCTCCGATAGGCCGGTCAACAGTTCGCCCTGCTGATCCAACACCCCCGGCGTGTTGGTCAGGAGGATCAGTTTCTCGGCACCCAACGTGACCGCCAGTTTACCGGCGACGGTGTCTGCATTGATGTTGTAGGTCTTACCATCCTCACCGGTACCGATGGGAGCAATCACGGGAATGAAATCTCCCTCATCAAGAGTATCCACCACAGCCGGATTGATCGACTCGATCTCACCCACGAATCCCAGCTCCACGGTCTCATCTTCATCGGACGCGCCTTCCTTGCGCAGCACCAGTTTTCGCGCCCGGATCAATCCGCCGTCCTTGCCAGACAGGCCCACGGCACGGCCGCCATGGGCATTGATCAGGGCCACAATATCCTTGTTGACGAGTCCGCCCAGCACCATCTCGACCACATCGATGGTTTCACTGTCCGTAACGCGAAGTCCCTCGACAAACTCACTCTTCTTACCAATCCGGTCAAGCAGTTGGCCAATCTGGGGGCCGCCGCCATGCACAACTACCGGGTTCATGCCGACCAGTTTCATCAGAACGACATCCCGGGCGAAACTGCGCTTTAGCGATTCGTCGGTCATGGCGTTGCCGCCATACTTGATAACAATGGTGCGGCCGTGAAAGTGTTGTATGTACGGCAGGGCTTCTGCCAATACCGGCGCGATGGCTACGGGATCTGGGGCTGGGCTCATAACAGGTTGCAGATTCAGGTCACTACCGGGATCAGAGTATAACTGCCCGGGCACCCTTTCCCTGGCGGACCCACGCATCCATCGAGAAGACGGGTGTCGGCACCATCACGCCAAAAAAAAGGGGGTCACGCTCGTGACCCCCTTTCGATGCGTATCGGGTTCAAATCAACCCACTTTGATATCAACCTTGCGCGGTTTGACTTCGGCCGTCTTGGGCAAGGACAGTTTCAGCACGCCATCTTCATACTGCGCCTCGATCCTGCCTTCATCAATATCCGATCCCAGACGAAGTGAACGAACGAATTTTCCATAATAGCGCTCCTGGCGGATCACGCGATCATCTTTCTCGTCTTTCTTTTCTTCTTTACGCTCGGCGTTGATGGTCAGTACACCATCGTTAATGGTGACATCGAGATTTTCGCGAGCGACGCCCGGCAGTTCCGCCTTGACGAGATAAACTCCTTCTTTCTCGGTCACATCAATAGCGGGCATCCTCGCGGTCTCATCGCGCCGCAACACCGCAGGGGAGCGAAACCAACCGCCCATGAGGTCATCGAAATCACCGAAAACATCCCAACCCCGAGTTCTCTCGGAAGGTCTTACCAGATTGTTCATGCAGTACTCTCCTAGTTTCAAAATAAACCATCCGTCGGATGATTTACCGTATTTGCCTATCCAACAGGTGGTGTCATCCTGGAAAATTTCAAGGCCTTTTTCATCAGGGCGCCTTAACCGCTTTCTTCAATTTAGAATGAGGCCTCATGATTCAAGATCCCCTGATCTGCGATCTCCTTTCAATTCACCTCTCTTGGACCCGCAATGACAGAACGATTTGATGCCGTCGTGATCGGTGCCGGAATCATTGGCACCTCGATTGCATTCTCAATGAGCAAAGCGGGCTGGCGGGTGCTGGTAGTGGATCCGCTTGCCGGTTCCGGTCAGGGTGCAACGAGCAGTTCCGTTGCCATGGTGCGCACGCAGTACTCCACCCTGGAAGGATCAGCGCTGGCCTGGGAAGGGTTTCACTGCTGGCAGGACTGGGCCGGATTTCTCAAACTTGAGTCTGATGAGCCCATCGCACCGTTTCATCTTGCAGGTGTCCTGACTTTCAAGACCGCCAATAACGGCTTTTTGGAGCACCAGCTGGAATTCTCACGCCAGCTGGGTATTCCTTTTGAGTGCTGGTCTGTCTCCAGACTGCAAAGCCTTTTCCCCAGTTGGGATCTCTCCAGTTTCGGACCGCCCGTCATCTCGGACGATGCCGACTTCGGTGCCCGCTCCGACGCGGAGCTTGAGAGCGTCTTTTTCCCCAAGGGGGGCTATTGTCCCGATCCGCAGCTCGCGGCGCACAACCTGCAGCGCGCAGCCGAACAACACGGTGCGCATTTTCGTTTTGGCGAAGCGGTGACCGGTATCGACACGAACGATCACCATGTGACTGCCGTGACGCTGTCGGGGGGTGAGCGCATTTCCTGCCGGGTCACTGTGAACGCGGCGGGACCGCATGGGCAGAACATCAACGCCCTCGCTGATCCGCACGGCCAACACCGTATCCGGACACGGGTCGTTCGGCACGAGGTGGCCCACCTTCGCTGTGCAGACGCCGCGACGAGTGATGCGTCCCGCATCATGCTGTACGACACCGACATCGGGGGTTACATCCGGGCAGACACCGGCGACAGCATCCTTGCAGGAAGCCTGGGCGCGCGGGGAGAAGTTGAGCTGGCAGCCGACCCGGATGACTTTGACCGAAATCTCTCCCCGCAAAGCATCGAGCCCTTGTATCGCCTTGCGCAACGGATCCCGGCTCTTGGCATTCCCAATACGCTATCGGGGGTGGCAGACCTTTGGGATGTCAGTGATGACTGGATTCCCATCTATGACTGTACCGACGTGGCCGGCTTTTACATGGCGATCGGCACCAGCGGTAATCAATTCAAAACGGCGCCGGTGGTGGGTGAACTGATGACAGCTTTAATCAGTGCCTGTGAGCAGGGAACCGACCACGACCAAGATCCGGTCTCGTTCCGGCTTCAACGCACCGGCCACGAGATCAATCTCAGGTTCTTCTCGCGAAACCGCGAGCCCAACCCTGCCAGCAGCCTGTCAGTACTCGGCTGAGCCAGACCAGCTGGCCTTTGCCCGCTGTCCTACCCGAATAAGGTATCCACGGAGTCCGCCTCGGCAAACGAGGTGAGCCGCTCATGCAGCCCAAGGGCCGCGTCGCCCAGAACAGGCTCGGCAAGAGACAGGAATTTAGTCTGATGCAGATCGGCGCCGGGGAAATTTTCAGGCTCCCCACGGGGAATCTCCACGCACCGACTCTCACTCGTCCCATCGCGAAAGCGTATGGTCACCTTGCCGCCCATCCGTTCCGGATAAATCGCATCCATCTGCGCATCCTCACTGACGTCGATGCGCTCAGCGAGTGACAGCGTTGTTGCGTCTTCGAGATACTTCGCATAATCATCCCAGGTCAGGTTGCCTGTCTGTGCTGAAACCGCTGCGGTGAAATGCATCGAAAACTGACCGCCCACCACCCCTTTGGGCTTGCGGCGGAACTCCTGCGGCAGGGCCGTGAGATCCATACCCTTGCGGGGTAAACCAATGGCAATGTCGCAAATATCGGATTCATGCGCACCGGTTCCGACGATATCCACAATACCGTCTATGGCCGCATGACTGAACCGGCACGAGGGATAAGGCTTGACGCCAATCTGGAGTGTTTCCCAATCATCACCGAGTCCCTTGACGGCTAACTGCGGATCAGGGTCAGGGGCATAACTTTTCAGAAAACCCGCATCACCTTCGACCGCATCAGCCGCACCGACAAATCCCTCTGAAGCAAGCGATGCCGCAATCACTCCGACCATGGCGGCATTGCCGACCTGAAAGCGCTTGGTCCAGGCACTGTTGGCGAGAAACTGCATGGAGCCGGCGGACTGGCTAAGGCAGATCCCCATCGCCATCTCAAGTTGTTGAGCAGAAAGCCCCAACGCACGCCCGGCGGCAACGGTGGCCCCAAAGGCGCCGGTTGTTGCAGTGGGATGAAAGCCCCGATCATAGTGATCCGCAGGTTTGAGGGCCCTGCCGAGTCGGCACATCACCTCATATCCCGCAATCACCCCGGCGAGAACGTTGGCGCCACTCGCGCCCGCCATTTGTCCGGCAGCAAGGGCTGCGGCCAGTACCGGTGCGCTCGGGTGCACGGTCGCCGCAATATGGGTGTCATCGAAATCCAGGCTGTGGATCAACGAGCCGTTGATCAGCGCCGCGGCAGGAAACGCGTATCCTTTATCGTCGGCAAAGACTGTCCCCCGTCCCGCATCCATCCCCATGCGGGCAACGGCAGCCAGCAAGGCGGGGGTCGACTCGGCGTCTTTTCTTGCCCGAATGGCAACACCAATACTGTCCGTGACCAGCAAGGCGGCCCGGTCGACGACCTCGCGCGGCAGGGCTTGTGTATTTACCTCGCTCACAAATCCACAAAGGGTTGCGGTGACACTCTTATCTTGCACGAAAACTCCCTGCTGAACTTGAAGATTCCAAGAGCCCTTGTCTGCGGAATTACTCTCCCGTGAACTGGGCTTTACGTTTCTCATTGAAGGCGGCGATGCCTTCGCGGCGATCCTGCGTGGGAACCGTCTTATTATACGAAGCAAGCTCGACCTCGTAATCCTGCTTAAGTGAAGCAAATCCGGCATTGTTGATCGCCTTCAGCGCGCCCTGAATCGCGATCGGGCCGTTATCTGCGATGCGCTGTGCCGTTGCCCTAACCGACTCCAGTAGGGATTCCGGCTCACAAAGCTTATTGACCAGTCCCCACTCAAGCGCCTGCTCCGCACTGAAGGGTCTGCCGGTGAGGATGATTTCCTTGGCCCTGCGGATACCCACCGCCCGCGGAAGATACTGGGTACCTGCCATGCCGGGCATGATCCCAAGGGTGGTCTCCGTCAGGGCGAAACGGGCATGTTTCGCCGCGTAAGCGAAGTCACACGCCAGTGTCAGCTCCGTCCCGCCGCCATAAGCCGCACCGTTAATTGCTCCTAGGATCGGCACCGGGCAGTCCATCAGCGCCCGTGCCAGATCTTCGAATACCACGTGCTGCGCATACCACTCTTCATCGGTCATCCCATGTCGCTGCTTGAGGTCGCCGCCTGCACAAAATGCGCGCTCTCCCGTGCCGGTCAGGATGACACAGCGTGTGGTTCTGGCACCCGAAACGAAATCACCGAAAACCGCCAGCAATTCCTCAGCCATCCGGGTGTTGAAGGCATTGGCCACCTCCGGACGGTTCAGGGTGATCCAGGTGAGGTCTCCCTCTTGATCAACAATGATAGTGTCGAGACTTTCCTTCATAACGTGGTACCACTTTTTTCAGGTTTCGGTAAATGACAGGAGCATCGCAGGCTGCAGACCGACACGTTTAAACACGCCCAATCAGGATTGCGCATCCAGTTCTGCGAAAACTTTTTTGGCGATTCGGTGGCATTCCACCGCTACCGGCACGCCACAGTAGATAGCGATCTGGTTAAGGATGGCTTTCAACTCATCCCGACTGACACCGTTCACGAGAGCACCCCTGAAGTGCAGTTCCCACTCATGCATACGGTTAAGCGCCGCGATCATTGAGAGATTGAGCATGCTGCGGGTTTTACGGTCCAGCGTCTCATCCCCCCAGACTGCGCCCCAGCAATACTCCGTCAGCAGTTCCTGAAAATCCCGGGCAAACTCACTCGCGTTAGCCAACGCGTTGTCGACATACTCCGCACCGAGCACGTCCCGGCGTGTCGCCAGGCCCTTGTCAAAACGTTCCTGATCCATAGAAATCTCCGAGTAAAAAGAAGTGTGATTATGCCCTGTCGCGCACCCGAATGAGACCCACCCGGGCGAGACCAGCCCGCCGAAAACTGGTTCTCTTCCCCCTAGTGGTTGGCTTTCAGAAACTCGGTGAGTATGCGGTTCACCGTTTCGGGCGCCTCCCAGGATGCCAGGTGATGCAGGCCCGGCAAGATTGCAAGCTCAGAATACTCAAGATCATCTGCCATCCGTCTTGCGATAGCCGGCGTGGACCCTGGATCGTTTTCTCCCGCGAGCACCAGAGCCGGACACCTGACCTGCTTGAGTGCATCCTGCACGATCGCATCTGCCTCAACGAGCGCCGCATAGGCGTCGGTGTAAGCCTTGAGATCATTCGCCAGCAATTTGCTGCGGATCGCCTCGACCCGATCGGGAAACTGTTCTTTGAACGGCTCGTCGAACCATCTATCCATGGCAGCTTGCGCAATCGGAGCAAGACCTTCTTCACGCGTCAGCTGCAGCCGATGACGCATGCCGATCAGTTCCTTCTCCGTCCGCCGGTACACAGTATTCATCAGCACCAGTGTTCTCAGGCGGGACGGCGCACCTCCGGAAAAGGCCTGGCTGATCACGCCTCCCATCGACAGTCCCACCAGATGCATTTGCGTAATGTCCAGGTACGAAAGCAGATCTTCCAGTTGCCGAACAAAGGTTGTGATGTCTTTGACCGGACGGGCCTCAGACCGTCCGTGCCCCAGCATGTCGTAGCGCAGTACGCAAAACGTTTCTTCCAGCGCAGGCATCTGCGGCTCCCACATGGTGTGATCCAGACCGACGCCGTGAATCATGACCACGGGCACCTCGGGAGATCCACCGCCGCGTAGGTCATACCAGGTTCCCTCGGGACTGAGTCCGCTTTGGGCAATGTCTTTTCTCATGGGCAAGATTGAACTGGATGTCAGCCGCTTGAAACAGGTATAACTATGTTACTTTATCCTCAACCCAAGACTGACTGAGCCCATGCCCCAATCCCAAAAAACCATCATCGGCGAACCGCTGGTGATCAATGGAAGACAACTATCGCTTTCCCGGGCAGTCCGGGCCGGTGATTTCATTTTTCTCACCGGGCAGGTGCCCATGCAGGAGGGCCAGGTCATGACATCGGGCAGCATCGAGGAGCAGACTCGGGCCTGCCTGACCAGCATTCGCGAGACATTGGCCGAGGCGGGATGCGGCCTCGGGCATATTGTGAAATCGATGGTATGGCTGAAGTCGCGCGAGGACTTTCCCGGTTTTGATTCAGTCTACGCAGAATATTTTCCCGAAGGCCCGCCCGCCCGGTCCGCCCTCGTCAGTGATTTTCTCGTCGATATCCGGGTAGAAATCGAGTGCGTGGCCTACCATCCGCAGAGTTAGGTGGGCCAGGTTCCGGACGGTCTTAAGAATAATTTCAAGGAAAGGAGAAGGATAAGCCGATGACTGAATTAACGCGATATCAGATGTACATCAACGGCGAATGGGTAGATGCTGAAAACGGAGCGACGTTTACCAGCGTAAACCCTGCGACCGGACAAACCTGGGCAGAAGTCCCCGAGGCCTCAGAAGCGGATATCAACCGCGCGGTCGAAGCCGCACATCATGCGTTCAGCGAAGGCGCTTGGGCCACCATGACGCCTACGGCCCGAGGCAAGATGCTGCGCCGTCTTGCTGAAGTGTTGGCTGAACATTCGGAACCGCTCGGCCGCTGCGAAACAGTCGATACGGGCAAGCTGTTTAAGGAAACACGCTGGCAAGCGAATTACATTTCGGACTTCTTTCAATACTATGCCGGCCTGGCCGACAAGGTCACTGGGGAAACCTTGCCGATCGACAAGCCGGACATGATGACGATGACCGTCCGTGAGCCGCTCGGCGTGGTGGCGGCTGTGGTGCCCTGGAATTCCCAATTGTTTCTCGTCGCCGTGAAAATCGGCCCCGCGCTTGCCGCCGGCAATACCGTGGTGCTGAAAGCCTCTGAACACGCCTCGGCCCCTATGCTTGAATTCGCCAAGGTCTTTGAGGAAGCAGGCTTCCCGCCGGGTGTTTTCAATGTGGTGACCGGGCATGGCGAGCCCTGCGGCCGGGCACTGACCAGCCACCCGCTGGTGGACCGGGTCAGCTTTACTGGTGGTCCCGAGACCGCCCGGCATGTCATCCGCAACAGTGCCGAGAACTTTGCCGAAGTCTCACTGGAGCTGGGCGGCAAATCACCGGTCATGGTATTTGAGGATGCTGATCTTGAAAGCGCTGTCAACGGCGTCCTTCTCAGTATCTTCAGTGCGAGCGGGCAAAGCTGCGTAGCCGGTTCACGGCTGCTGCTGCAGGAATCGATCCGCGAAGAGGTCCTGTCCCGGGTGGTCGAAAAGGCGGCAGAGATCCGGATTGGCGACCCTCTGGATGACAACAGCCAGATGGGTCCGCTAGCGACTGAGGCGCAGCTCAGCAACATCCGATCCACCCTGGCCGATGCAACCGCAAATGGCGCAGACCTCCTTTACGGCGGAAATACACCA
This sequence comes from Proteobacteria bacterium UBA2996, assembly GCA_002346525.1. Lineage (GTDB taxonomy): Bacteria > Pseudomonadota > Gammaproteobacteria > Arenicellales > UBA868 > UBA868. The sequence goes on from DDZY01000056.1 coordinate 14,465, forward strand.
CAGGGGCTGGAAACCGGCTGGTATATCGAGCCGACGATCGTGGACTGTCCGCATCAGGATATCAGTATTGTCCGAAAAGAGCTGTTTGGCCCGGTAGTCAGCGCGCTCGGGTTTAAAGATGAGACCGAGGCCCTCATGCTCGCCAACGATACGAATTTTGGACTGGCGAGCGGCGTCTTCACCCGGGACGTCGGCCGCGCGCTTCGCGTCAGCAAGGCGATTCGCGCCGGCATCGTCTGGGTCAACACCTATCGGGTGGTCTCGCCGATCGCGCCATTCGGGGGCTACAAGGATAGCGGCTATGGGCGCGAGTCCGGCATGGAGGCGATCTATGACTACACGCGTCCCAAGACGGTATGGTTGAATACCTCGTCGGAACCCATCGCGGATCCCTTCGTCATGCGCTGACCTAGGTCAGCGACATTCACTGGGGCGGTGATAGACTCGTCCGGCGCTAGCCGTTTACCCAAAGGAGCATCATGAAATTTCAGTTAGCGATCAATATGGAGCGTATCTCGCCGGATATCGATATGGCCGAGGTTGAACGGCACACGCTGGAGATGGTCCAGATGGCTGATGCTGGGGGCTTTCATATTGTCTGGGCGGCGGAACACCATGCGTTGGAAATGACCATTGCACCCAACCCCTTTCAGATTCTCACCTGGTGGGCGGCCCACACCAACCGCATCCGCCTCGGTACTGCTGTTGTCGTCGCACCCTACTGGCATCCCATTAACGTTGCCGGCGAAGCCGCCCTGCTGGATCTTTACAGTAACGGCCGGCTGGAATTCGGTATCGGGTCGGGCGCGTACCAGCGTGAGTTTGACCGAATGCATGCCGGGCTAAAGCAGACCGACGCGTGGCGCTACATGCAGGAGATGCTGCCGGCTGTCAAAGCGCTCTGGCAGGGTGACTACGCTCATGAGGGTGACTATTGGACCTTTCCGGAAGCCACCTCCGTGCCGAAGCCGCTACAAAAACCGCATCCTCCGATATGGGTGGCAGCACGTGCCCCGATCACCTACGACTATGCGGTGAAAAACCAGTGCAACATTACGTCTTGGCCTTTTACTCGCCCTATGAGTGAGGTGGAGACCTACCTTGGGCGTTTACAGACTGCCTTAGACGACAATCCCGGTAAAGGTAGGCCGATATTCGCTACGATGCGTCATACCTGCGTTTATGACAAAAAAGAAGACTGGATGATCCCCGTTAAAGCAGCCACACGTCAGTTAGCCCAGTTTGAAAATCTTTATAAGAATGCTGGCGGTGTTGAAAATGGCTTTCCGGCAATGATCGACTTATCCACACTTGAGAACCGAGATGAGTTTGATCCCAAGATGCTGCATGAAAATCTGATGTTCGGCACATCTGAGGAAGTCATTCGCAAACTGCGCCTTTACGACGACCTCGGTATCGATCAGTTTACCTACTACGCCAGTCTCGGTCTTGGCATGAAAGAGCAAAAGCGCTCTTTGGAACTTTTTATCAACGAGGTCATGCCCGAATTCGCAGAGAATTAGGCGAGCCCCTGCGCCGGGCTCTGGTCACAACTCCCGGCGCTGCCTCACTGCAGTAGATAGCATCCTCAACCGATGCCCAGCCTCTCCCGGGCTTGGTCAGCGTCGCAAATCTGTCCTCCTAGATCACGGATGATGCGGACGGCTTTCTCGACCAGTTGTGCGTTGCTTGCGGGCACCCCTTTTTCAAGATACAGGTTGTCTTCCAGTCCCACCCGGACGTTCCCGCCGAGCAACATGGCTTGCGCAGCCATCGGCATCTGCGTCCGGCTGATGCCGAATCCTGACCAGAACGCGTCCCGCGGCAACTGACCCACCATCGCCGTCATCGTTGCGGAATCCGCGCCGGCACCCCACGGAATACCCAGGCATACCTGGTACATCGGCGGCCCCTTGATCAAGCCTTCCGACACCATCTGGTTTGCAAACCGCAGGTGACCCAAGTCAAAGACCTCCATCTCGGGCTTGACGCCGATTTCCGCGTAGCGCGCAGCCATGGCCCGCAACATGTTGGGCGTCTGAATATAGACATAATTGGCGTTGTCGAAGTTAATCGTACCGCAGTCTAAAGACGCGATATCCGGGCGCAATAACTCCACATGTGCCATGCGCTCTTCAGCGCTGATGAGATCTGTTCCCTCTGCTGGCACTTCTGGATTCTCATCATCAACGACCAAATCCCCGCCCATGCCCGCGGTCAGGTTGATCAGGACATTTCTGCTGCTGTTCCTGACAAGTTCCACGGTCTCTTTGAAGAGATTAATATCCCGACTGCCTTTCCCTGTCTCGGGATCACGGACGTGTAGATGGACAATCGCCGCACCAGCGTCCGCTGCTTCAATGGCCGAGTTGGCAATCTGCTCGGGGGTGACGGGAATCGCCGGATGCTTATCTACCGTATCTCCTGCGCCGGTTACCGCACAGCTTACGACTACGTTGGTATTCATGGTCATCTATCCTATTCCTCCTGAAATGGACTCGGTCTCCCTGAGCCACTGATCATTATTGATTGACTGTTTGTTTCGTTATCGGTCGGTTGCCATCGGTGGCCAGCCGTCTTCTTCGGGGGGATACCAGTGTTCCTTCAGCACTTTCTGAATCTCCGCAAGACAGCGGTCGCGCCGACGCTCCATCTCGTCAAAGGCCCGCGCACCAGACTCCACTTCGCAGCCGTCAACGATGCGTTCTTTCAGTTCATCGGTCAACTCCGGTGCCTTCATATGTGACCAGGGCAATTCCAATGCGGGTCCAAACTGCTCAATGGTATGGCGCATCCCGCCCGGACCGCCACCGAGATGCCAGGCAAGAAACGTTCCCATGAACGCCCATCGCAACCCCGGGCCGCCGGTGACAGCTGCATCAATCTCTGCGACCGTTGCAACACCCTGATTGATGAGATGCAGCGCTTCACGATA
>DDZY01000232.1 GCA_002346525.1 Proteobacteria bacterium UBA2996
TCGCCGCGATCATTCTCCATCTCGGAGCCATGATTGTAGATCTCGACCGCATGGGCAAAGGGCAGAATTCGGGCGTCTTCAGGCGCAAGTCCGTACCAGGCAGGATGCACCAGGCCGATGTAAGCCCCGGCATCAAACGCTCTTTTTGCAAGATCGACAATTCCCTCTTGCGGTTGCGGTGGGGAAAAATCCAGCGGCAGGCCGACTGCCAACACATGCCAGGTTTCCCCGTTGTGCAGATTTCCGGTGTGCAGTTCTGCCGAGATCAGTGTCGTAAAGTCCTTTGATCGCAGCCCTCGGGTGTCGGTTATCGGAAACCCGTAGCATTCAAGAAAATGATCACTCAACGCGAGAAAGTCATAGCCCTTCTCTCGATATCGCCGAACAACCTCCTCGGCTGGATAGTCGCCATCAGACTCGGTGCAGTGGGTATGGAGATTCCCCTTGTAAAAATGCCCAGGTGCAGCAAAAGGCAGCGCGGATAAATCAAAAGCACTGGCGTTAGCAATCTTCATCCAAAGCTCCCAAAAGCCGAAAGACTCACGCGGCTAATGTTATCCTTCGCATGTCGATTTGCACAGGCTTCGGGTGGGCCCGCGTCGCAATAAGGACGTCCCATCGGCCCTGCCCGGGCTATCCTTGGCGAACAATCTCCCGAAAAAGTTATGAGCGAAGCACAAGAGATGATCGAACGCGAATCCATGGAAGTGGATGTCGTTGTTGTGGGGGGTGGCCCAGCCGGACTGGCGACTGCCTGCCGGCTGATGCAGTTGGCTGCCGAGAAAGAACACGAACTGAGCGTCGTCGTACTGGAAAAAGCCGCGGCGGTGGGCGACCATATTCTTTCCGGCGCTGTGATCGAACCTACCGCACTGAATGAACTCTTCCCGGATTGGGCGGAACGCGGTGCTCCGCTCAATACACCGGTTGCCCGCGATGAAATCTACTTTTTCACTGGACCCGAGAAGGCCGTGAAAATCCCCAACGCCCTTGCCCCGCGGACCATGCACAACGACGGCAATTACATTGTCAGCCTCGGACAAGTAGTTCGCTGGCTGGGGGAGCAGGCCGAAGCGCTGGGTGTGGAAGTTTATCCCGGGTTCCCGGCGAGTGAAGTGCTCTTTAATGACAGAGGGGCAGTTAAAGGCGTGGCCACAGGAGAGATGGGCCGGGGCAAGGGTGGGGAAGCCAAAGCGGCTTACGAGCCTGGCATGGAGCTGCATGCCAAATACACGGTCTTCGCAGAGGGCTGCCGCGGGCATCTGGGTAAGCAATTGATTGAGCAATACGTACTGGATCACGACCGCTCACCCCAACACTACGGTATCGGCCTGAAGGAGCTCTGGCGCATTGATCCGGCATTGCACCAGCCGGGGCTCGTCGTTCACGGCGCCGGCTGGCCGCTTTCGGAACATGGGGCATCGGGCGGGGCCTTCCTCTATCACCTGGAAGACTGCCAGGTTGCGCTCGGACTCATTGTCGACCTGAACTATGACAATCCCTATCTGAGCCCGTTCGATGAATTGCAGCGCTTCAAGACCCACTCGAAGATTGCGCAGACCCTGGCAGGAGGCGAGCGGCTCTCTTACGGCGCTCGTGCTATCACCAAGGGCGGGTTTAATTCATTGCCGAAAATGTCCCTACCTGGTGCCTTCATTGTCGGCTGCGATGCCGGTACGCTGAATTTTGCCAAGATCAAGGGGACGCATACCGCGATGAAGTCAGGAATGCTGGCAGCGGACACGATCATGGAGGTATTGCTGGATGGGGATCCCGGCGGCAAGGATCACACCCACTACGACTCCCATCTGCGTTGCTCCTGGCTCTATCCGGAGCTCAAGGCCGCACGTAACTTTGGCCCGGCGCTGCACAAATTCGGGCCATATGCCGGCGGGGCCTTCAATTACATCGATCAGAACTGGCTGCGCGGCAAAATGCCCTTCACCCTGAAGGACCGTTCCTGGGATCATGCCTCCCTCAAGGAAAGCAGCGAAGTCTCGCCAATTGAATATCCCAAACCCGACGGGGTACTGACCTTTGACAAAAACAGTTCGGTATATCTGACCAACACCAATCATGAGGAGGACCAACCGGTTCACCTCCAGCTGGCGGACAGCAATATCCCGCTGCGGACCAACCTGCCCAAGTGGGCCGAACCCGCACAGCGGTACTGCCCGGCCGGCGTCTATGAGATCGTTGACGAAGGATCAGAACAGCGTTTCCAGATCAACGCGCAGAACTGCATTCACTGCAAGACCTGCGATATCAAGGATCCAAGCCAGAACATCACCTGGGTCACTCCCGAGGGCGGGGGCGGCCCCTCTTACAGCGCGATGTAGGGAAGGTCCTGAAGCGGGGACGGCTTGTCAGTCGACAAACGCTCTTGCGTTCTGGAAGATTCTCAGCCACGGACCGTGCTCACCCCAGTCTCCGGGGTGCCACGAGTTGGTTACGGTACGGAAATTTCTTTCGGGATGGGGCATCATGATCGTGACCCTGCCTTTTGCTGCGCAAAGTCCCGTGATCCCATCAGTGGAACCGTTAGGGTTGAACGGATAGCGTCCCGTCATGCTCCCGTAATTGTCCACAAACTGTAGGCTGACCTGGTTACGTTTACGAAGGGTGGCCAGGACCTCCTGATCAAGTTCAGCGCGGCCCTCGCCGTGCGCCACAACAACGGGAATACGGGTGCCGGCCATATCGCGAAATAAGACCGAGTCACTGTCTAGGATCTCGACCATCACGGCGCGGGACTCAAACTGACCCGATTCGTTTGCTCCGAAATCCGGCCAATGTTCAGCGCCGGGTATCAGTTCCTTAAGCGCTGCCATCATCTGGCAGCCGTTGCACACCCCGAACGCGAAGATCTCCTCCCGGGAGAAAAAGGTGTCAAACTGCTCGCGCATCCACGGCTCAAACAGGATGGACTTTGCCCAGCCCTGCCCCGCCCCCAGGACATCCCCGAAAGAAAACCCACCACAGGCGGCAAGGCCCTGAAACGCTTCAAGATGCTGACACCCGGCCTTAAGATCAGACATCGTCACGTCCACCGCTCGGAATCCGGCCCGGTCAAAAGCGGCGGCCATTTCCATATGGCCGTTGACTCCCTGTTCGCGCAGGATGGCCACTCGCGGACGTGCGCCGCCCAAGATGGCTTGGGTGGCAGGATTGGACGCCAAATCAAAGGTCAACTCAGCGCTGAGGCCAGGGTCTGACAAATCCTGTAGGCGCTCGTACTCTTGAACTGTGGAATCAGGGTTATCCCGAAGCTCCTGCATCCGGTAAGTCAGTTCGGACCAGGTCCGGTGAAGCGAGGAACGGCTTGATTCGAGCAGAACCTCGCCGTTGCCGGCAATACGGATCGAATCGTTTCCTGCCGAAGCCGCTCCCAACGGCCGTACCCACGATCCGATGCCCTCTTCTTCAAAAATTTTATGTACCCGATCCAGTTCGTCTTTGCTCACCTGGATTACGGCGCCCGGCTCTTCAGAAAACAAATAAGCCAACGGGTCTTGCGCTTTTCCGATATCGATCTCGATCGAACAACGGCTGGCAAAAGCCATTTCCATCAGGGTGACAATCAAACCGCCGTCGGAACGATCATGATAGGCCAGCGCCAGATCACCGGCCAATAACCGTCTCGTCGCAGCAAAGAATCCGCACAGATCCTCCGGGTGATCCAGATCCGGCACCTCATTGCCCACCTGTCCATAAACCTGAGCGAGTGCAGAACCGCCGAGCCGCTGCTTGCCTCGCGCCAGATCAACCAGCAGCAGCACCGATTCACCGGAGACATCCAGAACAGGCGTCACAGACCGACGCACATCCGCCACCGGTGCAAATGCAGTCACGATAAGAGACAAAGGCGACGACACACTGAAACTCTTTCCATTGTCCGTCCAGCGGCTGGACATGGACATGGAATCCTTACCGACCGGGATCGAAATGCCGAGCGCTGGACACAGTGCAAGCGTAACCGCCTCAACCGTTTTAAAAAGATCTGCGTCCTGCCCCGCCTCACCTGCTGCAGCCATCCAGTTGGCGCAAAGATGAATGTCCGACAGTTCGCTGATCCCCGCGCAGGCGATGTTGGTTATCGCCTCAGTGACCGCCATACGGCCACTGGCCGGAGCATCGATGAGTGCAAGGGGCGTCCGCTCGCCCATTGAGATGGCTTCACCCGTATGACTATCGAAACCCGCTGTCGTGATACCGGCATCGGCAACGGGCACCTGCCAGGGCCCAACCATCTGGTCCCGCACCACCTGACCGCCGACACTCCGGTCACCGATAGTCACAAGAAAGGTTTTGTCGGCGACGGCCGGCAAGCGCAATACCCGATCCACGGCGTCGCTGACCGTGATTCCATCGAGATCAAGATCCGGATATGCACGGGGGCGGCTGACCCCTTCCCGATGCATCCGTGGTGTATTGCCAAAAAGCAACGACATGGGAAGATCCACCGGTACCGGGTGAGTGTTCGCGTCGTCCTTCGACTCACCTGACGTCTCGACAGAGGCAAGACGCAACAGGGTTTCCGGGCACGCCTCCCCGACCACGCTAAAGAGACACCGTTCCCGTTCACAAAGCGCTTTAAACGTATCGAGGTTTTCCGGTGACACGGCGAGGACATAACGCTCTTGGGCCTCGTTGCACCACAACTGCATCGGAGAAAGCCCGGGCTCATCAGAAGGAATGGCGTTGACGTCAAATCGGGCGCCGAGGCCGGCGTCGTGGACGAGTTCTGGGAGGGCATTAGACAGGCCCCCCGCGCCGTCGTCATGGATCGAGATCATCGGGTTTTCGGGGCCCAGCGCGATACAGCGGTCGATGACTTCCTGGCAGCGCCTCTGCATCTCGGCATTGCCCCTTTGCACGGATGCAAAATCCAGTGCTTCAGCGCTTTCGCCGGAATCCACACTGGATGCCGCACCACCCCCAAGTCCGATCAGCATTGCCGGACCCCCCAATACGATCAGCTTGGCCCCCGGCGGAATGGTCTGTTTATGCACATGGCAGTCGCGGATATTGCCAAGCCCGCCGGCGATCATGATCGGCTTGTGATAGCCATACCGGTGGGCAGGATCACCCTCATGCGTTGCCACCTCCAGGGTGCGGAAGTATCCCGCCACATTCGGCCGGCCGAACTCATTGTTGAAGGATGCAGCCCCGATTGGCCCTTCGAGCATGATCTGCAGTGGTGACGCGATGCGGGACGGGCTCTGGCGGGGGAATTCCCAGGGCATTTGGGTATCCGGTAAGCGCAGGTCGGAGACCGAAAATCCGGTTACCCCGACTTTTGGTTTGCCGCCGCGCCCGGTGGCCCCTTCATCCCGGATCTCGCCGCCCGAGCCCGTCGCCGCACCGGGAAACGGAGAAATCGCCGTGGGGTGATTGTGGGTTTCGACCTTGGCGACTAGATGCAGCGGTTCGGCGATCTGGCGGTATTCGCCACTCGATGGGTCCGGCAGGAACCATGAGGCGGGGTATCCCGTCAGCACCGCCCCGTTATCACTGTACGCACTTAAAGTTTTTTCACCATGCCGGGCATGTGTCGTCCGTACCATCTGGAAAAGCGATGCGGCCTGACTTATCTCGTCCAGGGTCCACTGCGCGTTGAAAATCTTGTGCCGGCAATGCTCTGAATTGACCTGCGCGAACATCATCAACTCGGCATCCGTGGGGTTGCGGCCCATCTCGAGATAGGCGTCAGCGAGGTACTCGCACTCCTGGTGTGTCAGCGCAAAACCTTCACGCTCGTTTGCGGCCGCGAGCGCCTCCAATCCGCCGTTCAGGATATCCACAACTTCAAGGGGGGCGGGCGACTGTAACGCGAACACCTGTTCAAGTCCCTCCACGTTTTCAACCACAGATTCCGTCATGGGATCATGAAGTAACGAAATCAATTCGCTCCGGGACCCCTCCCGACCTTCAGCACCCTCGATTCGCCAGACAACGCCACGCTCAATTCTTCGAACCGAAGACAAGCCGCAGTGACGGGCAATATCGGTCGCTTTGGTTGACCAGGGAGACCGGGTTCCATGACGTGGAATAACCCGAATCGGATCACCGCCAAGAACAAGTTCCTGCACGCTTTCCGAGGAGGCATCGAGCAGATTTTCGAGAATCTGGATCTCATCCGGCTCCAGCGGTCGGCCGCTGTCGACGAGATAAAAAAAGCAGACCGAGCAGGCGCCCAGCGCGATCTGCCGATCTGCCGCACGGGCCGCAAACTTCTCGAGGTTAAACGGCGTGAGAGCAGGGCCACCGCCCAGCATCAGCACGGCGTGGCTCCCACCGGGCAGTCAGCCCGCAATGGTTGCCTCAAGATCGACACCGAGCCGCAGAGCGACCTCTTCATAGGCCTCTACGACACCACCGAGTCCCTGACGGAATCGATCTTTATCGAGTTTCTTACGGGTATCAGCATCCCAGAGTCGGCAACCGTCGGGTGTGAACTCATCACCGAGCAGCAGCTCACCGTCAAAACGGCCGAACTCCAGCTTGAAGTCCACCAGGATCATGCCCCCGTCGGCGAAAAGTTTGGTCAGGATTTCATTAACTCGGAAGGTCTGGGCCTTCATTGACTCGACTTCGGCCGAACTCGCCCAACCGAAAGAGGCAATGTGATACTCGTTGATCATCGGATCGTGCAGTTCGTCATTTTTTAAAAAGAACTCAAAGGTCGGCGGCACAAGATCCAATCCGTCTTCTACCCCAAGCCGACGGCACAAAGAGCCCGTCGCAAGATTACGAACGACACACTCGACCGGAATCATGTCGAGACGCTGGACCTGGGATTCATTGTCGCTGAGCAGTGCATCAAAATGTGTGGCAACACCCTGCGTCTCAAGGTGTTCCATGATGAAGGCGTTAAAGCGGTTGTTGACCATGCCCTTGCGATC
>DDZY01000055.1:0-4359 GCA_002346525.1 Proteobacteria bacterium UBA2996
GTCGAGATCGTTCAAGGAGCCGCGAATCCCGATCTGGATGGTGCGCTTTGGGTCAATCAATTCTTCTTCCACCCCCCGCCGAAACGGCGCGCCGTGATGGAACTTGGACCCGAGATAATCATCCCCGGTGTCGCAATGGGCATCGAAGTGGACCAGACCGACCGGACCCTCCTTCGCGATCGCTCTCAAAATCGGTAATGTGACCGAATGGTCACCGCCCGCGGAGACGGGTACCACACCCGCTTCGTGAAGTCCTGAAAAAAAACTCTGAATTTCGTCTAGACTCTTTTCAAGGTGGAATGGGGACTGTACCCACGCATCTCCCACATCGGCGACCGTACAGATATCATGGGGACTGATGCCGCTCGACTGGTTTCGTCGACGCATCAGGCTCGATTGGTTCCGGATCTCTCTAGGCCCGTGGCGGGCCCCGGTGCGGTTGGTCACCCCTCCATCGAAAGGCACGCCGACCAAACCAATATCGAGCCCCGCATAATCCTCCCGAAAAGGGGCTCGCATGAAAGTCGGCAGTCCGGTATAGCGTGGTCGCTGAATCGGATCCTCGTACGCGTCGTACTGATACATGTCACCCTCATTTATATTTCTGATCACCAACTGGAACCCGTAGGATGCCGTCTTCTTGCCTGTACTTGCAAGCCCGAATGCGCGCTCGCGACCCGAGTAAAACAGCCGGACTCAAGATCAGGCAAATCACGATGACCTATACTCCCGGATCCCCCACTGGCCTGCCGTCATCTCCCCGCGCCTGAGCAACACGCATTTGTGGGAGGATTATTGATCCCACAATCACCGGGTCGGGCTACACTAGGGTTATTCGCCTGTATTCCACTCGGCGGTTGATTTACTATTATCGGACTACACAAAGGAAGCGCCAATGGGAAAACGGCTCAGCAAAATCTATACACGAACGGGCGATGAGGGCACAACAGGACTCGGTGACGGCACACGGGTTCCTAAAACCTCGCCGCGAGTGGAAGCCATGGGCCAGGTCGATGAGCTCAACAGTCTTATTGGATTAATGATGACCGAATCATTGCCTGCAGAAGTTCGTCAGTTTCTGACAGTCGTACAGCACACGCTCTTTGACTTGGGCGGTGAGCTGAGCCTTCCCGGCCATACCCTGGTATCGACTGATCGGGTCGAGGCGGTAGAGAACATGCTAGACGAACTGAATGCTGCGCTGGCGCCTCTGGAGGAATTCATTCTGCCCGGCGGAACGCAGGCTGCAGCCCTGTGCCATGTTGCGCGCAGTACCTGTAGAAGGGTTGAGCGTGCCCTGTTTGCAGTTGACGACGGGCATGCCGTCTCTGATGCATCCCGCCAGTACGTTAACCGGCTTTCCGATCTTCTGTTCGTGATGGCCAGAAGCCTCAACCAGTCTGCGGGTGAGTCGGACATCCTATGGCAGCACGACAAACCGTCCTGACTCAATCGCTTCCTCCTAGATTCCTGTCCTCCTGAGATGCTTCACTTTCCAAAGGAGGAGTTTGACCGGCGCATCAGTCGAACGCGGAACGCCATGGTCGAGGCACAACTGGATGGGCTGATTCTTTTCCGGCAGGAAAGCATGTTCTATCTGACCGGGTATGACACCAGCGGCTATTCCATGTTCCAGGCCATGTACCTCGGCCTGGAGGACGAGTTGACATTACTCACACGCACGGCGGACCGAATCCAGTCGCGGGAGACGTCGATTGTTGATGACATTCGGATCTGGATAGATCAGGAAGATGCGTCTCCCGGCATGGAGTTGCGCCGCATTCTTGAAGACCACGGCTGCGCGAACCAGCGGATAGGGGTCGAGTACCATGCCTATGGATTGACTGGGCAGCGTGCTTTGATGGTCAATGAAGCCCTGGAAGACCTTTGTCAACTTGTCGATGCCTCAGATCTGGTCCGTCTCGTCCGACTTGTCAAAAGTGAGTTGGAGTTGGATTATGTGCGTCAATCTGGCCGGATCTGCGATGCGATTCTCGAAACCAGCATCGCGCACACCCGACCGGGCAACACGGTCAAATCGGTTTACGGGGCCATGATGGACACACTGCTTTGCGAGGGCGGCGACCCCACGGCGAGCCGATGGCCGATGGGCGCCGGGGAGTCTGCTGTGTTTTGCCGGTATCACACAGGAGATGAAGTGATATCAGCGCAGGACCAGGTCGTCTTTGAGCCGGCTGCTGCCTATCGGCACTATCACACCTGCATGATGTACAACATTTTGACGGGGCGTGTTGATCCCCGGCACCAGGCAATGAACGCCGCCTGCGCCGAGGCATTAGATGCCTGTCAGCAGCGCCTTACCGCAGGACAGACAGTCGGTGATCTTTTTGCGGCACATGAGCAGGCGATGCAAACACATGGATTCGCACATGCTGCACTTAGTGCATGCGGGTACTCCGTTGGCATCAGCTACCCGCCTTCCTGGATGGACTGGCCAATGATCTGGAAAGACAATCCCCAGATCCTTGAGGCCGGAATGGTCTTTTTTCTGCACATGATATTGCTGGATGACCGCACAGGTCTCAGTATGTGCATCGGCGAAACAGCAATCGTGACCGATACTGTCTGCGAGCCGGTCAGCCGCGTTCCCCGTCATATCATTCATACCTAAACACACTTTAAAGGATAGAGACCATGAGCAAAGCACCCTGGGAGGGGATGGGCGGATATACCAATATCGACAGCGAAACGCTGCCCATGATTAACGACGAAACACCCACATTCATGGGGGTTCCCTTGGCTCGCAGTACTGGGGATCTCTCCGGGGCCGATGTCGCTATCATTGGTGCGCCCTACGTTGCGGGCGCCCGCGGCAAGTACGCCGGCGTGGACAAGGCCGAGTGGCTCGCCGCGCCAAAGCGGGTCCGGCAACAGTCTGCCCGTTATCCCAGCGGATATATCCAGGAACTTGATGTCGACATCTTCGAAAAGTTGCGGGTAGTCGATATGGGTGACGCCGACATCGCCCCGGAGTGCAACCTAGACCCGACCGCAGAAAATATTCTGAAAGCCCAGGCCGCTGTCGAGGTATTGGTCAACCGCGCCCTGGAAGCCGGCGCCGTTCCCATCGTGGTTGGCCAAAACAGTCCCTGCAGTTCCTATGCCATCGCCAAACCCATCGCCGAGCGATCTTCCGGCAAGGTAGGGATGATCAGCACTGACACCCACTGGGACTCACGACCGCTCGACTACCTGACAGGTGATGAACGGATTGCGGGCAGTGGCAACTGGAAATCCAAAACCTTCAGCAGCTGTCCGAACTTTTCCATCCCGAATCTTGTTGAGATTGGGGAACGCGGCATGTTGGAAGAGGCAGCAATTGTCCGGAACTACATGGATCAGGGTGCCCACTTTTATCCAATGTGGAAAGTGAGGACTGAACTGGGGATCTCAGGCCTTTGTGAGGAACTCCGACACGCCTACGACGGAACCGATGACGTTTATGTTCACTTTGATATGGACATCCTGGGCGGCGCTGGACCTGCGCCCGGTGATATTCTTGGGGAGCTCGCCGAACCAATGGGTATGACTGACTACGAAATAATCCGCCTGGCGCACGAGATCGGTAAGCGTGGTCTCACCGGTATGTCGTTCATCTGCATCCCGCCGGGATCAATGGTGACCTATAGACTGATCGTCTACATCATTGCATTTCTGATTGCGGGTATAGCGTTAAGCCGCGGAAATTGACTTGCGGTAACGGGTCCAGTCGAAGTACGGACCCGGATCCGTCTTTCGGCCAGGCGCGATCTCTGAATGACCCACAATTCGATCTGAGGTGACGGCAGGCCAGCTCCGTTGGATTGCCCCGGTCAGGGTCGCGAGTGTCTCGTACTGCGGATCTGTAAAACGGGTTTCATCTGAACCCACCAACTCAATTCCTACCGAAAAGTCGTTGACCCGGTCCCGTCCATCAAACCATGACGGGCCCGCGTGCCAAGCACGTTGAATAACCGGAACAAACTGGATGACGCCGCCCTCACGGTCGACGACAAAATGGGCCGACACCTTCAGGGTAGCCACGTCCTTGAAATACGGATGGGCGTCCGCGTCAAGACAGCCGAGAAAAAGATCGCTGATAGGCCCTGTGTCAAAGTAGCCTGGCGGGAGACTGATTGCGTGGATAACCAGCGTATCGATATTGACGCCCGGGGGGCGGTCGTCACAATGCGGCGAGCACAGGCAGGGAATCCCGCTCAAGAGGCCGGTTTCCCGATCGAGGTCAAGCGACGAGAAACTCATGGCGCCAGAACTGTTTAACTACCTCACTCTGGGGCGTGTTCCAGGAGCGTGAACCCTGAATTTAAAGCCTGAGTACGCATGGGTCGCGCAGGAGAC
>DDZY01000055.1:4681-8656 GCA_002346525.1 Proteobacteria bacterium UBA2996
CGCGCAGGAGACCTATTCGGAGCCAGCTTCAGCGTCATCCGTGACTTCCGGCCTGTCCAATAATTGGACATAGGCCATTGGCGCATTATCGCCCGACCGAAGTCCGCACTTAAGGATACGGGTATATCCGCCAGCTCGATCCTGAAAGCGCGGCCCCAGCGTGTCAAAGAGTTTGGAAACCGCCTCACGGTCACGGAGACGGGCGTAGGCAAGGCGCCGGTTGGCAACGGACGGTGTTTTCGCCAGGGTAATCAGGGGTTCTGCCACACGACGGAGCTCTTTTGCCTTGGGCAACGTGGTTCGGATCTGTTCATGCGTGAAGAGTGACACCGCCATGTTCGCGAACATGGCTTTACGATGACTAGAATTGCGCCCCAGCGCACGACCGATTTTGTGATGACGCATAACTGCTGCTCCCTTCTGCTCTCTCGCTTTTCTCTGGTGTTTCTCTTGCTAGTCTTTCGACTCTGTCGCCTCTGCCACTTGTCTTAACAGTGTCCCGCAATCTGAGCCTGTCAGATCAATGTAGACTGTCACGCTTTTCGCGCTGGAGTGATGCCGGTGGCCACTTCTCAAGCTTGACCCCTAAAGACAGCCCGCGGGTAGCCAGCACATCTTTAATCTCGGTAAGAGACTTTTTTCCCAGGTTGGGTGTTTTAAGAAGTTCCACCTCAGTCCGCTGGATCAGGTCGCCGATGTAGTAGATATTTTCCGCCTTCAGACAATTGGCAGAACGGACGGTGAGCTCCAGATCATCCACGGAGCGCAGAAGCACCGGATCAATCCGCTCTTCCAGGACCTCTGCATCGCCGATCTCTGACTCCTTCAGTTGGACGAAGACAGAAATCTGCTCGTGTAGGATCTTGGCGGCATGCCGCACGGCCTCTTCCGCATCGAGCGTGCCGTTGGTTTCAATTTCCATCACCAGCTTGTCAAGATCGGTACGCTGCTCCACACGGGCGTTCTCCACTGTGTAAGACACGCTTCGAATCGGGCTGTAGGATGCGTCGAGCCGAAGCACACCAACACCATGAGTCTCGCTTTCCTCTGCCTCCAAATCCACGACTTGGTAGCCTCGCCCGGTGCTGACGGTGATTTCCATGTTGAGCTCACCATCGGGCGAGAGATTGGCCAACAAATGATCAGGGTTCACTACCTCAACGTCATGATCCAGTTGGATGTCCCCCGCGGTCACGGTGCCGGGCCCTTTTTTGGACACTCGAAGTACCGCTTCTTCACGGTTGTGCATACGAACTGCAAGGTTCTTCAGATTCAGAAGAATCGCAATCACGTCCTCCTGAGCGCCAGGTACTGCCGAATACTCGTGATCAACGCCCTCAATGCGAACCTCGGTCACGGCAGCGCCGGACATCGAGGACAGGAGGATACGGCGCAGGGCATTGCCCAATGTATATCCGAATCCCCTCTCCAATGGCTCGAGGGTCACCCGTGCCCGGGTGTCGTTGACGTTGTCGACATTGATGACGTTCGGCTTAAGAAACTCTTCTCTGGCTTGCGACATTGAGTACTTACCTCTGGAATGGGTCGTTTTTTAAATTTGGTTTCGCTGTTGACTTGGCCGGACGCGCTGCACCCATCAGGTTCAGCGCCGATGCCTGGTGTGTCATCTGGCGTTCAATGTAGTTATTTGGAATACAGCGCTACGACTAACGATTCGTCGATCTCCTGCGAGAGCTCCGCGCGGTCCGGGACTGACTTGAAAACGCCTTTGAAGGCCTTGCTGTCTACGTCCACCCAGGGCACAAAACCCAACTGCTCGGCAATCTCCAGCGCCGACTTGATCCGAAGCTGCCCGCGTGAGCGCTCCCGGACAGTAACCTCGTCACCGGGCTTGATCTGGTACGACGGGATATTCACCTTCGCGCCATTGACCAGCACGGAATTGTGACCGACCAACTGCCTCGCTTCCGCACGCGTGATTCCGAATCCCATCCGATAGACGACGCTGTCCAGACGCGACTCGAGAAGCTGGAGCAAGCTTTCGCCGGTGGAGCCCTTGGCGCGCGCAGCCGCAAGGTAATAACTATGGAACTGCTTCTCCATCAGCCCGTACATGTGACGAAGCTTTTGCTTTTCCCGGAGTTGGGTACCGTAAACAGTCACCCTGGGGCGTCTTGCGCCCGCCTTAAATCCGGGTGGGCGGTCGAACTTGCACTTGGAATCCAGCGGGCGGACGGGACTCTTGAGGAAGAGATCCGTCCCGGCCCTCCGGGCCAGCTTGCATGTGGGTCCTCGGTATCTAGCCATAATTCTCAGTATTTCCTGCTTATGTCTGCTTTGCTTAAAATGCCAACCGGTTCAGGTCTGTATCCGCTGTGACTGTGGGTATCGACACTGCGCCTATCAGACTCGTCTGCGTTTCGGGGGGCGACAACCGTTGTGCGGTACCGGTGTCACATCGGTGATTGAACTAATCTCAAATCCCAGGTTATTCAGAGCGCGAACTGACGAATCACGGCCAGGTCCGGGCCCCTTCACCTTGACGTCCAGCTGTTTCATTCCAAACTCCTGCGCCGTGCGGCCTGCCGTCTCGGCCGCAACCTGCGCCGCAAAAGGAGTGCTCTTGCGACTGCCTCTAAACCCGGCTCCGCCGGAGGTGGCCCAGGCAACGGCGTTGCCATGGCGATCGGTGATAGTGATGATGGTGTTATTAAAGGTCGCGTGAATGTGGGCCACGCCCTCGAGGACGTTCTTGCGGACCTTTGCCTTGGTTCGTTTCTTGCTTTGTACTTTCGCCATTTCTTCAGTTCCTGCCCTTACTTCCGAATCGGGCGCTTAGGGCCTTTTCGGGTGCGTGCATTAGTCGAGGTACGTTGACCTCGCACCGGCAGCCCGCGTCGGTGGCGCATGCCCCGATAGCAACCCATGTCCATGAGACGCTTGATGTTCATGGAAACTTCTCGCCGAAGATCCCCTTCTACCGAAATCGTGGCGACCTGCGAACGCAAACGGTCTGCGTCGTCTTCGGAGAGATCGTGAACCTTTGTGTTCCGGCCGATTCCCGCCTGATCACAAATTCGCTGCGCTGTGCCCCGGCCGATGCCGTACACAGACGTCAACGCGATCTCGACATGTTTATGCGCGGGTAGATTGATGCCTGCTATTCGTGCCAATGTTTTTACCCCTTAATGGTGCGTTCTGTTGCGTTTCCGAAAGACGGTTCGCCGGAATTAGCCTTGACGCTGTTTATGCCGGGGATCGACACAGATCACCCGAACGCTGCCGTTACGCCGGATAATCTTGCAGTTCCGGCAGATCTTCTTTACAGATGCTCTTACTTTCATTGTGCTTCTCCTGCTGAGCCTAAGGGCTGCCTTACCGGGGCATCCCCATACCACCGCCGACCAGCGATGACTTTTTCATAAGGCTCTCGTATTGTCGCGACATTAAATAGGACTGGACTTGCGACATCATGTCCATCATGACTACCACGATGATCAGCAATGATGTGCCCCCAAAATAGAACGGTACATTCCATTTAACAATCAAGAATTCGGGTATCAGGCAAACGACGGTGAGGTATGCAGCGCCGGCGAGCGTGAGTCTTGAGACCACTTTGTCGATATACCCTGCTGTCTGTGCGCCCGGTCTGATTCCAGGAACGAAGGCACCGGACTTCTTGAGATTATCGGCAATCTCCTTTGGATTAAAGACAAGCGCAGTGTAAAAAAAGCAGAAAAAGATAATCATCCCCGCATACACCAGTGTATAGATCGGCTGTCCTGGTGACAGCGTGGTTGCAATGTCCTTTAGCCAACTCATGCCATCAGATTGGCCAAACCAGCTACCAAGGCTCGCCGGAAATAGGATAATGCTGGAAGCGAAGATGGGCGGAATCACCCCGGACATGTTGAGCTTCAAGGGCAAATGGGTGGACTGTCCGGCCAGCATTCTTCGGCCCTGTTGGCGCTTTGCGTAGTTCACCGTCAACCGTCGCTGCCCCCGTTCGACGAA
>DDZY01000205.1 GCA_002346525.1 Proteobacteria bacterium UBA2996
CTCCACCCTTGAAAAACTCGCGGGTAAGGACCATCTTCTGGACGAAGCAGATTTCTCACCCTTCTTTTTGGAGACATTGCTCACAATACAGGAGCAGGCTATCGGTAAATCGATCGATAAACTGGTTGCCCGTGCCGGACGCGAGGAGCTCGACGAGCCCACCAAGGCACGGCTTGCAGCACTTTATCGGGAGCGCCAATCGCTGAGAGAACGGCGTGAACAGGCCGCACAATAGGGGCTGGGATTTTAGCCACGTGGTATAATTGATGGGTTTTAACCCTTTTTCTTCCGATTTCCAGGGGGGCATGTGTCCGTCGATACTCAAAGCCAACAATCCGAACTCAAACGGCTGATCATCAAGGGTAAGGAGCAAGGTTTCCTGACCTACCGGGAGATCAACGATCACCTCCCGGAAGACATGAACGACACCGATCAGATCGAGACGGTCGTCAACATGATCAACGACCTGGGGATCGAGGTCTACGATGCGGCGCCTGACGCCGACACGCTCCTACTCAAAACCGCCAACAGCGACGACGAAGAAGTTGTCGAAGAAGCGGAGGCCGTTCTTACCACGGCGGTGGAGAGCGAGTTTGGCCGAACAACTGATCCCGTACGTATGTACATGCGCGAGATGGGCACCGTTGAACTCCTTACCCGTCAGGATGAGATCCGTTTGGCGAAACGTATTGAAGACGGCATCCGCCAGAGCGTGAGCGCGGTCGCGTGCGCTCCGATCGTCATCTCAGAACTGGTCCGCCTTGCTGACAACGTCGAGGAAGGCAAGATGAAACTGACGGAGTTGCTCGTTGGTTTTATTGACCTCAACGAACTGGACGCGGAAATCCCCGAACCCGTTATGCCGAACTCAGGGGACGACGATAACGACAGTGCCAGCGCCGGCCCTCAGGGACCGGACCCGGCCGAAGCCCAAGAACGTTTCGAGCGCATTCGCAAGAGTCTGAAAAGTCTCGAGCGTTGCCGTACTCGTTACGGCATTGGCGCTCCGCAGATGGAAAAGCACCAAGCCAAGCTTTCAACAGAGCTGATGGAAATCCGCCTTGTGCCCCGCCAGATTGATTACCTCTCCCAGATCATGCGCGAGATTGTTGACGAAGTGCGCAAGCTGGAAAAAGAGATCATCAAGATCTGCGTACAAAAGGCCCGTGTCACTCGCAAGACGTTTATTTCCAAGTTTGTGGGTAAGGAGTCCGAGCTTTTCTGGATTCGCAGCATGATGCGCGGCAAAGAGGGCAATAAGGACATTCTCAAAGCCCACGCAGACGAACTCGAAAACCTGCGCGACAAGCTTGAAAACCTCGAGAACATCACCGGACTGCGCATCCACCAGATCAAGGATGTCAGCAAACGGATGAATATCGGCGAAGCCAAAGCCCGCCGCGCCAAAAAAGAAATGATCGAGGCAAACCTGCGCCTCGTCATCTCGATCGCTAAAAAGTACACCAATCGCGGCTTGCAGTTCCTTGATCTCATTCAGGAGGGCAACATCGGCCTGATGAAAGCGGTGGATAAGTTTGAGTACCGCCGTGGCTACAAGTTCTCGACCTACGCAACCTGGTGGATCCGACAGGCGATCACCCGGTCGATTGCCGACCAGGCGCGGACTATCCGTATCCCGGTCCATATGATTGAGACCATCAATAAGCTCAATCGTGTGTCTCGACAGATTCTTCAGGAAAAGGGTCGCGAAGCGCTTCCCGAAGAACTGGCTGAGCGCATGGATATGCCGGAGAACAAGATTCTCAAAGTGCTGAAAATCGCCAAAGAGCCGATCTCGATGGAAACGCCCATCGGTGATGACGAAGATTCTCATTTGGGAGACTTCATCGAGGATAAAAATATTCTCGCCCCCGAGGATGCCGCTCTGACGTCAGGCCTGACCGGTGCGACTGAGTCCATTCTCAATAGCCTCACCGAGCGCGAATCCAAAGTTATCCGGATGCGCTTTGGCATCGGGCTGAACACCGACCACACGCTGGAAGAAGTGGGCAAACAGTTTGATGTCACCCGAGAGCGGATACGGCAGATTGAGGCCAAGGCGCTCAGAAAGATGCGCCACCCCACCCGCTCGGAAAAACTCAGAAGCTATCTCGACTGATTCAACCCAATCGACCACAAAACCCCGGATAACGCTCCGGGGTTTTCTTTTGGAGCGCGGCCCTCTAATCGACTCTGATTCTTGCGTTACTGTCGCAAGTAGGGCCTCTTGGCCGGGCGTATCAGAAGCGTCAGGATGAACCCCAACACCGCGACAGCCGATACCACTCCCGACAGCCGGTAAAGCGTCCGCCAAACCCGGTTCGCCTCTTTGGTGATCGAGAAATCAGTCACATAGATTGTCTCGCAAGCGCCATTTCCGATGTCGGTCCGTGAAATGCTGGTGCCGCGGTCAAAGCCAGTCGCCGTATTCTGATAATTTGCCAGGACACCCTTTATCCTGACCTCATCGCCCGGGGCTGCACGCATGATTTGATGGTGCAAATCTAGCTCGTCCGTTAACAGATGGTTATTTGACAGCTGATCGTCTCTGAACATCTCACCCGTCTTGCGGTCGGGCGCCTTAAAAAAACACGTCCACGGCCCACTGTCGTAACGCAACTTGCGAAACACTCCAGACGTTATGTTTTGACCCCAAACAACACACAGATCCTTGACGTTCAGAAAATCTTTCCATTTGCGATGATGGTAGATATTGCCGAAAGATCCACTCTCATAATCTGTCACCACCACCCCGCTCAATTCATATTCGAACAGTGGCGTTACCGTGTAAGTCTGGTTATTCACCTTTGTCTCGAAGGGCGACTTTTGGGTTGGGGTTTGCCTTGGCTCAACCAGCACAGCATCGCTAAAGAACCCCGGGTCGGGCAGCTTGTCTTTTTGAAAGAATGAGATCGCTAGCAAACTAAGCGATGCCAAGAGCATCAGCCTAAAGAGCCGCTCCAACTGATCAAAAAACATATCACCAACAGACCGATGAGCCTAAGAAAGCGCGACTTTGAATTCCTGAATGGTGTTCCCGCCATCAACCACTATAAGTTGGCCGGTGACGTAGCTCGCTTCCTCACTTGCAAGAAACACTGCAACATGACCCACTTCCTCAGGAGTCCCAGATCTCCCCACTGGGGTGAATTGTCCTGCGGTCACTTCGTCCTCTCCGCTTGATCCAGTATGAATCCAGCCGGGACCGACACAATTGACCGTAATATTCTTAGAGCCCGCCTCAATCGCGAGCGAACGCGCCATGCCCAGCATGCCGGCTTTGGCAGTGCCGTAGACGGTACTGCCATGAATTCCTACCACCGTGCCCGTCACAGACGAGATATGCACTATCCGACCGTAAGTATTTGCCATCATTGACGGCAGTACGGCGCGGGTCATCATGAATGCGCTGGTGAGGCTCATATCAATGCTGTAGCGCCACTTCTCATTACTGACCTCATGCAGCGGAGAGCTCGGCTCATCCCG
>DDZY01000003.1 GCA_002346525.1 Proteobacteria bacterium UBA2996
GTTTGGAAAAGATCCGCGAAACTATAGCCTGCTCTCAAAGTCCTTTCTTATGGGCGATCAGGGTGAGGTGTGCGGCGTCCAGACGGTCGAGGTGGACTGGTCACGGCCCAGTGACGGCGCACCGTTTTCCGAGATTGAAGGTTCTGAGCAGGAATGGCCCTGCGATCTGGTTTTTCTCTCTATGGGATTTACGGGGCCCGAAGGGACATTGCTCGATCAATTTGGTCTTGAGAGCGATTCGCGTTCGAATATTCTGGCCCAGGTGCCTGACTACCTCTCTTCTCGTTCGCCTGTTTTTGCCGCAGGTGACTGCCGGCGGGGCCAGTCTTTGGTCGTCTGGGCGATCCATGAGGGTCGAGAAGTGGCCGAGGCGGTGGATAACTATCTGCGGAAGCGATCCGAGATTTCTGCTGTTGCCTGAGGCGCTGTGCCCATGAGCCGCGCGACCATCCCCGTCGATCAGCGGCTCATCGTTGCACTGGATGTCCCCACTGGTGCTGAGGCCCGAGAACTCGTCGACACCTTGGGCGACAGTGTCAGTTTCTATAAGGTGGGGCTTGAGCTTTTTACCAGCGCGGATGGTTTTGCGGCCGTCGATTGGCTGAGTGATAACGGCAAACAGGTTTTTGTTGATCTCAAGTTCTTTGATGTCCCGGCGACCGTGGCGCGGGCCGTGAAGCAATTGCGGGGACGGAATATCACCTTTGCGACGGTGCACGGAAACGACACCATCATGCGGGCAGCGGCTGAGGCCTCGGAGGATGTCGGCATTCTCGCAGTAACGGTGTTAACGAGCCTGGATTCGGCAGATATGCGGGACCTGGGGTTCGACTGCGACATCCCAGCGCTTGTGCGGTCCCGGGCAGAGCGTGCCGTGACTCTGGGGTGTGCGGGCGTGGTGGCGTCTGGAGAAGAAGCCGCAGTACTGCGAGGCAGCCTGGGCGACCGGGGCGTGATTGTGACGCCCGGAATCCGCCCGGGACAGCATGATGACGACCAGAAACGGGCAGTGACCCCCACCCAGGCGTTGCATGATGGGGCGGACTATCTCGTGGTCGGCCGGCCGATTCGCGATGCAAACAATCCAAAAGCGGCAGCAGAGGCGATCCAGTCTGAGATCCATTCGGCCCTGGCGGTATGAACGCATCCCATCCTGAACTGAAAAACGACCGCCTGATGAGGGCGCTGCGCCGTCAGGACGTTGACTGTACCCCGGTCTGGATCATGCGCCAGGCCGGCCGGTATCTCCCGGAGTACCGCGCAACCCGCGCTCGAGCGGGAGACTTCCTGACGCTTTGCAAAACGCCGGAACTGGCCTGCGAAGTGACTCTCCAGCCTCTGGAGCGGTTTGATCTCGATGCTGCTATTCTTTTCTCGGACATCCTGACGATACCCGATGCGATGGGTTTGGGGCTCAGCCTCAAAGAGGGCGAGGGCCCGCGCTTTTCCCGCTCGGTTCGGACGGCTGCGGATGTTGATGCGCTGACGTTGCCTGATCCTGAGGAGGAGCTTCGCTATGTCATGGATGCCGTCAGGCTGATTCGACAGGAGCTGCACGGCCGGATCCCCCTGATTGGATTTGCGGGCAGTCCCTGGACCCTGGCGACTTATATGGTAGAGGGCCAGAGCAGTCGTGATTTCTCTATCGTCAAGAACCTGATTTACCAGGAGTCTTCAGTGGCTCGTCGACTGCTGGCCCTTCTAGGCAATGCCATCGCGTTGTACCTGACGGCACAGGCGCACGCCGGGGCCCAGGTCCTGATGCTCTTTGATACCTGGGGTGGCGCGTTGGGTCATGCCGAATACCGTCATTTCTCCTTGGATCCTATGGCGCAGATAGTGGAGGCACTTCGGGCTGATGCGGTTGCTCGTGCGTTGCCGATCATTGTTTTTACCAAAGGAGGCGGTCAGTGGCTGTCCCGCATCTCGGAAATCGGATGCGATGCCTTGGGTTGTGACTGGACCACCTCTCTTAGGGAGGCTCGGCGCCTGGTACAGAACCGGGTGGCACTACAGGGCAATCTCGACCCGGCAGTGCTCAATGCTTCTCCTGAGAAGATCCGCTCAGCCGTTCGGGACGTTCTCGAAGATTATGGAAGCGGCCCCGGCCATGTCTTCAACCTGGGTCACGGCATTACGCCGGGGATTGATCCTGAGAATGTCAAGGTTCTGGTGGACTCTGTTCACGAATTGAGTCGAACCCCGATTTGAGTCGATCGACTGGGCCCCGGCGCGTTTAGTCGGGGACAGGCACTGTGTAGTTGAGAGCCAGTCGGCCACCATCCGCGTAGATGCATTGCCCCGTGATATACGACGCATCATCGCTTGCGAGAAACAGCGCAATACTGGCGACTTCATCGATGTCGCCAAAACGTCCCATGGGAGTGCGTGACAGGATGGCGCGGCGTTTGGCATCGTCCGTTATGACCTGCTGCAACAATTCCGTCTTGATGGTGCCGGGCCCAATCGCGTTAACCCGGACATGCTTGTCCGCAAGTGCCACCGCCATGACCCGGGTGAGTTGATCCAACCCCCCTTTGGAAACGTTATAGGGCAGGATGTTGGGGATCGTCATAATCCCATTCACGGAAGACATATTGATGATGCTGCCGCCCCCGGCAGCCACCATATGCCGACCGGCGGCCTGACTCATCAGAAATGCACCCTTGAGATTGACCGAGAGTACTTTGTCAAAATCCTCTTCACTGATCTCAAGAACATCTCCTGAACGCAGGATGCCCGCGTTGTTGACGCAGATATCGATACGGCCAACATCGGCAATAATCTCGTCGACGGTGTTGTCCACTGCGGCTTTGTCAGAGATATCGGTACAGAAAAAACGTGCACTTGAGATATCTGCTGCAGCGCGAGCGCCAACGTCTTCGTTAACGTCGAGCATCATGACGCGCGCGCCTTCTTTTGAAAAACGCTGCGCAATGCCGAGGCCAATTCCTTGTGCTGCGCCGGTGATCACGGCAACCTTGTCCTGAAGTCTCATGGATTCCTCATCTCAGTGATAATGACGCTATGATGATTCTATCCCTTGTTTCTAGCTCAGAACACTTCAGGGAAGGCCAGTTTCGGCAGGGTCATACGGGAAGCAGTACCGACACTGTACGCCGGGATTGATCTTAATGCACAACTTGGTTTTGTTCCCGCTCCGGCCTATCATCACCCTACGGCGTCCGGTGTCAGGTTGTTGATTAAAGAACTGGGGACACGAAGAGCGCAGAACTGATTTTGATTTTGGCGGGATAAATCTAAGACTTCATGAAACTGGGTGAACTTGCAGAAAAGTTAGGGGGCGTCTGCGACGGCGACGCCAATCTTGAAATCTCCGCACTCGGCACCTTGGAAGACGCCGGCGTTGGCGACCTAACTTTTCTTGCGGTATCGACATCCGGCGAGCAGTTGGCAGATTGTGCCGCCTCAGCTGTGATTCTTCGTGAGGAAGATCGGGATGCCTGGCAGGGCGCGGCCGTCATCTGTGACAACCCGCATCTCGGGTACGCCCGTGCCGCAAGGCTGCTGGATAACACACCCATCCCTGAACCGGGCATTCATCCAAGCGCTGTGGTGGCAGGCAGCGCGATGGTCAGCGTGACGGCCTCGATCGGCGCAAACTGTGTAATCGAGGATGATGCTGTTATTGGGGACGGTGTGATCATCGGGCCGGGCAGCGTAATTTCAGAACGGTCTGAACTGGGCATACAGACCCGTCTTTTTGCCAACGTTACGGTCATGCGTAGCGTCATCATCGGTGAGCGTTGCTTCATCAAGAGTGGAGCGGTGCTCGGCAGCGACGGCTTTGGCAACACGCAGGAAGAAGGGCACTGGGTCAGAATCCCGCAGCATGGTGGACTGCGTATTGGCAACGACGTTCAGATCGGTGCGGTCACGACAATCGACCGGGGCGCGATCGGAGATACCGTCATCGCAGATGGGGTGGTGATCGATAATCTGGTCCAGATCGGCCACAACTGCCAGATCGGCGAGGATACGGCGATCGTATCCTGTGTGGGCATCGCGGGCAGTGTGGTGGTCGGAAAGCGCTGCATCCTGGCAGGTGCGGTGGGTGTCGCTGATCATGTGAATATTTGTGATGACGTACATCTCACGGGAATGGCGATGGTGACGGGCTCTATCAATGAGCCCGGCATGTATTCCTCGGGAACGGGGCTGTTGCCGGCGACAGAATGGCGAAAAGCAGCAGTACGGTTTCGCCAACTCGACGATTTAGCCAAACGCGTCAAGGCGTTGGAGAGGTATCTTAAATAGCTTCTCAGGTTCTATGGGCTTCGGATGTCCCGGCTGTAACCGAACCGTAACAAAGGTCTGTTGAAATCCCTCTCCCGAGAAGGATAGAGAAAGAAGAGAGTCCGTTATGGACGTGCCTGATATTCTTGTTGTCGAGGATGACCGAGCAATTCGGGACATGCTCAATTTTGTCCTCGCACAGCACCGCTTCAATATCATTGAGTCGAACGATGCGGAAAGCGCACGGCAGCGTATTCTGCAGAAACCGCCGAATCTGATCCTGCTGGATTGGATGCTTCCGGGCCAGAGCGGAATCGATTTTGCTCAACAATTGAGAGCGGACCCGAATACCCGGGATATTCCGATCATTATGATCACGGCGAAAGGAGAGGAAATCGATAAGGTCAGCGGGCTGAACAGCGGAGCTGATGACTACATCACAAAGCCCTTTTCCCCCAGAGAATTGATTGCGCGAATCAAGGCGGTGTTAAGAAGGGGGCCACATACTGATAATCAGGAAGAGGTATCAGTATCAGGGCTGACGCTGAATCGAAGTCTTCATCAAGTGAAAGCGTACGGTAAATCTCTCGAGCTCGGACCGACTGAATTCAAGTTGCTACATTTCTTAATGCAGCATCCTGAGCGGGTGTATGGTCGGGATCAACTGTTGGACCGCGTCTGGGGAAGAGACGTATTCGTTGAAGAACGGACTGTAGAC
>DDZY01000195.1:0-1340 GCA_002346525.1 Proteobacteria bacterium UBA2996
GCATTCCGGGCGACCGGCTGCCGACGGATCGGGGTGCTGACCCCCTACTCGGACGAAGTGAATCAGTTTATCCGCAGCTATATCGAATCCAAAGGTTTTGAGGTACCGGTGTTCGGTTCATTCAACCAGGATAACGACAACACCGTTGCGCGGATTTCTGCCGAGAGTATGCGTGATGCGGCCCTTCAGATCGGAAACCACGACTCGGTTGACGGAGTCTTCGTCTCTTGCACCAGTCTTCGCCTCGCCCATTGTGTCGCTGATATCGAAGCCGCATTGGGTAAACCCGTCACTTCGTCGAATCATGCGCTGATCTGGCACAGTCTGAGGCTAGCAGGGATTAACGACGCGATCGACGGTTTTGGCAAACTCTTTCGCTTACCTGGCTGAACCTACTCTACAAGAGGGACCGATGCCTCAGAAGATCTTGGTGGTAGAGCATCACGATGAGCCGCGTGACGACCTGGCTTCAACGCATCTCCCCAAACTCGGCTTCACACTGGATTGTTACCAGCCCTTTGCTGGGGAACTACTGCCCGAACTCGACGAGGATACGGCAGGGGTAGTCATCACGGGAGGGGCAGCCAATGTCGACGAGATGGATCAGTACCCGTATTTGCGCGATGAATCACAATGGATCGAGCACTGTCTGAAGCGGGACATTCCGATCCTTGGACTGTGCCTGGGCGCCCAACTACTTGCCCACGTGATGGGCGCTTCGGTCGCACCGCATGAAGAAGGCGCACAAGAATTCGGTCTGTACCCGGTCGAACCGATCAATCCCGAACTTGAATTCGTCCCCGACCACTTCTTTGCTGTTCATTTTCACAGCCGCGGATTCGAGATTCCGAACGGGGCCGAGGCTCTTGCTGCAGGAGATATTTTTCCCAACCAGGCCTTTCGTTACGGAGCCAACGTCCTTGGCACCCAGTTTCATCCTGAATGTACACTCGCGATCCTACGCCGGTGGCAGGCGCTGGAGGTCGCCCCCTGGAACGAACCGGGAGTCCAGGCGAGAGAGGAACAGGACCGGCTGGCGGCCTTGCACCTTGACGAGGTGAAGTACTGGTTCGAGCAGTTGCTCGAAGATTTTTTTGTATCACAAACAAATAATACGCGCTAAGTATTCACGATATCGCCGGAGTATCCATCATGTCGTTACCTGAAGTTTCCATCAGTCAGTCACATCATAATGCCGCAGCACTGGTGGCCTCGGCCTGCCCCGCCAGTGTCAGCGAAGTGTTGGGTATCGCACGCTGTGGCCTTGCCCGGGACACCATCTCGCAGTGGGCGGGCCATCAGCCCACTGCATTGCATTCCCTGACGGGTCTCGCCGGCGA
>DDZY01000195.1:1756-2622 GCA_002346525.1 Proteobacteria bacterium UBA2996
CTGCGTCAAGCGCTCGATGCCGAGATGTCAGATGCAGAAATCAGTCTTGACGATATTAATACACAGCGTTTTGCCGAGAGGATAAACAATATTACGGTGGTCACCGCCACCGATGGAAACCACGGCCGCTCGGTAGCGTGGGGCGCACAGCGCTTTGGCTGTCAGTGCATGATCTATATGCATGAAAACGTCAGCCCGGGAAGACAGGAAGCCGTGGAGGCATTTGGCGCAAAGGTAGTACGCGTGGCGGGAAACTATGACGACTCCGTCCGTCAGGCGGACCACGACGCAAAGGCCAACGGCTGGCACATCGTTTCGGATACCTCGTATCCCGGGTATATGGAAATTCCCCGAGATGTGATGGCCGGCTATACCCTGATGACCACCGAAGCCATGGACCAATTGCCGGAAGGGGTTGTGCCGACCCATGTTTTCATTCAAGGGGGATGCGGCGGTCTCGCCGGCGCGGTCGGTGCTGATCTGTGGCACCGCTATGGCAACAAAATGCCGCACCTGACTGTGGTTGAGCCAATGCCCGCAGCGTGCCTGTATGAAAGTGCACGAGCCGGTGAGCCGCAACTCGTCAATATTGTCGATGAAAGCCTGATGGCAGGCCTGTCCTGCGGGGAAGTCTCGTTGCTGGGATGGCAGATTCTTAAACCCGGTGCTCGCCACTTCATGACGATCTCGGATGCTCCCGTCGCACCACTGATGCAACTGCTTGCGGTGGGTGTATCGGGGGACTCTCCTATCGTCGCCGGTGAATCGGCGATTGCAGGTCTAGCCGGCCTAATCGGCGCCATGCAGAGTGAGCGACTCGCGCGGGAGATGAATCTCGATGCGCAAAGCCGCGTATTGGTGTTTGG
>DDZY01000061.1 GCA_002346525.1 Proteobacteria bacterium UBA2996
GACAAAACGGTAGATCAGCCAGACTGCACTGAACGAAAGCCAAAAACCCGGTGAAGCGACACGCAGTGGAAAGGCGCCTGCGACCAGAAACATCGATGCGGCCAAAAGCGCATCCAGAGAACTGCGGATGGATACCAACAAAAGCACGCCCGCGATGAGCACCATGATGAGCGCCCTGACGGTGGAGATCGGCAACCCTGCGACCAGCGAGTAAACCAATGCCGTCGCGATCCCGGCTACCACACCTGCATGGCGGGCCGGAATGAAAGAACAACACCTTGCAAACAGCCGACAGCCCCCTGCGGCCACGCTGAATGCAAACAACGCAGCCAAGCCGATGTGAAGACCCGAAATAGCCACTAAATGGCTCAATCCCGATTCGCGCAATAGCCTTCGTTGTGCGCGGTCCAGCCCGGACCGCTCACCGACGGCAAGTGCCGTCAGCATCTGCTTGTTAACGAGTATCTCGGAGTTGCTGAGGTGATTCTTAAAGCCCAGGCGGAACCGGTCGACAGCTGTGAAGAGGCCCCTCGGTGAGTCCGAAGATTTGTATCCTTCCCGGACGTAGCCTGTTGCCCGAATGCCGTTTTCCAGAAGAAAACGCTCATAGTCAAAGCCATGCTGGTTTCTATAACCTCTCGGCGATCGCAGTTTTACCTTTAACCTCCACTGATCTCCCGGCGTGAGCACATTCGGGCTCTCGTACCATCTCAACCGGACCGTGCGCCCTGCCAAGTTCGCACCGGTCTCGCGGTCTGCTTCGAGGATCAGGAAGTCAAAACGGATACGTTGCCCGCCTTGATGGGGTATCCTGATTACCGTCCCCAGAATTTCATGGGTAGCGCCATCGTTCCTACCAGTAATACGTTGATCTAAGGCGTGGTGATAGACGCTGTTTCCCCAAACCAGGCCAAACACGAACATCGGCAAGAGCCGAAGGCCCGGACCGAAACATATCCCCGCGCCGGTGATTGCCATGGCAGCAAGGACCTCCGGCGGGATGAGTGATCGCTGGAGCGTGACGGCGCAGATTCCCAAAGAAAACGCCGCTGCCCAAATGAGACGACGGTGCACGAGACAATGACCTGGACTCTGGTTCCAAAATCACGTCAGTCTAGCGACGCGACCCCTTCGTACGCTGTGATGTTTTCACACCCTCAGCGCTTGACCGGCGCCGGGAGCCGCCGAGAAATCAGGTCACTCGCTCAGGGGCAGTTGATGCAGTCTTCCGTCCCGTAGCTCGTATTGAACTGATAGGCTTCGCGCAAACTCCAGATCATGGGTGGCAACGATCAGGGCGAGTTTCTCGGTTGCCATCAGTTCCAACAAGAGTTCCTGCACCTGGGCCGCTGTCTTCTGGTCGAGGTTTCCTGTAGGTTCATCTGCCAAAACACAATCAGGATAGGTTACAAGCGCCCTGGCCACTGCGGCGCGCTGGCGTTCGCCTCCGGACAGTTCCGAGGGCTTGTGCTTTAGGCGATGAGAGAGTCCGACTCGCTTCAAGATCAGGACTGCCTGTTCCGTTGAGTCTGCGACGGAGTCTCCCCGGATCAGCAACGGCATGGCCACGTTCTCCAGCGCAGAAAACTCTGGGAGCAGATGATGAAATTGGTACACAAATCCCAGATGGCGGTTTCGCACTTTGCCCAATTGCACTGCCGTTAGTCCCGTTAAATTCTGACCGGATAGAACCACCTCTCCTGACGTTGGACCCATCAGGCCGCCCAGAGTATGTAGCAGTGTGCTCTTACCGCTACCTGAGGCACCAACGACAGAAACACTTTCCCCCACCGGAATGCTGAGATCGATTCCATTCAGCACTTCAACCGAAAGGCCGGGCTCTGAGAAAGCGACACAAACCTGTCGGCAGGCAATCACGATCTCCTGCTTACTCATAACGGAGTGCCTCCGCCGGTTGGGTACGGGATGCGCGCCAGGCCGGATACAGGGTTGCGGCGAGACAAATCAGAAATGACACCCCAGAGATCAGATAAACGTCCGGCCATTTGAGTTGGGCAGGAAAGTCGCTTATGACGTAGACACTGGCAGGAAAAAATTCGATCCCAAACAGATTTTCAACCCACGGTACCAAGGTCTCGATATTGAGCGCAGTGAGTACCCCCAAGACGCCGCCGACAAGCGTTCCTCCGAAGCCGATCACAACACCCTGTACGATAAATACGGCCATCACCTGCAAGGGCCCCAGACCCAGGGTGCGAAGAATGGCAACATCCGCACGCTTGTCGGTGACCACCATGACGAGGGTTGAGACAATATTGAACGCCGCCACTGCAATAATCAGCAACAGAATCACAAACATGACGCGCCGCTCTATCTTTAGTGCAGTGAAGAAATTTGCGTGCTCACGGGTCCAGTCAGTCAATCGAAAATTGCTGCCGAGGCGCCGTCGTAACTGCTGGGTCACCAGCGGCGCCCGGTAGATCTCGTCAAGCCTCAGCCTCACACCTGTCACACCTCCTTCGGTCTCCAACAACCTGGCAGCGTCTCCGAGGTGAATCAATGCGATGCCGGAGTCATATTCATACATATCCATTTCAAAAATTGCGCTGACCTCAAACCGACGCATTCGGGGGAGCAAGCCGGCCGGCGTGATCTTGCCTTTCGGCGCGATTAGCGTTACCCGATCGCCTACGCTCACGCCAAGGGAGCGCGCCAGTTGCGCGCCGAGTACGATGTTCCAGCGGCCCTGTCTAAGGGAACCAGATTCACCAGACGTCAGGTGATCAAGGATGCTTGATACCTCTTTTTCCTTTTCTGGAAGGACACCCCGAATCAGCACCCCGGACACCGTATCCGCGCGGGTGAGTAAACCCTGACCATAAATAAACGGGGCCGCCGCCAGCACTTCTGGGTGCTCGGAAACCGACTCGGAAAGTGCCGACCAATCCTCAAGCCATCCGGTTCGAGCGCTGACCGTCGCATGGGAAGCCACACTCAAAATCCGCTCCCGAAGCTCGCGCTCAAAGCCGTTCATGACGGACAGGACCGTGATCAAGGCCCAGACGCCGATGGTGATTCCCAGAATCGAGACACCTGAAATGAAAGAGACGAAATGATTGCGGCGGCGCGCTCGGGTATATCGGAGACCGATAAACAGCGCAACGGGACG
>DDZY01000084.1:0-7781 GCA_002346525.1 Proteobacteria bacterium UBA2996
CCGCCCAATCCCCTGATGGCGATATTGTGGATCCACGGCAAGGTAATACACCCAGCCACGATGACCATCGCAGCCGATCATGACACTCCCGCAAAGCGTGTCTTCGGCGGCTGCCACCAGCAGTTCGGAAGAGGGATTCTCCAGACACTGGCGAATGTCGTCTTCAGGATTGTTCCACGGACGGGTCAGATCACAGTCGTGCCAAAGCTGCACGAGTCGTTCCTGGTCAGACACCTCAAATACCCTGATCTGGACCGCTGATGGGAACGGCGAGTTCATGCGGCGAGATAGCGTTTCAGGGCTTTGGCTGAACGCGACGCACCATCACAAACGATGGGAGCAAAACGCGGGGGGCCGCCAGCAAGCAGGCGGTCCACCTCGACCGCTAGTGTTGGACCATCGAGCTCCGCTTCCCGGAGAACCTGGACCCTCTGAATGGCCGACAGATGTTGCGCCCGTGCAGGCTGCTCAGTCTCGCCTCCTTCCCCGGCGAAGGGAACGAACAGCGCCGGTGCACCGCTCGATAAAATGTCAACAGCACTGTTGTATCCCGCTTGCGAGACAGACAGTCTGCAGGATCCCAAGAGATCCCGAAAGTCCGCCCGGTTTGCTTCCACCGTAAGAGTACTGGCACCCAGTTGGCGTAACCGACTGACAAAATGTGGATCGGGCGACGTGCCGGCAAGAATTCGCCAAGTGATATCGGAATGGGTCGACAACGCACTGGCTTCCGCTGCTGCAAGATAGAGCAGTTCGCCAGCCTTTCCTCCGCCTGCAGAAACGAGCACTTCCTGGTGGTCCTGCAATGCAGCCTCATGACTTCGCGTGGGTAAAGAGGTCGTGTCTACAAAGCCCGTATAGAGCACAAGGTCGGCGATTGCATCGAACTCGCCAAAGGAGTCACTTAAGGGCAGGAATTGCGCGTCGCCATGGACGAGCACCTTTTCAAAATACCGGCGAAGCCAGCCCGCGGTCTCTGTTTCACGGGCTTTCGAGTGCTTTTGGATGCTATCCCGGACAGAACACAACACAGGTGTTCCTGCAGCCCGTGCCGCTTCCAGCAAAGGCAGAAGTTCAAACTGAAACCGCCTTCGGCCAAAAGGAAATAATTCCGTTACCAGCACCTTCGGCCTTAAGTCGTGAAAAAGCTGAAGTAGTTCTTGCGAACGCACTGTTTCCAAAGCTTCGTTTAGAGGCTCGCCGTGACGATCCACAATTCTCGAAAAGGAAAGATCAGCACTTTGCAGCGGTTCGAGCTGGTGCACCCGAACAGACGATACTGGTTGCACCTCAACGGGCATCCCGCCACTGATCACCTCGACCTGTATTCCCTCGTTCTGGCATGCCTCGGCAATGGCAAGCGTCCGGCGAAAGTGGCCGATACCCAGCAGATGTTGAACGTAGAAAAGAATCAAAGCGCCGGCCCGGCACCGCGAGTTCAGGCGATATCGCGATGTCTGGATGTTTTCTCAGAAAGCAGGCCACTGGTACGCTCGCAGATCACTTCAAGCCCCGACAGGATCTGGTCTGCTCCCGCGGCGGAAGGCAGCGGCTGGCGCTCCAGCCTGCGCAAAGCCTGTGCCATAGCCTCAGCGGACCGATCACCATCGCCGTCCAGCATTGATACCAGTCCCAGGGAGGAAGCCCGGTGGGCACGCAGCGTTTGCTCCATGCGCGGCGTCGAACGCGGGATCAGTAGAGCGGGTTTATCGAGCGACAGGATTTCGCAAAATGTGTTGTACCCGCCCATTGCAACCACTCCCGCTGCTCGCTCCATCACTAACTCCATGTTGGAGTTAAACACGATGGTCTGCACCCGATCGAGCACCTCGGCCCGCAATTGAAACTGTTGCCTGATGGCTTGCGGCATAAAAGGCCCGAGTACAATCACAACGGGTTTTGCCGGTCTGGGTTTTTCTTCCAACGCGCTCAAAACCCAATCCACCAAGGTCTCCCCATCTCCCCCACCACCCGGCGTCACCAGCAGAAACGGCTCACTCGGCAGGTTGACCGGCGCCCTGGCAATCGAAGGCACCGCTCGGCGCAGATACCCGGTGTAGACCATTCTCTGTAGGGCGGCTTCACTGACCCCGAGTTCGGAGAGCGGATTACCCATGGAACGTGATCCAAACACCCAGATCTCGTCGTACCAGGCTTCCAGATCTCGCGGCGTGCCGCGCTGGTTCCACTCCTGATTCAGCAGCACGGGATCGTCCAGAATATCGCGAAGTCCCAATACAGTCGGCACCTTTTTGTCACGCAGCTTCTCAAGGGTTTGGGTGACTTCTCCCCGGAGTCCTAACGGCTCCTTATCTACAATAAAAAGATCGGGAGCAAAGGTATCGGCCGCCTGCTCCATGATTGAAGCACGCAACTGAAGCGTCTGCGAAAGGTCAATATGATCTGAAAGAGAGGTGTAGTCGCCGCCGCGGAGCTTGACCACGCCCGGAATCCGTACGAAATCCACCCGGCTTTTGAAATCAAAACTGCCAATGATCGGCGAACCCGAGACGATCAGGACCTTCAGACCCACAAACTGATCCACCAGGGCATGAGCAATGGTCCGGCATCGGCGCAAGTGTCCCAGACCAAATGAGTCATGGCTGTAGATCAGAATTCGCGTGCCGTGCAGAGTGTCATTCATATCAGGCGTCTCCGGCGGTCTCGCGCGCCGCGACCATGATTTTGCCTGATGCACTGGCGACTTCAACATCCTGCTGGTTGGTGCAGAGGCAACTCAGGCCGATCACCCCGCCCTGAAACTTCGGCTTGTCTGTCATATCAGTTATCTCCCAGCGCGTCCGCAGCGTGTCGCCCGGTTTGACTGGAGCAAGAAACCGGCAGCTGTGCTCAAGATAGGCAATTGCGGTTCCTGAAAAATAGATACCGACGGGAGCCGCAACAAACGCGCTGGTAAACGGGCCGTGCAGGATGCGTCCGCCGAAACGGGATTGACTCGCAAACGTTTCATCTACATGCAACGGATTGAAGTCACCGAAAAGACCCGCAGCGGTGACAAGATGAGTCTCCGTGATTGTCAATACATAATCGAACTCATCGCCCACGTTAACTTCATCGTAAGCCTTGCCCTGTGGAACCCGCACGCAACTTACCCTCACCGGTATCTGTCGGGGTCATTATATGCCTGTTCGAATTCGTCTTCTGGCCAATATCGCCGGGCACCCGATAGCATCTCTTTCAAGACCTCCGATAGAATCAGACGTAGGCAAGCTGTCATCCTAATTAATACGCTAAAGACATGAAGTGTTTACTAGTTGGTGAGATTCAGGTCCTTGATGCAGGACAATGGGTGCGATACAAAACAATGGTTCCAGAGACATTGAAACCATATCGTGCGAAGGTGCTCTTCCGGGGATCAACCGACCCCGTACTCAGCGAGCAGGGCCAGGGGCACGACCTTGTGATCATTGAGTTTCCAGACGCGGATTCGATCAGGCGCTGGAACGAGTCCCCTGAGTATCAGGCCCTAATACCGATCCGGGAGGCTGCCGCAGAGATTCGGCTGACAGCCTATCGGGCAACCGGCTAGCCGTACAAGACTTTAGATCAACAATAAATTCGGCCCAGACGACTTTGTTGGATTGCCGACTGAACCAGTCGCGTCAATGTTGGTCGAAACCGCCGCCGGGCCCGACATCGCCAGGGCAAGGCTTGTCTGAAAATCGATGACCATTAACGCCGAGTTCGATATCATCATCAGGCTTGATGGTGCTTTCATTTCCGTCTTTTCAACGGCTTACGGCCGGTCACATTCTCCCTGGCGGCAGTCCACAGGCGCGTTATCGTATGGCGCAGATCCGCCACTTCGGCAGCGATGATCCTCGCCCATACCCCAACTTCGTTCGGGAGAGCCGATACCCCAACGTATGCGCCCGAGACATCTTCTACAGCCTTATTAAGCCTGCCGAGCATTCGACCCACATCCTCCTCTGCATGGAGGTAGTAAAAGGTTCCCACTACCATATTGGAACCCATAATGCCCTCGGTCTGAAGGGCAATCTCAGAACCCGAAACAGAGGTTCTATCACGACACAGCAGTTGATTATCGGCACTATACACCGACGTCTCGTTGGTAAAGTTAGAACAGTGGTCCCCCCGGTGATAAGGGTCATACATCAGAAATGAATCACAGAAAATCGCCGCTGAGCGCCCATTGAGCCGAACCGTGAGGCGAGAGGTTAGATCCGAATCCGGAAAGAGAATCAGAGGGTCCGGAAGATACTCAACCAGCGCGCCGTCTTCGATCTGCACCGAGGTATCCAATAGCGCGTTACTCCCGGTCATGCGATGAACAACCGTAGACGCCTGCGAAGTCAGATGGACCTGGCTGTATGGCTGAGCGCAGATGCGAACACTTAACCGGTCGCCTGCAAAGATTCCACCAGCGGTCGATTGAACATATAGCGTTGCCATGCCGCCAGGATGATCATCCACATATAGCGGCTTACAAATGTGAAATGGGTAACGCGAGTATTGTCGATCAATAAAGGTCTTATCGCAGTGAGTTCTCAGACGAAGGTCCAAATGAGGTTTTGCATGATCAACCGTGGACTCCATAACGCGCACTAATGAAAGAGAACATCACGTCTCAGCTGCTCAAGGACCTCACCCACTCCTTCGCCCTTCAAGCAGTTGGTCATAATGACAGGTCTTCCGCCACGGACGTCCTCTGCGTCCGCACGCATTCTGTCGAGATCCACTCCGACATGCGGCGCAAGATCGACCTTATTGATGACCAAAAGATCAGACTTAATCACCCCAGGACCTTTTTTGCGGGGAATGTCGTCACCCCCGGCAACATCAATAACAAACATCCAGTAGTCAACGAGTTCGAGCGAGAAAGTCGAGGCAAGATTATCCCCACCACTCTCAAGTAACACTGCCGCTAGACCCGGATACAGAAGACATAGCTCCTCAACACTCTGTATGTTCAGCGTAGGATCTTCCCGAATTGCGGTATGTGGACAAGCTCCTGTCTCGACTGCCATTACACGTGCGGGATCAATCAGGCCGCCCCGCTTCAATCGCTCTGCATCTTCACGGGTGACCAGATCATTCGTCACCACAGCCACTTCATAATCCGCGTCATGAAAAGCGGGGATCAGCCTCTCGACCAGCGCTGTCTTTCCCGATCCAACGGGCCCCCCAATTCCAATTCGTGCAGCGCTCTGGTGAAGATCAATCCGTTCGGTCATCTGAGCATATACCTCTGGGTCAGCGGCAGAGTCTCAGCAGGCTCACAATAGGCAACCTGACCGTCCACGGAAACATCAAAGGTCTGGGGGTCCACCTCGATCGCGGGACAAAGATCGTTGTGTAGCATGTGTTGTTTGTTCAGTTTTCTCGTCGGACCCGTTGGCAACAACTGTTTGCGCAGGCCAAGACTCTCAGACAGATTGTTCTCAATTGCGAGTGAATTCACAAAACACGCACTTAAAGACGCGGGAGCTGACCCAAACGCACCCCACTGCGGCCGCATTTGTAGTGGTTCACAAGTCATCAGGGACGCGGCGCTGTCTCCCATCGGCGAACGGACGATGAACCCGCCTTTGACAACCAACTCGGGCTTAATGCCGAAAAACCCGGGCCGCCATAGAATCACATCTGCCATCTTGCCCGGCTCTAAAGACCCGACATAGGGATCAATCCCGAAAGCGCGTGCAGCATTGATGGTGTATTTCGCGATGTACCTTTTGATCCGTTCGTTATCTCCGTGTACGGTCTGTTCCTGTTCCAACCGACCGCGCTGATCTTTCATTTTTGAAGCCAACTGCCATGTCCTGCAAATCACCTCGTTGATCCGTCCCATTCCCTGGCTATCGGAGCCCAGCATCGAGATGGCACCCAGGTCATGAAGAATATCCTCGGCTGCGATACTCTGGGAGCGAATACGACTCTCTGCAAAGGCAACGTCCTCCGGAATTGAAGGGCTGAGGTGATGACACACCATGGTCATATCCAAGTGCTCATCGAACGTATTCACTGTGTACGGGTTCGTCGGGTTCGTGGAAGATGGGAGGCAGTTCTTTATTCCTGCAACACGAATAATATCGGGCGCATGGCCTCCACCTGCTCCTTCCGTGTGATACATGTGAATCGTTCTGCCATTAATAGCGGCGAGCGTGTCCTCCACAAAGCCGCTCTCATTGAGCGTATCCGTATGCAGTTGAACCTGGAAATCCAACTCATCAGCAACCCCGAGACAGGTATCGATAACGGCCGGCATCGCTCCCCAATCCTCATGAATCTTGAGGCCAAAACAACCGCCCCGAATCTGATCGTAGATCGATCGTGGCTTTGAAGTATTTCCACGACCCAGGAATCCAAAATTGATGGGCCAGTGCTCTGCCGCCTGGAGCATTTTCCCTACGTTCCACGCACCCCCACAGTCGATACCAACGGTAATTGGCCCGAGTGATCCACCCAGCATGGTTGTAATTCCTGAACTGATGGCATGTTCGCAAAGTTGGGCACTGTCAAAATGCACGTGAACGTCAATCCCCCCTGGTGTGGCGATCAATCCCTCGGCGTCTCGGACTGTTGTCGCAGCACCACAGATCAGGTTTGAGTCAACACCATCCATAGTGGCTGGATTGCCCGCCTTGCCGATCCCGACAATACGACCGTCCTTGATCCCGACGTCTCCCTTGACGATGCCCAACACCGGATCAATGACCAACGCGTTGCAAAGCAGCATATCTAGGGAACCCATCGCACTGTCGTACCCCGGGGTTAATCCCAGGCCATCACGCAGTGTCTTACCTCCCCCATGGAGACATTCATCTCCGGGAACCCCGTAATCATGTTCGACCTCTGCAATCAGGGAGGTGTCGCCTAACCGGATCGCATCCCCTTTAGTGGGACCATACATCTCGGCATATTCTTTCCGTGTCATCGTGGCCATAGCTTCACACCCCCTTGAATTGCTTGCTGCGCGCCCGCTGCAACGCTGCGGACTTCTGAATTTCGCTATCCGCGGAACCGTTAGTCAGTCCGTTTAAACCGAACAGTTCACGCGTGCCGCCGAACTGCGTGAGGGTGACTTCCTTGTCTTCTCCCGGCTCAAACCGCACCGCAGTTCCAGCAGGTACATCAAGATGCATACCGTAGGAGACCTCACGATCAAAATCCAGCGCACGATTGGTCTCAAAAAAGTGGTAATGGCTGCCTACCTGTACCGGACGGTCTCCCGTATTCACGACGCGCAGCGTGGTCTTCGAGCGGCCTTTGTTAATTTCGATCTCACCTTCACCAGGAATTAACTCGCCGGGGGTTTTGTAAGCTTCTTCGGTCGCCTTACTTCCCTGACGGATAGGATCGTGCACCGTGACCAGTTTCGTACCGTCAGGAAATGTACCCTCAACCTGAATCATTGGCATCAGTTCAGCAACCCCGGGCATCACATCATCTGTTGTCAGGATCGTCGAACCGAACGATATCAATTCGGCAACGCTCCGACCTTCTCGAGCACCTTCAAGAATCTCGTCGCTGATCAACGCAATTGCCTCGGGGTGATTCAGCGCCAATCCTTTGTTCCGCCGTTTTCGGGCGAGCTCCGCCGCGGAAAAGATGACCAATCGTTCCATCTCTGTCGGTGTGAGCAGCATCGCTTCCTCCTTGAACAGTTATTTCAAATTTAATTTAAGAAAAGCCTGGACGAAAGCTTCTCATGGCGCATCATCGCGACTTCCTGCTCTGGACAAAATGAAGTCACGACATCTACTTGAGCCGGTGGCACCTGAACCAGTTCCTGAATACTC
>DDZY01000084.1:8096-9111 GCA_002346525.1 Proteobacteria bacterium UBA2996
CGTGCAGCTGCACGAGGATACTCTGACTATTTTGGTGCCCGACAATACCCAACCGGATTGCGGCACCGAGATAAGTCACACAGAAAGTATGCGCTGAGATCAGCTCGGATTGAGCCGTTGACACGCCAGACCGACTCCAAACCAATCCCTGAACAACGGCGTTATGGCC
Organism: Proteobacteria bacterium UBA2996; assembly: GCA_002346525.1. Lineage (GTDB taxonomy): Bacteria > Pseudomonadota > Gammaproteobacteria > Arenicellales > UBA868 > UBA868. Next base: position 8,266 of record DDZY01000084.1, read on the forward strand.
ATGCGCGCCCTTTGCCACAACCAAATTTTGATACTCCAATGCTCCAGGCGTTTTTATACCCACGTGCATTCTCAACAACGCCCTTCCCGTCCGGATTGAGCCCTCTCTTGCTTCAGTAGCAAGCGACTGAGCATGAATCAGTTGATCCAGTGAAGCAACGTTCTGTAGATGTTGACTTTCTTGGTGGCTCGATATCAGGAAGGGTCTCTCAAACGGATGCCATCGCCATCGAAGCTGACCGCCAATGAATCGCTCGAGTGTATGTGCGTCTGCCACGACGCCATCGTCAACGAGCGCCTCGAGTCCGTTCGAAGTCGACGTTGCCCCTGTTGGGAAAAAACTGTCACCATACTGAAGGGTGCTCAATAGCTCCCGGCTAAGGTCCGAATTACTCACTTGACAACTTCCTGACTCGCCCCGAATTAATAAACAACGCAAGCCGGTCCAGATAATCATTTTCTGGACCTTCCAGCGCTATCAGAATTACTCCGTCTTCAAAACGGACGCGCCAGTGAAGGTTGCCACAAAAATAACCTAACTCAAGCGCGTCTGCGGTGCATGATGGGGAGAGTTTTAGCCATCGCTGCTCATCAATCCTCACTATAATCGCCCGCTCCGAATCCAACCAAAGGATAGCCCCATCTCCCAGGCGTTGATCACGAGGGATCACGATCTGACACTCAGTCCCCTGATCAGTCACTGCCCGCAAGCGATGTCGTGCGATATCTTGAGGTTGGACCAACAGGTTCTCGACTTGACCCTGATGCTGAAGAGAGTGAAGAGCCTCACTGAGATCTGGATCACTCAGATACCCGACAATCCCATAAATTTTGAGCGCCAACAAAC
>DDZY01000134.1 GCA_002346525.1 Proteobacteria bacterium UBA2996
TGCCCGATCGGCGAACACAATGCACTCCAGGAGCGAGTTGCTCGCGAGACGATTTGCACCATGCAGACCGGTATGTGCGTTCTCTCCTAAAGCGTAAAGCCCCTCTAGATCGGTTTGACCCCTGAGGTCGGTGGCGATGCCTCCGCAGGTATAGTGGGCCGCGGGGACGACAGGCACTGGTTCGGTCGTAATATCAATTGAGAAGGATTGGCACCTATCGTAGATTCCTGGAAAATGCCGCTTGATTTTTTCCGCCGCCATATGACTGATGTCAAGATAGACACAGTCGTGGCCCCCTTTCTTCATTTCGTAATCAATGGCTCTAGCTACGATATCCCGGGGGGCAAGTTCGGCACGGTGATCGTGGGCCTCCATGAAAGCAGTACCATCGGGCAAAAGTAACTTCCCCCCTTCACCCCGGACCGCCTCGGATATTAGGAAATTGCCGGCGTGGGGGTGATAGAGGCAAGTCGGATGGAACTGGACGAACTCGAGATTGGCTACCGAGCAACCCGCACGCCACGCGATCGCGATACCGTCTCCGGTAGAGGAGTCAGGGTTGCTCGTGTACAAGTAAGCTTTGGAGGCTCCACCGGTTGCGAGAACAACGGCTCGGGCATGAATTGTCGTGACCTGATCGGCGTGTTCATCCAGCGCATAAAGACCCGAAACACGTCGTTGATCCTGCCTTCCCGGCACTGGCCCCGCAATCAAATCGATCGCCGTATGATTCTCAAGCACCGAAATGTGTGGCGAGGCCAGTACTTTCCGATCCAGCGCATTCACCACTGCACGCCCGGTAGTATCCGCTACATGGGCTACACGCCTGTGTGAGTGTCCACCCTCGCGTGCCAGATGGAGTCCTCGAGGAAAATCATCCTGTCCATCAAAATCAACACCGGCGCTACGCAACCAGCTGATCGATTCAGGTGCGCCCTCTACAACCGTTCGAACAGCCGACTCATGGCATAGGCCAGCGCCCGCTTGCAGCGTGTCTTGAATGTGCGCTTCGAAGCTGTCCTTCGGATCCAGCGCCGCTGCGATCCCGCCTTGCGCCCAGATACTTGAGCCGGAAGCCAGTTGAGACTTCGTCAAGATCAGGCAATCGATCCTTTTATCAGCTAATTTCAGAGCCAGGCTGACTCCCGCAAGACCGCTGCCGACGATTACAACAGTCGTCTCACGCAACATGGGAAAATACGGTTTGGTCGACATTCATTCTAACTGTGGGCTGGGTCACCGGTTGGTGCCCGTGTCTCCGAAATGTGTGCAGGGAGATCGGGCGCAATATAATATTCGTTAGGGGCTAGCCTCTTAGCCCAACTGTATGCGGCAACTGCCGACGCCCCTGCCTCCCACCGGACACTGGAAATGAATCGGGTCGATCAGAGCCTTATTCGGAATTTTGCGATTATCGCGCATATTGATCACGGCAAGTCAACACTCGCCGACCGCTTGATTCAGCGGTGCGGGGGCCTGACTGATCGTGAGATGACCGAACAGGTATTGGACTCGATGGACCTCGAACGTGAACGCGGGATCACCATCAAGGCACAAAGCGTATCTTTGAACTATCAGGCGCGGGATAAGCAGGGATATCAGATGAATTTCATCGATACGCCGGGACATGTGGACTTCTCTTATGAGGTCTCGCGTTCGTTGAGCGCCTGTGAAGGGGCCCTCCTGGTGGTCGATGCTTCTCAAGGCGTTGAGGCACAAACCGTTGCCAACTGCTATACGGCTGCGGATCTCGGCCTGGAAATCATTCCGGTCTTAAATAAAATCGATCTGCCCGCAGCGGATGCCGATCGGGCAGCGGCGGAAATCGAGGATCTGATTGGACTGGACTGCACCGACGCGTTGCAAGTCTCAGCCAAGACGGGGATAGGTATCGAGGCGGTGCTGGAAAAGATCGTTAAGGCCGTTCCTCCCCCTACGGGCATTCCCACGGGCAATCTGAGCGCCTTAATCATTGACTCCTGGTTCGACAACTATCTAGGGACGGTGTCTTTGGTCCGGGTAAAGGAGGGCACGCTGAAAGCCAAACGTCGGATCCTGATGATGTCAACAGGAAAAAACTACTCGATCGAAGAAATCGGACGGTTCACACCGAAGCGGTCGCCTGCCAGGGAACTGATCGCGGGAGAGGTCGGTTATGTTGTCGCCGGCATTAAGGATATCAAAGCGGCGAGGGTTGGCGACACCATTACAGATGCGGCGAAACCCGCGGAACAAAGTCTCCAGGGGTTCAAGACCGAAAAACCCGCTGTCTTTGCAGGGCTCTATCCGATCAACAACGCAGATTTTGAAGCCTTCAGGGATGCGCTTGAGAAACTCAGCCTGAACGATGCGTCACTGGTGTATGAGCCCGAGGTTTCCCCGGCATTGGGTTTTGGCTTTCGCTGCGGATTTCTCGGTATGCTGCACATGGAGATCATCCAAGAACGTCTCGAGCGCGAATATGATCTTGAGTTAATTACCACAGCGCCCACCGTCGTCTATCAGATTCTCGGCACGGACGGCGTGTCACGCTCCATCCAGAATCCGTCGCAAATGCCTGACTCCGGGTCGGTGGCTGAAGTCTATGAACCGTTTATTGAAGCACGCCTGCTGTGCCCAACGGAGTACATTGGCGCCGTCATTAGTCTTTGCATCGAAAAACGCGGGGCACAGAAAGAACTGACTTATCATGGCAGGCAGGCGGTTCTTATTTTTGAACTGCCGCTGTCAGAGGTCGTCCTGGATTTTCATGACCGCCTGAAATCAGTGAGCCGCGGATTTGCATCATTTGACTACGAGTCGATTGACGATCGTGCCGCCGACATGGTCAGAATTGATGTCATGATCAACGGCGACAGAGTTGAACCGTTATCCGCGCTTGCCCATCGGGAGCAGGCGCCGTATCGAGCGCGGCAACTCGTTACACGGATGAAAAAGCTCATCCCCCGGCAAATGTTTGACGTGGCAATTCAGGCCGCCATCGGTTCCAAAATTATCGCGCGGGAGACGGTCAAGGCCTTGCGAAAGAATGTCACCGCCAAGTGCTACGGCGGTGATATTACTCGCAAGCGAAAACTTCTCGAAAAGCAAAAGGAAGGAAAAAAACGTATGAAACAAATTGGTTCTGTCTCAATTCCGCAGGAAGCCTTTCTTTCTGTACTCAAGGTAGGTGAGTGATGGATTTTGAGTTTGCGTTGTTTCTGGCCCTCATGGTGGCGGGAATCATTATTCTCTGGGATCACAGTATCGGACGACCCAAACGGCTGCGTCAGGCCGAGTCGGGCGTGAGT
>DDZY01000070.1 GCA_002346525.1 Proteobacteria bacterium UBA2996
TTGACGTCAGTGGTTGTGATCAGGGGATCTACCCCCCCATGAGTGACCTGCTGGCCTCTCAGGATATCGCGGTACAGGAAGGTTACGAGCCGGGATTTCTCGACTCAGGGACGACACCCGGCCTCTTTGTTATCGGCAATGCGTTGTCGCGGGGCAATCCTCTGGTCGAGTACATACTGAATCAGCGTCTCGCCTATACCTCGGGAGCGCGCTGGCTGCGCGAGACCATCATTCCGCAAAAGCGTGTCCTCGCGATCGCCGGGACGCACGGCAAGACCACCACCTCCAGTATCTGTGCTTTTTTGCTCGATGCATGCGGTCTGGAGCCGGGGTTCCTGATCGGAGGGCTTCCTGGAAACTTCGACGTCTCAGCACGACTTAGCGCGGGAGCGTGGTTTGTCATTGAAGCCGATGAGTACGATACGGCGTTCTTTGATAAGCGCTCAAAATTTCTTCACTATCGTCCTGATGTCCTGATGCTTGGAAACCTCGAATTTGACCACGCCGACATTTTTGACAGCATTGCCGACATCGAAAAACAGTTTCAGTATCTGCTGCGAAGTGTCCCCGCGAACGGAACCGTCGTGGTCAACGCAGATCAGCCCGAGCTCGGCAACCTGCTGGCGCGCGGCTGCTGGTCGCAGGTCATTCGCTACAGTTGCACCGACGTCCCCGCCGTCTGGCGTGCCGCCGCGCTGCAGGCGGACTGCCGGCGTTTTGATGTCTACTGCGAGGATCATCACGTTGCGACAGTCGAGTGGCCGCTGATGGGCCAACACAACCTGCAGAACGCGATCGGTGCTATTGCCGCGGCTCACGTGATCGGTGCTAAACCTGAGGACGCCTGTGCGGCACTGGCTGAATTTCAAGCGCCCAAGCGGCGGCTTGAGCGGGTCAACCCGAACTGCTCTATCGCACTTTTCGACGACTTTGCGCACCATCCCACGGCCGTACGGGAAACCCTGAAATCGCTACGGGCTTTTGACCCAGTGGGAAAATTGGTCGCCGTTCTCGAGCCACGCTCCAATACGATGAAACAGGGTGTTCAGCGATCCGAACTCGCGCAGGCACTGTCACTCGCCGACGTCGCTATCATCTGCCGCCGTGATGACCTCGATTGGGATCCCGAAGAACTGACACATTTCAAAGACGGGGATAAAATTATGGTGTGTAATTCCACTGCACAGATCGTTGATACGGTCTGTGGTGTGGTCGAATCAGGCGATCGCGTGGTCATGATGAGCAACGGTAATTTCGACGGACTGCGCGACCTACTCAATGCGCGGCTGAATTGAGCACTGTATTCCTCCCGAGGACACTTCAATGAAACAAGTTCTTAGCACTCTGGGTCTTTTTTTCCTGCTGAGCCTGCCAACAGCAGCACATGCACAAGAGTACCAACAGGATGTCAATTTCTTTGAACTTCAAGTCGCGCAGCCCGTTCATACGGGGGACAAGATAGAAGTACTTGAACTCTTCTGGTACCGCTGTCCACACTGCTACACGCTTGAGCCTTATCTAAACAAATGGCTCAAGAGCAAACCGGAGTTTGTGGAGTTTGTTCGACTCCCTGCGATACTGAATCGCTCATGGGCGTTTGATGCACGGGTCTATTACACTTTTGTCGCCCTGGGTCTAGTAGATCAACTACATGAAGCCTATTTTGAGGCGATTCATAAAGACCGGAAACGCTTCAGGAAGGCGGAACAGGTGGCGGACTGGGTTGCCGAGCAGGGGCTGGACCCGCAGCCGATATTAGATACCTTCAATTCGTTCGGTGTTGACTCGATGGTTGCGCACGCGGCGGATATGTCTGGCCGATACGACACAGATGGCGTGCCAACGATCATCATTGACGGAAAATACCGGACGAAGGTGTCCTTTGCGGGCGGCCATAACGAACTGATTGACCTGATGAATTATCTCGCCCAGCGCGCACAGACCGAACGCGCCGACTAGATCTACGGCAGATCGGCTCATCGTGGCCAGGGATCCGAGCGAATACCAGATCTTCTTTCATGTTGGTCTGGGGAAGGCAGCGTCCACCTATCTTCAGAACCGGGTCTTTCCCAGGCTGGAAAACATCCGCTATGTGCCTCGCGATCGTTACCGCGGATATCAGAGACTGATCGAGCGCACCCGGGACCCGCGCTACCTGATCTCCCGCGAAGCGGCTTACCGACTGACCCAGCGTCTGGACGAGTTCGCCGCCTTTAAAGCCGACGCACGTGTGATCCTGGTGCTGCGACGGCATGATCGCTGGATAGCGTCTCATTACAGACGTTATCTCAAGAACGGCGGCAGCATGGAATTCGAGCGCTACGCGGATCTGGACAGTTCTGCACCGCCTATCTGGCGTGAGCCGCAAATGCGCTTCCTGCCCATGATCGAAGCCATTGAGTCCCGTTTTGGTTCCGCCCCTCTTGTGTTGTTCCACGAAGACCTCAAAACCGACCCGTTTTCCTTAATCGATCAGATCTGTGCTTTCACCGGGGCCCGATACCAGCGAGAACAGATCGACCTGTCGGTGGTGCACAGTTCCTGGAGCGACGATCAACTCAAGGTGACTCGGCAGGTCGGCAAGCGTATTTTTTCCGAGATCCCGGAAGCAGCTGAACACCCTGGACTCCATCGGTTGCAGCGCCGGCTCAGACTCTGGACCTGCTACGGTATTTTGGGCGTTGCAAAACTGGTTCCCAAGGCGCTGCTCGATTCCCGGCCGCTGATCCAAGCCGACAGCCTGGAGCGCATCCGCAACCACTTTGAGGAAGACTGGGATGCCTGCCGGGACTACGCACGCCAACACAATCCCGTTGTCACTACGACAAAGTAAATTAGAAGTGGTGGCTAACGTTGTCCCAGCCCTCCCTCAGCACTAATGAAACTCTGCAATTCCCTCAGCTTCCAGATCGGCCATAGTACGGGAAATTCCCTCACGAAGAATGCTAATCATTTCGTCAATTTGACCTCGGGTGATACAAAGCGGCGGCGACATCACACACATATTGATTAACGGCCGGACCAGAAGACCCAGCGCCTGGCAATGCTTGTCAATTCGGCTGCCTACTTCGTAGTCAAGTTCTAGAGGTTGACGGCTCTCCTGGCTGGCCACCCACTCCAGACAGCCCATCAGACCCATGCCTCGGATGTCGCCC
>DDZY01000180.1 GCA_002346525.1 Proteobacteria bacterium UBA2996
GGAATAGCGTTCGGCCGGCTGGGCCGTGCGAAAAGGAATCTTCGCGGGTTCAAATTCGGGCACGTCGAGTTCAGCACTGACCTCGCCCTCGGCACCCATCGTCAGACTGAAGCGGGTGCTGATCGTTTGCACTGCGAGATGTCTCTTCTGAGTCAGCCCCTGCTCCCGAACAAACCGGGCGAAGCAGCGCGCTCCGTTACCGCACTGACCGGACTCGCTGCCATCCGTGTTGTAAATGCGCATGAAAAAATCGGCGCCGTTCGTGGCGGACTCCGCCACGATCACCTGATCGCAACCGATGCCATGATGGCGATCTGCGATACCGCGGATGGTTTCCGGACTCAGTACCACAGGCGCACTGACCCCATCGAGCATGACGAAATCGTTGCCCAGTGAGTGCATCTTCGTGAAAGGAAGCGTGTCCACTATATTTGTGAGGACTGAAAGTTCCGTGAGCCCGGGATCACGCTCATTATAGTCCGGCGGCACCGGCCGCCTTTCGTTGAAACAGCCGGCGGTGGTTGGTTAACGCTCTTGCGGGGGGCAGAACTCAAGCCAATCCACATCCGAATCAGCCATCGCGACGAACCAGGGGTTGAGAATGTTTTTCCTGTTGTAACTGAGTTCCGTACCGTTGCAGTCCACCAGTCGCCCCCCAGCCTCATTCAGCACACAGTGGGACGCACAGGTATCCCACTCAGAAGTCGGTGCAAGACGGGGATAGACGTCGGCATTCCCCTCAGCCACCACGCAAACCTTCAAGGCACTGCCCATGCTGACAATGGCGGGGTCGGATCCGCTCTTTGCCGCCAACGCATGACGAAACGCGGTCACGGCCTCACCGGCGTGCGAGCGACTTGCCACCATCCGAGGCCGGGCTGGATCGTAGGCGCTGACCCGAATCGGCTCAGGCGCTGCTGCGCCATCCTGGCGCCACGCGCCCTGCCCCTGCGCAGCGAAATAACAGATGCGGGAACTTGGACAGTAAACCACGCCCAAAATCGGTCGGCCCTTGTCTACCAGGCCGATATTGACTGTGAACTCCCCGTTGCGGCGGATGAACTCCTTGGTCCCGTCCAGGGGGTCGACCATCCACACGCGGTCAGCTTTAAGCCGCTCGCTGTCGTCGATATCCTTGGATTCTTCTGACACAACCAGAATGTCCGGGGTCAGTACCTGCAATTGCGCAACGATGATGTCATGCGCCCGATGGTCAGCGGTCGTGACCGGGGAACCGTCCGCTTTTTCGATGATCTCGTATTCACGCTCGTAGACGTCCATGATGGCCACGCCGGCTGCCTTGGCGATCTCGACGACGGCCTCTACTTTCACATCCATGGTACTCATGAGTTGAGCCGCTCGGCGGCGAGAAAGGTTGCGAGAATACTGCGGCCGTCGGAAAAATCTTCTCGATCCCGCAGTGCCGGCAAATCACAAAGCCGCCACACCTCGGTCTCAAGCGGCTCCGGCTCATCACCTTGCAACGGAGATGTGAACAGATCCTGGGCGAGAAAAATGTGGGTGCGGTAGTTCGAATAAGCCGGCGTCAGCGAAACCGTCGCCAATCCCTGCATCCTGCCAGCATCAAGGCCGATTTCTTCACGAAGTTCGCGATGCGCCGCCTGCTCCGGTGTCTCCCCTGAATCAATGCGGCCTTTCACGAAACTGAGTTCATAGCGCTCAACGCCGACCGCATACTCTCGGATGAGCATGAGTTCCTGGTCCGAGTGCATGGGCACCACCATCACGGCACCTTCTCCCTCGCCGACCAGTCGTTCAAAGCACGCCTCGGTTCCGTTGGCAAAGCGCAGATCAACCTGCTCGATCGAGAACAGTCGACTGGTCGCCACCGGCGTCGTATTCAGAATTTCGGGCAAGGTATTCATCTTGGCAAAATCGCCTGAAGTGGACGTGCCGACCAGATTAACGCAGCCGATCAGGTCACACAACCAAAATAGCGTGGCGGCACAAGACCCCGTCGTCTTCTGCTGCCGCGACGCTAGAATATGCTGGTCATCTCCGCACAGCCGGCTGTGGTGTCGGCACGCTGTTGGAAACACTATGATCGACTGGAACCAAATCGAATCGGTATTTCTGGACCTCGACGGTACCCTGCTCGATTTGCGGTTCGATAACCATTTCTGGGTCGAGTTCATTCCAGATCACTACGCCCAACATCACGGCCTGGTTTTGCAGACCGCTCGGGATAAGGTTCTCGCCCGGATGAAAGAACTGCGGGGCACCCTCGACTGGTACTGCACAGACTTCTGGAGTCGTGAACTGGATCTGGACATCATTGCGCTCAAGGACACCAAGCGTGAACTAATCCGCACCCGGCCGGGTGCCGAAGACTTTTTGTCCGCCCTGCATGCCGACACGCGTCGCGTCGTTCTGGTCACCAATGCTCACCCGAAAACGATCGACATCAAAATGCGCCGGACCGGGATTGCGCCGCTGTTTGACCGTATCATCAGTTCGCATGAACTGGGCTACCCCAAAGAAAAAGACCACTTCTGGGAACTGCTGCAGGCGATTGAGCCGTTTGCTCCGACGAAAACCCTGTTTATCGACGATAACCTGGATGTGCTGCGGGCCGCGGCCGCTTACGGCATTTCACACCTGCTGGCCGTACCCAAACCTGACTCCACATTAGCGCCCGTGGATACAGCGGAATTCCCAAGCCTGCATGCCTTCGAGGACATCCTCGGGTTTTTTCAGCAGACCCATCAGGCAGGAGTCTCATGACCGGTACCGCAGACCTTTATGACGCGCACGGCGCCCGCCTTCAGGTCGGCGCCCCATTGTTTCGGGATTTCGGCGGCGCGGCATCCTTCTCGGGGGAGATCGCCACCGTTAAGGTATTTGAGGACAACACGCTG
>DDZY01000007.1:0-3235 GCA_002346525.1 Proteobacteria bacterium UBA2996
CGTTCCCGCAACAACGAGCAGCGCCTGGGCCATACGCGAACTGCGGGCCAAGGGCCATATTTCCTGGGCAAGCGTGTTTTGCATAAACGTTCTCCTGGTCTGACTGAGCCGCCATTACGGCGCCTCAGCGTTCGGTTAATCTGAGCCTGTCAGCGGATTGTGCTAGCGAAGCGGTATTGTCGGTTTCCGCCTGGATTCTGTCAAAAACGGGGTCATTCCCACAGGGTTGTAAAGGGAAAGCGCGATCTACTTCGTCAGTGCATCAAGATACTGCCCTACGAAGTCGAATTGGGCTTCTTCGGCAAATGCATCAATCAGTCGACCCGTGATCGGTCCCGGGATGCCTGTCTTATCCAATCTCGTCTCATCGTAGGAGCGCACGGGACAGATACAGAAACTCGTGGAGGTAATAAACGCTTCATCCGCGCTACGTGCCTGCTCTGGAGAGATATCCATTTCATGAGTCACCACTCCCTCCGCCGCCGCCAATTCGAGCACCACGGCCCGACTGACTCCGGGCAAGACGTAGTCCGCTTTCGGGGTCAGCAGTTCCCCGTCTTTCACGAAGAACACATTACTGCCGATACCCTCTGATACAAATCCTCGGGTATCCAACAGCATCGCCCATGCGTGAGCGGCACGGTCCCTGATTTCGAGATCCGCCATCACAAGATTCAGGTAATTGTGGCTCTTTATGTTCGGATCGAGGCTTTCAGGCGGGACTCGCCGATGCGACGGAGTAAATATATCCAACCCGTCGCGGAGCATCGGGGCGCGCGCAGCAAGCGGCAGTGGCGTACATTCGACAATGACCGTTGCCCCACTGCTCTGCCACAACTCGCCTCCGACGACATTGAGGCCGCGCGTGACCCGTTGCATCACCCAATAATCTTCGCCTGGCGCGAGCAAGGGAAGATTCCGCGCGACGGTCTCGCTCGTGATGTCGGTCATTTCCGCAGGGGTCAAACCTGGATCTATCGACGCCTTTTCAAGCGACCGATACAGGCGGTCAATATGCGCCTTCAGCCGGAAAATTTTCCCGCCAAAGGTTCTTTCCGCATCAAAGACGGCATCGCCAAGATTGAACCCCCGGTCTCTGAATGAGACACAGACTTTGGATTCCGGCAGGTACTCGCCGTTGAAATAAGCTGTCCTTTCCATCATCCCAGTGCTGAACCCTTTAGATTGATCCCACCGGTGCCAGCAATTCAAAACCGTCTTCGGTCGCAGCGTCCATCAGCCAGCGGGCGAGGTGGTCGGCAAAACTTCGGCGCACGACAATATCAAGGGCTTCATCCCGATCCGGGTCGCTTGCAGGTATCAACAGAACGTTGGTATGGGCAATCACGGTCTGGGCGCAGGCCCCTTCTCCAAACACTCTCGGATGCAGATCGAAAGGGCAGGCCGATGCCAGTACATTACGCCAATTCTCGCCTCCTACCCGAAGAATCGTCTGCCCACCCGATAGGTCCGTCAGGGCGTGATGCATCGGCGCAAGCCGATCTTCAAGTGGGGTCGAGCCAAATTCTTCATGAACACCGATCAGCAGCCACTCATCAGGGCCCAACCATGCCACGCGGCAGTGCTCAGACGACACGCAGGTGTTCGGGTGCTCGGGCAGTGCGATTCCAGTGACTGCGGTGACGGCTTCGGAAAAACCCGGGTTAGACGAATCCCCCCGTAAATTGAGATGCACACAGAAGGCGTGCTCCTGCATCCAGAACAATGTTTGTCCGTCGGAGCCTGGCCGTGAAACAGGCGTCTCGATTTCTATCAGGGGAGACTGCTTAGCGCTCATATTGGTAGGTCTCCTAGGCAGCCGGCGCAAGGCCCAACAGGTTCCGCGCTTCCTTGGGGCTTGCCGGATACCGGTCGTACTCCGCTGCCACATCGGCAATGAGCGTCACCAGTGCTGCGTTGTTGGGAGCCAATGTATCTCTATCCAACTTCACATTATCTTCAAATCCCGTCCGTGCGTGCCCACCCATTTCCAGTGTCCATTTGTTCACTTCAAACTGGCGCCCGCCAATACCCATCGCGGACCAGGTGGCATCGGGCGCAAGCTCATGGAGTTCGTCCACCAGAAACTCCAGCAACTTACGACGGGTCGGCATCGCACCGGGGATGCCGGTCACGAACTGAACATGCAGCGGCTTGGGAATCTTTCCGGCTTCCGAGAGTTTTACCGCGTTGTACAGCATTGCCGCATCAAACACCTCCACCTCCGGCTTCACGCCATGCTCTTTCATGCTGGCGGCAAGGGATTCGACCAACTCCGGCGGATTTTCATAAATCATGGTTGGAAAATTGACTGATCCTGTTGCCAGCGAGGCCATATCGGGTTTCAGATACATCATGGCGCCCCGTTGATCGGCTTCACGACCGCGACCGCCTGTGGAAAACTGGATGATCATGCCGGGGCAATGCTTCCTGACCCCTTCCTGCACTTGGCCAAAGAGCTCGGGGTCAGAGGAGGAATTTTCGTCTTTATCCCGGACATGGATATGCACCAGTGAGGAACCTGCCTCGAAGGCCTCATGAGTGGACTCAATCTGCTCGGAAGGCGTCACCGGTAATGCAGGATTGTCCTTTTTTCTTGGCTGCGACCCTGTAATCGCGATCGTGATAACGATAGGCTGTTTCATGACTTGGTTCGGTCGTTTTCAGGATCGAAAAATACAGGCGAGCAGATGGTGGCCGGTACCACTGATCCGTCCATGAGTTGGGCATATATTGTGCCACCCATTCGGGAAAGACCTCCCTTGATCAGGGCCAGTGCAATAGAGTGTCCCAGATGTGCACTGTAGTAGCTCGAAGACACATGGCCGATCATGGGAACGGGTTGTTCAGCCCCAGGCGTATTGACGAGTTGGGCTCCTTCCGGCAGCACGCGGGAGGGATCTTGCGTTTTCAGGCCCACCAGCTGTTTTCGGTTTGGACGATCTGTATCGGAACGACTTAAGGACCGCTTGCCGATAAAGTCCTTTTTCTTGGACACAATCCAGTCCATCCCCAGATCAACCGGTGTCACCGATCCATCGGTATCCTGACCCACAATGACATAGCCTTTTTCTGCGCGCAGGACATGCATTGCCTCCGTGCCGTAAGGAGTAATGTCGTAGTCCCGGCCCGCCGTCATGATGGCTTCCCACAGGGCCAGTCCCTGATTTGCGTCGACGCTGATCTCAAACGCAGACTCCCCGCTGAAGCTGATACGGCTGATGCGTGCCGGGAT
>DDZY01000007.1:3610-14292 GCA_002346525.1 Proteobacteria bacterium UBA2996
ATTCAGATCACACCCGGCTGTCTTGATGACGGCCCGCGCGTTCGGGCCCGCCACACTCATGACACTCCAGTGATCTGTCACGGAAGTCAAATACACCTTGAGTTCCGGCCACTCGGTCTGCAGCCACCGCTCCATCCAGGACATCACCGCTGCCGCGCCGCCAGTCGTCGTGGTCATCAGGTAATGACTGGGGGCAATGCAGGTCGTGACGCCGTCATCCATCACCATGCCGTCTTCGCCCAACATAAATCCGTAGCGGCAGCGTCCCGGCTGCAGGTTATCCCAATTGTTGGTGTAGAGCAGATTCAGAAAGCGCGAAGCATCCGGACCACGGATATCAATCTTGCCCAGGGTCGATGCATCAAGTACACCGACGCTGCTTCGGGTCGCGAGGCATTCACGGTTAACCGCCGCATGCATATCCTCGCCTTCCCGGGGATAGAACCAGGGACGCTTCCATTGTCCGACGTTCTCAAACATTGCGCCGCGCCGAACATGCCAGGGGTGAATCGCAGTCTTGCGCACCGGGTCAAAGAGTTGCTTTCCCAGGGCGCGGCCTGCGACCGTTCCGAACGTCACCGGCGTATAGTTCGGACGGAACGTTGTCGTTCCCACTTCTCCTGGAGACTTGCCCAATGCCTTGGCGAGTATCGCGAGCCCGTTGATATTACCGAGCTTGCCCTGATCGGTACCAAAACCCAGTGCGGTATAACGCTTGACGTGCTCAATCGACCGGTAGCCCTCACGGGCAGCCAATCGGATATCCGAAGCCGTCGTATCGTTCTGGAAATCCAGAAACTTCTTGACGCTGCCGCCCGCTAACGCGCCCGCCGGCACTTCCCAGAGAGGCTGTAATGGCGATTCGGCACGCTCGACAGCAACCGGAATATCCACATAACCTCCCGGCCACCCGCTTTGCGCCGCCGCACTGACACCGGCATCGGCGCCTTCCTGAAGGCATGCCGTCAGGCCGAAACTGCCGGCGCACGCGCCGGCCGAACGCTCCTCCTGCACCGGGGCGCCCGGAATAAAACAGGCCTGGCTCTCCTGATAACGAGGACGACCGCCGGACTGGGAATGCAAATGCACAACCGGACTCCAGCCTCCGGAAACGGCAAGGATCTGACAGTCCACCAAACCCTTATGCGACAAGATATCCTCACCGTCGGCAGAGAGTTTCGCCAACTCGATGCGCCTGAGCCCCTGCAGACCCGATTGCACCGAGGGTACGACATGACCCCGGTAGACCGGTATTCCGATGTCCGACACGGCGTTCGACACTTCAGCGCCGGGCTTCGCCCTGGCGTCTACAACGGCCCGCACTTCCATTCCGGCGCTAGCCATATCAATCGCTGCCTGATAACCCGAGTCATTGTTCGTGAACACTGCGCCGCTTCGACCAGGGGCAACGGCGTAACGATGAATATAAGTACTCACAGCAGAGGCAAGCATGACGCCCGGTGTGTCGTTTCCGTCAAAGACCAGCGGTCGCTCGATAGCGCCCGTGGCAAGCACGACCTGCTTAGCGCGGATCCGCCAAAGCCTTTCACGCGTTACCGGGGTATCGGACTGCGCCGGCCCGAGATGATCAGTCCGGCGCTCATTCACGGAAAGAAAATTATGATCGTAATAGCCGGTTGCGGTGGAACGGCTCAGTATGGTGATCTCGGGGTGTGACCTGAGTTCGGCTTCAACCTCAATAGCCCAGTCCAGGCCAATCTGCCCACCAATAACCGCCGGCGCGGAAAGCAAACTACCGCCGAGGCGTGACTGCTCGTCCACAAGCATTACCCGGGCCCCCGAGCGCGCGGCACCCAGCGCTGCGATCAGTCCTGTTGGACCGGCACCGACTACCAGGACATCACAGTGGGCGTGGCGTTTGTCGTAATGATCCGGATCCGGCAGTGACGGGCTGTGACCCAGTCCTGCAGCATGCCGAATATGATGCTCATAGCGCATCCATGCCGACTTCGGCCACATAAAGGTCTTGTAGTAGAAGCCCGCTGGCAGTAATCGAGATAGGCGGTTATTGATCGCGCCAATGTCGAAAGCCAAACTCGGCCAGCCATTAACCGTGCGGGCGGTTAACCCCTCATACAACTCAACCTGGGTTGCCTTAAGGTTCGGCGTACGGTACGCACCTTCACCAACCTGTACCAACGCATTGGGTTCTTCGGCGCCGGCGCCGATGACACCGCGGCGCCGGTGATACTTGAAGCTTCGGGCAAACAATCGGACGCCCTGGGCGAGCAGCGCGGACGCGAGAGTGTCGCCCGGATGACCAAAGTACTCACGGCCGTTGAACCTGAATCGGATCCGCCTTGACCGATCGATCAGCCCACCGCTTTGAAGGCGCCGCGATGCGGTCATTCCTCGCCCCCGGGAGGCCGCTCTCCAGGCCGATATACGGCCAGAATCTTGTAACTCACCGTATCGCGCAGCACATTAAACCACCGGCGACAGCCTGCCGTATGGCACCACTGTTCAGCATGAACCCCTTTGACATTTGCCCGGTTGAAAAGGTAATCGGCCCACTGCAAATCCGTTAACGACTCCGGATGCTCAGGGCGGACAATATGGGCCTCACCGCCATACTGAAACTCCTCCTGGTCACGTGCTCCGCACCAGGGACATTCGATTTGCAGCATCGGAACCCCCGTCTGACGCCTTAGTGTGCGACCCCGGCCGCACCGTGCTCATCGATCAGCGCGCCCGTGGTGAACCGCTCGAGATCAAATGCCGCATTCAGTTGATGAGGCTCATCCTTCGCCACGGTGTACGCAAATACCCAGCCCGAACCTGGCGTCGCCTTGAAGCCGCCTGTGCCCCACCCGCAGTTGAAATAAAGCCCCGGTACCGGCGTTTTCGAAATGATCGGACAGGCATCGGGGCACACGTCCACGATTCCACCCCACTGGCGAAGCATCCGCACCCGGCTGAAGATCGGAAAGAGTTCAACAATCGCGGCGACATTGCCCTCGATGATGGAAAAACTGCCGCGCTGGCCATAACCGGTGTAGGCATCAATCCCGGCCCCGATCACCAACTCACCTTTATCCGACTGACTGACGTAGCCATGGACCGCGTTGGACATGACCACGGTATCAAGCACCGGCTTGAGCGGTTCAGACACGAGCGCCTGCAACGGATGACTTTCCACCGGAAAACGCAGTTCTGCCATATCCGCGAGAACGCTGGCATGGCCTGCAACTACAACGGCAACTTTCTTGGCGCCGATATAACCTCGAGTGGTTTCCACACCGCATACCGCCCCTTTCTCGCGGCGAATACCCGTCACTTCACAATTCTGGATGATATCGACCCCGCGGGCATCTGCCGCTCGGGCGAATCCCCAGGCGACGGCGTCATGCCGCGCCACCCCGCCACGGGGCTGGAACGACGCGCCCAACACCGGATACCGGGCATCACTCGACACATTCATCGCCGGGACTTTTGCTTTTATCTCGGCGGGGGTCAGGATCTCACTGTCGATGCCGTTCAGCCGGTTCGCGTTGGAGCGACGATAAATATCCCGCATATCCTGCAGGTTGTGGCCGAGGTTCATCACGCCTCGCTGGCTGAACATGACATTGAAGTTGAGTTCCTGACTTAACCCCTCCCACAACTTTAAGGACTTTTCATACAGGTGCGCGGCCTCGTCCCAAAGATAGTTCGAGCGCACAATCGTCGTGTTGCGGCCGGTATTTCCTCCCCCGATCCACCCTTTCTCGAGCACCGCGATCCGTCCCACATCATGCTCGGCGGCAAGGTAATAAGCGGTCGCGAGGCCGTGCCCGCCGCCGCCCACCACAATCACGTCATAGGATGGCGCAGGCTCGGGACTGTGCCAGGCCTCTGACCAGTCCTGGTGGTAACTGACTGCGTTACGTGCCAGGCTGAAGATGGAATAACGATTTTTTCTCACACTGCTCCTGACGCCCTCAACAGCACCATGCCGTCGAGGACGAGAACACCCCCAAAATGTGCCCGAAAACAGAACGGTTTTTGAACGGCTTTACGCCTCCCGATACACCGGGAAACGAGCGCACAGTTCTTTCACTTTTTCGCGGGTCGCATCCACAACCGACTCATCTCCGATGTTATCCAGAATATCGCAGATCCACTCAGCGATCTGCGCCATTTCTTCCTCTTTAAATCCACGGGTCGTCCCCGCGGGAGAGCCGATCCGCAGCCCACTGGTGACAAACGGCGACTGGGGATCATTGGGGACCGAGTTCTTGTTGACGGTAATATTCGCCCGACCCAGTGCCGCATCCGCATCCTTGCCGGTAATACCCTTGTTGATAAGGTCCAACAGAAACAGATGGTTGACGGTGCCGCCGGAGACAATGTCGTATCCGCGATCGATGAACGTCTTGGCCATTGCTTGCGCATTGGCAATCACCTGCTCACCATAGGCTTTGAAATCGGGCTGCAGGGCTTCCAGGAAGGCGACCGCCTTGCCGGCGATTGCATGCATCAGCGGTCCACCCTGAGTGCCGGGAAAAACCAACGATGACAATTTCTTTTCAATCTCCGGGTTGGACCGGGCCATGATCATGCCACCGCGCGCACCGCGAAGCGTCTTGTGCGTGGTGCAGGTTGTCACATCGGCAATAGACACAGGACTGGGATAAAGACCCACTGCCACCAGGCCGGTGACATGTGCCATATCTGCGACAAGGTATGCGCCAACGCCGTCGGCGATCTCACGGAAACGCTGCCAGTCAAGCTCCATACTGTACGCCGAGAACCCGGCGACGATCATCTTTGGCTGATGCTCTTTTGCAAGCCGCTCGACTTCATCGTAGTCGATCTCACCCGTGTCGGTGTTCAGCCCATACTGCACCGCGTTATAGAGCTTTCCGGAAAAGTTGACTGTCGCGCCGTGTGTCAGGTGTCCGCCATGCGCAAGGCTCATTCCGAGCACCGTATCGCCCGGAGTCAACAGAGCCATATACACGGCCGCGTTGGCGCCTGACCCCGAATGCGGCTGCACATTGACGTAGGCCGCGCCAAAAAGCTCCTTGGCGCGATCAATCGCCAACTGTTCGGCAACGTCGACAAACTCACAGCCGCCGTAGTAGCGCTTGCCGGGGTACCCTTCGGCATACTTGTTAGTCAACACAGTACCCTGGGCCTCAAGCACGCGTGGGCTGGTGTAGTTCTCTGACGCGATCAGTTCGATGTGCTCTTCCTGACGCTGTCTTTCGTTCTGAATTGCTTCCCAAAGTTGCGGGTCAAACTCTGCAATCGTATCTTTGCTGCTGAACATGTTTTTCTTGATTTCTACCTGTTGTTGAATGAAATGGGGAATCTGGTTCGGTCTTCGCCGGGCACGCGATTTTACCGGAGGATCGCGCCCGAACCCAACAACAGAACGACGGTTTAATTATGGTTGATTAGCGCCCCGAAGCCTGCTTCCAGGCCAGAAGACTCTGCAAAGATCGTTGCCCGTGATAATGCAGTTGCCGTTGGGGATATCTCCACCTTATCCCGATTGGGCAAGCCAGGCGCGAGTGGCACTGAATGCCGCAGCCCGTGTGATCGGCAAAGCGCTGTTCCAGGCAGCGCTCACGATCAAGCGCTTCGTCCCGCTTCACGGCTCCGACGGGGCACGCTTGAATACAGGGCGTATCCTGGCAACTGTCACAAGGTGATGCGGCAGGCCGAATATCCGTCAGGGGCAAAGCACTGGTCACTAAGAACGCTGCCCGAAAGGCAAACCAGGGTCCGTACACCGGACTGATATCCAGACCCAATGGTGACGGTACCGACCAACCTGCCCAGCGGCCAAGCTGCTGCAGCGGAATCAGGGCATCCCCGGGATATAAAACACGGGGGCTGCTGTCTCCCCAGAAACGCTCGGAGACTTCCAGCGCCGCCCGACGGGACACCTCATCAAAAGGGTCCGCGTCAGACAGTCCCTGCGCGTTCATCCATTCCCAAAGCCCGGCCCCACCCATGCCGAGCAAGACCAGGCGCTCTGACGGCGCCCGGGATATGCCGGCTCTGTCCCAAACAGCGGCAAGATCCTTGGGAAGCGCACAGATATCCAGTACCGCCCTCAGATTAAACCCGCGGTCCTCAAGCCATTGCTCACCCTCAGCAAAGGCAGTGTTATTTTCTTCCGGCATGTTAAGGATAGATTCCATTACGCAATGTTAGGCGACGGGCTCCCCTGATATAGTTAATCTTACGCAAATTGTCTGGCCTTTACCGAATACAAACGTGTCCACCTGTGTGATCCATGGTCATCGGGGAGCCCGCGGGCTCGCGCCGGAAAACACGCTCGCAGGATTTGCCTGCGCCTGTGCAATCGGTGTCCATGGACTTGAACTCGATGTTCTGATCAGCGCCGATGAGAAGATCGTGGTCCACCATGATGCTCGCCTGAATACCGATCTGTGCCGCGATGCCGCCGGAAACTGGGTCATAGGTCGCACGTCAGCAATCTACACGCTGACTGAAGACCAGATCAGAACCTACGATGTCGGAACGATTCGGCCAGGATCTGCACAGGACACCCGTTTCCCTTCTCAGCAGGACGTCAACCAAGAGCCCATTCCCCTGTTGTCTGATTTGGTGATCTGGTGGCAAAGCCTGGGCCCCTATCGACCGGTCCTCAACATTGAGCTCAAGTCAGATCCGAGATATCCGGATGAAAGTCCGGATCCTGACGACTATGCCCGTATCGTGGTCAGTGAACTGAAGCAGTGGGATTTATTGGGCTCGGTCTGGCTTCAAGCATTTGACTGGCGCCTTCTTCGAGCAATCCAGCAGCTGAGTGATGATGCCTTTACAGGCTATCTCAGCAGCGAGCGTGACCACGACGCGACCGTATCAAAGGAAGGAGAATCCCCCTGGCTTGCAGGATTCGATCCGTGTCACTTTTCTTCAAGCCTGCCCCAGGCCATCAAGGCAGCGGGAGGCCGATTCTGGGGTCCCGCATTCGCCGATCTCTCGAAAGCACGAGTACAGGAGGCACAAACACTGGGACTTTCTGTCCATACCTGGACACTGAACGAAGAGGAAGCATTCCAAAAGGCCATCGAACTTGGGGTCGACGGGATCACCTCGGACTATCCAGACCGCGCCAGAACAGCGATGCATGCTGCCGGTTTCTCAGTCGCCCCCCGAGCGCACCCGCCGGATTAGCAAAGGCAGGTGCCGCATGAGCGAACCGCTCTTAAGTGTCCGCGATCTTCGCGTCGTCTTTCAGATGGCGACGGGTGAGATCGAAGCCCTTCATGGGGTTGACTTTGATATTCAGCCCGGCAGCACGGTGGCACTGGTCGGAGAATCGGGATCAGGCAAATCAGTGACGGCCCAGGCTGTTATGGGGATTCTGCCAACCAACGCCCGTATCACAACCGGACAGCTGGTCTTCAACGATCCGGTTAACGGGGTGAGCACTGATATTGCCTCACTGCCGGCTGACAGCTCCCAACTTCAGGATATCCGCGGCGGCAGAATCTCAATCATCTTTCAGGAGCCGATGGTTTCCCTTTCGCCACTCCATACTGTCGGTGACCAGGTAAGTGAAGCGCTCTTTCTGCACCACGATGTCAACCGGGCACAGGGGATAGAGCAGACCGAAGCCATGCTGGAGATGGTCGGATTTCCCAATCCCGCACGGGCCTTGCGAACTTACCCGTTCGAGTTATCCGGTGGACTGCGCCAAAGAGCCATGATTGCGATGGCTCTGGTGTGCCGCCCTTCCCTGTTGATTGCCGATGAGCCGACAACCGCTCTCGATGTCACGGTACAGGCGCAGATACTCAACCTCATCCGGGACCTGCAGTCTGAGCTCAAAATGGCACTGCTGCTGATCACGCATGACCTGGGTGTCGTTGCCAATATGGCCCAGACCGTGGTTGTCATGTACCACGGACGCATTGTCGAAAGCGGAACCGCGTCGGATCTCTTTAAAGATCCCGGCCATCCGTACTTGAGTGCGCTCTTCAAAGCCGTACCGCGCTTTGGCATGGCGGCGAGCGAACGGCTCATGCCCGTCAGGACAATCGAACACGAACTTGGGGAACATTTCCAAAGCCCCGCTTCCCAGGCACTACAGGCGGGGCCGCTGCTTGATGTCCGCCACTTGTGCAAAACATTCACCATCAGGGGAACAGGGCTTTTTGGCCGCAACGAATCCACACGGGTGAAAGCGGTAGACGACGTCAGTTTTTCCATTCAGCGGGGCGAGTGTCTTGGGCTCGTTGGCGAAAGCGGCTGCGGTAAAACTACCGTCAGCAAGATTCTGATGCGTGCTTTGAGCCCGGACTCAGGCTCCGTCGAATTTCATGATGCCCAGGGGCCAGTGAATCTGTTCGGCCTGGATGATGACGCCATGATGGCGATGCGGCGCAAGATGCAGCTCATCTTCCAGGATCCGTTCAGCTCGCTCAGCCCCCGCATGACGGTCTTCGATATCGTAAGAGAGCCCTTGGTGATTCATCAAAGGGGAGATACCGCAAGCCAACGCGAGCTGGTTCAGGAGCTAATGCGACTGGTTGGGCTGGATCCCCGATTTCTCAGCCGCTATCCCCACAGTTTCTCCGGAGGCCAACGGCAACGGATCAGTATCGCTCGAGCACTAGCCCTGCAACCGCAACTGCTGATCTGTGATGAACCGGTGTCTGCGCTGGACGTCTCCATTCAGGCGCAGGTATTGAACCTCCTAAAGGACCTCAAGTCTGAGTTGGGCCTCACTTATCTCTTTATCTCCCACAACCTGGCGGTAATTGATTACATCGCCGACCGAGTGGCGGTAATGCATCGGGGACGCCTCGTAGAAATGGCCTCGCGTGATCAACTGTTTTCTAATCCCGCCCATCCCTATACCCGATCACTGCTTCAGGCAGTTCCGCACCCGGACCTTGCCAAACCTTTGGATTTTGAGGCCATTACCGCCTCTGGAGGAAGTGATCCCAACCAGTGGCCGACGGCATTTCAACTGGATGCCGGCAGCGACTCCCAATGGCTCGACCTGGGTCAGGGCCACCGCGTGCGGGCCCGCGCCAATGCCAACCCTGGAGAAATCATGCAATGAGAGTTTTCTACTTCGCCTGCCTGCTCTTTACCGCCAGCCTGATGGCCGGACCGGCAACGGCTGAATCACCACTGCTCAGTGAGAGAGTCAGTACAGGCGCGCTGCCGCCTTCTGCTGAACGGCTGCCACAAACGCCTCTGGTTACCGACCTTGCCGCGATGGGCCGGGAGACAGGTCAGCCTGGCGGAGACATCAGCCTGCTGATGGCGCGCAGCAAAGATACCCGAATGATGACGGTTTATGGTTACGCGAGGCTGGTGGGATTCACTCCGCAACTGACCTTGGAACCTGATATTGCTCTTAAGGTTGAAAACGCCGGCGACCAGACATTTACCTTTCATCTGCGTCCGAGGCATCGGTGGTCCGACGGCGAGCCCTTTACCACCGAAGACTTCCGGTACTACTGGGAGGACATGGCGCTCAACGAGTTCCTGTCTCCGTTTGGCCCGCCGGAAGCGTTGCTGGTCAATGGTAAGCCGCCCAGGGTTGAGGTGATCGACCGGCACACCATCCGGTATCACTGGGAAGCGCCCAATCCGCTATTCCTACCCTCGCTCGCGGGTGCGCGGCCGCTTTACATCTATGCGCCAGCGCATTACCTGAAGCAGTTCCATGCCGGTCACGCCGACGAAGAGAATCTCAACTCGATGGTCGAGGAGGCGGGAGTTCGAAACTGGGCCGGACTGCATACCCGATATGGTCATCAATACAAATTTGACAACCCCGACCTGCCCACGCTGCAACCCTGGCTCTGTGTCACACCGGCGCCCTCGGAGCGGTTTATTTTCGAGCGCAACCCCTACTTCCACCGTGTCGATGCCACCGGACAGCAACTGCCCTATCTCGACCGGGTGATCGTCAACATCGCGAGCTCAGGACTCATTCCCGCCAAGACCGGTGCCGGTGAATCCGATCTGCAGGGCCGATATCTCAGGCTCGATAACTACCCCTTCCTGATGGAGGGCGGTGAACGGAACAACTTTGTGGTCCGGCTGTGGCAGATGGGAATCGGATCACAGATGGCGGTCTATCCGAATCTCAATGCCAATGACGATACCTGGCGTGAGGTGATGCGTGATGTGCGTTTCCGGCGCGCCTTGTCACTGGGGATTGACCGTGACGAAATCAATCAGGTGATTTATTTCGGCCTGGTTCTGCCGAGCGCCAATACCGTCCTGCCGCAAAGTCCCCTTTTTCGCCAGGAGTATGCAGACGCCTGGGTGCGTTTTGACCTCGATGCTGCCAATGCGCTTCTCGATGAGATGGGATTGACTGAACGGAATGACGAAAATCTGAGGATGCTGCCAGACGGCCGGCCCATGGAAATCGTTGTCCATTCTGCCGGCGAGAGCACCGAACAGACTGATCTGCTTGAACTCATTCATGACAACTGGCTCAAGATGGGTATCAAGATTCACACCAAGCCCTCACAGCGGGAGGTATTTCGTGAACGGCTCTACTCAGGTGAGGCGCTGATGTCGATCTGGACCGGCCTCGATAATGGTCTGCCCACGGCGGAGACGCCGCCGACCGAACTTGCGCCCACCAATCAGACCCAGCCCCAGTGGCCGGTCTGGGGTCAGTACTTTGAAACCGCGGGACTCACCGGCAGTGCACCGGATCTCGC
>DDZY01000096.1:0-1636 GCA_002346525.1 Proteobacteria bacterium UBA2996
GCTAGCCGTTTAAGAAATTTGTGTGCCCATAGATAAGGATAATCGATAGCACTTTAAGTGACCCTCCTTGTGATGAGCCGAGAATTCCGTTTAAATGGCGGTTATCAAGTTAATTGGAATAATTATCTGGCCGATCAGATAACTCACCCCGAGCATCGCGTTGTTTTGGGAGAAGCACGCGGCGCTGGCAAACGGAGGATAACTATGCACAGATTCAAACGTGCGTTCTTGGCGGCAGCTGCAGCGGTCTCCTTGGTTGCGACCACAGGCGTGACATCGGTCGCTCAAGCAGGCGAATGGCCCACCGAAAAACAATGCAAGGCCGGTGCCGCTAAGGATGGCGACAACATCCTCAAGGGTTGGTGCGTTGCCGTAAACCGCAGAGGTGGCAATTGCCTCGCCTGTCACCAGGCCGTGGTGAATCCCTGGCCAGAAGGCTTTCCTCCAGGGGGCAATATTGCACCGCCGCTGGTAGCGATGGCGGCGCGTTATCCGAACCGCGAAGATCTTCGCGCCCAGATTTGGGATCCGACGGAAAAGAACCCCCTGACGTCGATGCCGCCATTTGGCAAGCATAAACTGATCAGCGAAGAAGACATCGACCTGCTGGTTGATTGGCTGCTCTCGATTTAGGTGCCAAGCCAAGACTGTGCGCAGTAAAGCTTAAGGCGAGGCTACGGCATCTCGTTTCGCAACCGACACCTTGAGCACTGACGAGAAGATAACCATCAGCAATCCAGTTGATATTAATTAAGAGTAAAGAGAAGAGTTATGAAACGTAGAATTTTTTTAAAAGGCTCACTGGCAGCCAGTACCCTTGCGGTCGCTGCTGGCGCTGGCATGCTTACTCCCAAGAGTGTTCTTGCTGCGGCGTGGCCAAAAGCAGCGTTCGAGTCCGAGACGGAGGCGGAAGCGCTTCAGGCATTTTTCGGTACGTCCGACGTGGAGCAGAGCGATCAGGTCTCAATAAAAGCGCCCCTCCAGGCGGAAAATGGCGCGGTTGTCCCCATTAAAGTGATGACTTCTTTGACGGGTGTAGAGGGGATCGCAATTTGCGCGATTAAGAACCCAAGGCCCTATACCACTTCCCTACGAGTCTCAGCCGGTGGTGGTGGTTTGTACAGTACGCGTATCAAGATGGGTCAAACCTCTCCCGTGCACTGCTATGTAAAGGCTGGGGGGAAACTCTATATGGCGTCTCAGGAAATCAAAGTAACCGTCGGCGGATGTGGCGGCTAACTCGACAGAATTAAGCAGGAGAAGTGTGATGGCATCAACTAAGATGAAAATCAAAAAAAGCAAAAGCGGGGGGTACGAGGTTATGGTCTTAGCCAAGCACCCCATGGAAACGGGTCTGCGCAAGGACAAGAAGACGGGCGAGAAGATTCCTGAACATTTTATTGAAAACATGGAATTCGCAGTCAATGGAGAAGTGGTTGCGCAAGCAAATCTCGGGACCGGTGTGTCGAAAAATCCCCTAATAGGCGTGGGTATTCCCAACGCAAAGTCCGGCGATACAGTCACCGTCAGTTGGGTGGACAACAAGGGTGAAAGTGACAGCGCGGAAAAGGTTGTTAAATAAAACAAAACTCGCTGATGAGTTTGTCATGCGAACATCCACCCACTGGTGTGGTCG
>DDZY01000096.1:2005-3388 GCA_002346525.1 Proteobacteria bacterium UBA2996
ACTTGCGCTGGTAGGAGCATCAGCGGTGCAGGCCATCTCCGAATCGGAGATCCGACAGGATATCGAAGCGTTTCAGGGCTACTTCCTGAAGCGTTTTCCGGGCCTGACCATCGAGGATTTCCAGGATGGTGTGAATGCGCTGCCACAGTACGCCCATCGCCGCGCCAACTGGGAACTGGCAATGGAATTTCCGCCCTATGAGCCTGAGATGGAAAAGGCCGCTGAGGAATGGAACGCGCCTTTCGCAAACGGCAAGTCGCTGAACGACTGCGATCTGGCGCCGGGTCATACTTATCCTGTATTCGACGCAGCAACGGGTGATCTTCGCACCGTCGTCGGTGACATCAACGCATGTCTTAAAGCCAACGGCGAAGACCCAATTAAGAATGTTAAAAGGGCCAAGATGGCCCGTCTGGTAGCGCACTACCGGTCCCAATTTAACGGTGAGAGAGTGGCAATAGATTTTTCAGATCCGGGTGCGCAGGCACTATACGAAAAGGGGCGTCAGGTCTACTGGGCGAAGCGCGGTCAGTTGAACTTCTCATGCGCGGACTGCCATGTTCACAATGCTGGCAATATGGTTCGCGGCGATGTCCTGAGTGCCGGACTGGGACACGGGGTGGGATTCCCGGTTTGGCGGACCAAGTGGCAGGTCGCCGGCAAGCCTTGGGGGACCATCCATCGTCGATACGGTGGTTGTAACAAGCAGGTCCGCGCTCACCCCTTTAAAGCTCAGGGCCAGGAGTACAAGGCGCTCGAGTTCTATGAGGCTGTGATGAACACCGGTATTCCACTTAAGGTGCCTAGCCAGCGTCAGTAGGCAGCCGACTATCTGACCGGGATTTGAAACAGACAAGATTCGATCCGCGTTGGAACAGAAACAGAAAAACCTGGCCTAACGGCCGGGTTTTTTTGTCTCAGGACTCACGTTGTGACCGGGCGTTCTCTGACCAGCGTGACCACAGGTGCCGAAGGGCTAATGTTTTACTGATTGAGAGATAGAGGTGTCGAGATGAGTCTTAATCGCAGAGAATTCATGCGCCTGCTGGCGATGGCAGGCGCCGCTGGCATGGCGGTCAACGGCCGCGTTTTTGCAGATTCGGGCGTTGAGTACGACGTGCCTACTTTTGGCAATCTGTCGCTTCTGCATTTCACCGACTGCCACGCACAACTCATGCCGATCTATTTTCGGGAACCGAGGATCAATATTGGTATTGGTGAAGCTCTGGGCAAACCGCCGCATGTCGTGGGCGAGCATTTTCTGGATCACTTTGATATTGCCTCCGGGTCTGCCAAGGCACATGCCTTTACTTTTCTGGACTTCGAAGCCGCGGCGCGAAAGTACGGCAAGGTTGGGGGTTTTGCCCATCTGGCAACGTTGGT
>DDZY01000096.1:3778-11580 GCA_002346525.1 Proteobacteria bacterium UBA2996
TCGCTTTGGACCCATGGCCAGGACATGGTGGATGCCTGCAAGCTGCTTGGGGTGGATATCATGACGGGGCATTGGGAGTTCACTTACGGTATGGACCGGGTCCGTGAGATCGTGGATCAACACCTCTCTCCAATCGAGTTCCTTGCGCAGAACATCATGCTGACTGAGGACGCTTCCTTCGAAGGTAAGCCGGCATATGATGAGGATTCCGGTCAGGTGTTCAAGCCTTACACGATACGGGAGATGAACGGCATTCCGGTCGGTATTGTCGGGCAGGCTTTTCCCTACACCACGCTGGCCAACCCTCGCTATCTGCTGGAGGACTGGAGTTTCGGTATCCGTGACGAGCAGTGCCAGGAGATGGTGGATGCGGTGCGCGCCGATGGTGCTCAGGTTGTGGTGTTGCTCTCTCACAACGGCATGGATGTGGATCTCAAGTTGGCGAGTCGGGTCAGCGGCATCGACGTCATTCTTGGCGGGCACACACACGACGGGATGCCCAAGCCGAGCCTCGTCAATAACGAGGGCGGTAAGACGCTAGTGGTCAACTCAGGTTCGAATGCCAAATTCCTCTCAGTGATGGATCTCGACGTGCGTGATGGCTGGGTAGCCGATTACCAGTACCGCCTTTTGCCAATTTTTGCGAATCTGTTGCCGCCTGACCCGCAGATGAGTTCATTTATCGAGACAGTACGTGAACCTTTCAAGCAGCAGCTTGAGACGGAACTTGCGACCACCGAGACCACCCTGTATCGCCGCGGCAACTTTATCGGCAGCTTTGACCAGGTGATTGTGGACGCTCTGATGGAGGTGCGAGGCGCTGATATCGCTTTTTCACCAGGTTTCCGCTGGGGCACCAGCCTTTTGCCTGGCGATACGATTACGGTTGAGCGCTTGATGGATCAGACCGGCATCACTTACCCCAAATCGACACTGAACGAAATGACCGGAGAGACGATCAAACTGGTGCTCGAGGACATCGCGGATAACCTGTTCAATCCGGACCCTTACTACCAGATGGGGGGAGATATGGTGCGGGTGGGCGGTCTTCGATACGCCATTGATCCTGGTGCCCCGATTGGAGAAAGATTGTCCGACCTCGAGTTGAACGGCAAGCCGCTTGACCCTGGCCGAACGTATAAGGTCGCGGGCTGGGCGAGTGTTAATCCACAGCCTGATGAGTTGCCGGACATCTGGGATGTGGTGGCGGAGTATCTGCGTGATCGCAAAGTCATCCGCGACGTAACGCCCAATACCCCGAGGGTCAAAGGCATCGGAGGCAATCCAGGTTTCGTTGGTTAGGTATGCCTCAGTTTGTTTGTACGCAGATCACTCGTCGCCCTGATTTCGTCCCCTGGGGAAAATGTCCTGATTTCCTTCAGTTTCGTTCCATCAAGGTCTCAAGGGCAGCAAAGACCGGCTCCAGAACGGGCTTAAGTTTCCTACGCATCAGACTGCCGACGGCATCACTTTTGGCAAAAAACGGGGCAACCAGCGGCTCCCCACAAAGACCCAGAGTAATAATCGCAGATTGAAGATTTCGGTTTTTTGCTGATTTATCTACCGCTACCCTGTCTGGATCAAGAGCAGTGTTCAACGAGTCCATCAGGGACTCAACGATCTGCCGCAAGTCCTGTGCGGATCTAGGTAAAACCGTTTCACCACGAAGGGGTTTACCGTACTCACCAAGGGCATTGAGCGTATCGACCACCGTGTCCATATCGATGGCGTTTTTCAAGGCGTGATACGCACACCGCAGGAATGTTTTACCCTGCGGCGAGGCGGTGTGCTGCAGCAGATGCTCCATAAGAGCATCGATGCCCGATCCTGTATCAAAACGGGGCGCAGTTTGAGGGGCACACAGATAGTTTGGTCCCGCACTCAGGAAGCCGACCATGCAGGCCACGTGATCCTCCGCGCGGGCCCGCAGCCGGCCGGTCTCTTCCTCGTTCAACAATTTAGAGCAAAGCAGCAGTTTCACGGTATCGATGATGCTCCGACTGGTGTCTTCAAAGGGAAGATGGTCGAGAAGAAATTGGCTCAGCTTGGGCCCGGTGCTGCCGTTGGCCACATCGGGATGTGAGAGCATCAGACGCGCGACTTCTGCGGTGGGCAGACACCACCATGCGCGCTGCGCCAGTTCGTCATCCAGATTAGGCGAAGCGGCTACGGCCACAACGGCCTCCGCCTCGCCCAGACGCAATAGCCGCGCCAGGCGTTCTGTTTCAAGGGCGCCAGTACGAGTCCATCGGCGGATAAAGACTGGATACCGCGTGCCAAGGGCGAAAACAGAGAGGCTTTCCCGCACCGCGCGGAGATACCGATCAGGATGGCCGGTGGGCTTAAGTTCGATGCGATGAGTCTGGTTTGCAGTTAACGCCTCAACACACATTGTTTCTTCATTGATCCGGATAGCCAGCGCAGTGGTCGCCAGCACGTTCAGTCGTAGCGTATCTTCGTCGGCAAGCTGCATGGTGTATTCGACAGAGGGTAACCCACCCAACGGGGATATCCCGATCCAGAGACCTGGCGGGTAATATTGGCTACAGTATTCCTTTGTCGCTTCGTGGAGAGGATTATGAATACTGTCTATTATGAAACCATCGATAAACTTGAGAAAATGGGCGTTAATCCGGATTATGTCCAGGGCTGGGCCGGAGGATTTCTCGGCAATCCGGAGCGGGAAGAGCAGCGCGTCACGGATGCCTACTCGGCGGGTTATGAAGATGGTCAGAACAAGACGACCGAAAGCGCTGTTGACTGGAAAGAAAATTAACTTCTGAAAGCCAACTCCGATAGATGACCTGTGTTCAGTTCGGAGAGGTCTTCACACCACCACTTTTGTCGACGTGCAGGTTCGACATTGATTTCGCCAATTGCCTGACGACGTCCGGCCCGTCAATGTCCATCACCTGATCCATCACCCAGCGGTTGGTCTGATCATTGCCCATAATGGCCTGGATATGGTCGCTGAATGCTCGCAGCAACGCGTACCCCGGGAGTCCGTCACTGAAAGAGCACTCACCGTAATGCCCATTACGTCGGTTGAGTGTCTCGATGAACTGCGCTCGGTAGTCGCCGCTGCCAAGCACTTCAGCTGCGTTGCGCTGAAACTGTCCTGCGCAGGCAAGAGCGAGTGCCGGTACGAAGGCGGCACGGTCTGCCTCCTCCAGCGTGTCGAAGGCCAGCCGATCCGCAGCATGCACTAAAAAAATCAGGTACTCGCGTATCACTGCGACCCGCTGAACATCATCCTGGTAAACGAAATCTTCGGCGTGCAGGTTACGCGCGGCGGTCAACGCCAGCTGCCAGCAAACGTATCCCAGCGCTTCGCCGTTTTTCTCGGCTGATTGCTGCTGTTCGGGATTGCGCCAGCGGTCGCGTATTCGTGTTTTCATAATCGTTGCGTCCGCGCGGGATTTTATCTTAAGGTGTGGTCTATGCCGGCATTGCCCACCTCATTTCTGGAAGCGGTGCAGCACAACTGTGACGTCTCGGACGCGCGGCACGCAGACAGTTATTCGCTTTGTGTCTATCTCATGCACATGCGCGAATACTTTCGGTGGGAGCAGAAGCTGGATCCCGACGTGGTGCTCAGCGCTGAAGCAGTGGGAGAGTGGGTTCAGCAACGGGAAAGCTATTGGGATACCCTGGAAGACGCATCCTATCGCACGCTGCCTCTCCCCGGAGGGCAGGTAGATGTCTTTGATGTCGATACGGTCAATGCCTGGCTGGTGCCGTTCGGCTATGGCTACAGTGCGGGCATCGGCAGATATGGAAAGCCAATCTTCTTTGTCGGCGAGTTAACCGCTTTAGAGTCAGGAGAGGACTACCGGCTGCTTTGTACGGGTACGGAGCAGGTGCGCGAGATGATTGCGCCGCCCGCCATGACCCGGGGCAGTACGATCTGGGTCAGACGCGAGTCCTTGCGGCGCGTGCTCTGGGAGATGATCGAGGAGTGGCGTTGGAAAAGGCCGCGCAACGCCATGTTTCGGGCGCTGGAAGGTTATGGGTTCAGCGAGGATGCACAAACGGCTCTGGACCGAATGGTCGAAGCGTTTACCGAAACGGCGATCCTGCATGAGCTCGGTGAGCGGGTATGCACCGAGCAGTTGGGTAGCGACTGGGAAGAAATGCTCTCCCTAACGGAGGATCGGGCAACGGAAGCCTTGTTACGGGCAGTTCGCGATCATTTGGCGGACTGTCTGTTGGTGCTGCCGGCGCTACTCGTCCAGAAAGAGCGTGCGCCGCTGGATTTTTATTTTGCGACGCTGACGGGTCTTCGCCGTCAACTCTTTCCCGCTCTGGTGGAGGCGTACGAGGAATCCCTAATCGGCAATAGCGCCGCGCGCTTGAAGCAAGTGGTGCGACAAGGTGCGAGACACTGGCGGGAAGGTGCCTCGCAGATTCTCGAGACTTACCGCAAGAGCAGCGTGCGCAGGGGCATCACCCTTGATGCCCAGTTGGCCGATCGTCTGAGACTCTAAGTGACGGACACAGATCCGCGGTAGTCACCTTAGCGCTTGGAACCTTTTTCTTCGTGCGCCAGGTCTACGAGTTGTGTCGCCAGGTCTGAATAGGATTCACGAAAACCCGACAGCGGATGGCCGCCCTCAGGCGCAAAGTAATCCTTGGGATCAATGCCTCCTTGTTGCTCCTGGGCAATAAAGTCTTTTTGCATTTTCAGCATCTTGCGAATGAGTTCCTGTTTTTCGCTCATGGGTTACTCCTAGTCGTGATAGAACCGTGCGG
Source organism: Proteobacteria bacterium UBA2996 (assembly GCA_002346525.1). GTDB lineage: Bacteria > Pseudomonadota > Gammaproteobacteria > Arenicellales > UBA868 > UBA868. The sequence goes on from DDZY01000096.1 coordinate 8,531, forward strand.
CACAGTATGTCTCGGATCAGGGCTTAGTACCCGCCTTTGCGCATGCTTTCAGGAAGTCCTGAAAGGCGGCCGGCCTGTTTACTCGGATTCTCGGGGAAGAGCTCAAAGAGTTCCTTGTTGCTAACTTTGTGGCCCCAGCGGGAGCTCATCTCTTTCAGTAATGCGCGGTTATTGGGTTGATTACCGTTGTTAGAAAAATACTCATCGCGCAAGTAGTGAATGATATCCCAGTGCTGCTCGTTTAGTTCCAGATTTTCCGATTCGGCCATCGCCTTGGCAACAGATTCGGTCCAGTCATCTGGATTCTCGAGAAAGCCGCTTTCGGTTGTGGCGATGGTGTTTCCGTCAACTTCGATGGACATGTTGGTTCCTATGTGCGTTGTCTAAATTTAATGACGAGGTTAATTACCTTCATCTTCAAGAGGAGAATGTACGGCATCAATACTTTTATGGGGCAAAAAAAGTCCGCATCCGAGCAGACGGTCAGACCCGAGGCCATGGTGCTGCACCACGGCAGAATCCTTTAGGCTCAAGTCGGCGATCAAGAGGCTCCGAGTCAGCATTGAGCCGGTGGGCAGCGTAAACCGGTGGAGGCGTCCACACAGCATTTTGGTTGGGGTAATGCCGAGTCGGTTCAGTCCTCGTGCCGCCTCTTCCAGAAAGTCAGGCTCGTCTGTACCTGCGTGCGTCACTCGGATATGTCGCGCCAGCACGGTACCAAAGGGTGTCAGGTCTCGTGTTCGGGCTTCTAACAGAGTAAAAGCATGTCCATCAAACTCAATGGTTTGGCCGCTCAGCACCCGCGCCTCGCCGACGCGTTCTTTGGGAAGGCGAAGCACAAAGCGAGTGCGCCGGGACAGTTCAATGACGCCAGTGTCATCCGGCTGCTGCCAACCATTGCTGGATTGGGCTCCGTGAATCAGGTGGATACCAGCGGTGGGTTCGTCCTTCAGCCAGGGCAACAGCCGGGTAACGGCCTGGTTTAAAGTCCAGGCGTGATCGGCCGGCAGTTGGCGGCCTTTGGTTTTGAAGACCAGATCCACAGCAGCCTGCGACAGGATGGGCGCTTTCGCGACTGGAGTGTCTTGCCAGAAGGTCGGCATGGCGAGTGTTTGGATCACTGAACCGGCAGGGAGGCCTGGATTGCCTCACGATCAATCCACCAGTCATCCTGGACGAGCACATCTACAACGTTACGCAGTCGAGGCAAAAAGCACGCAGGATCATTAAGTTCGAGGCGCTCTATCCATTGATCGAATGTCTGCTGATCCTCGATGCCGCTATGGCGTCTGGCGACTGTTCCCAGCATTTGGTTGGTAAAAAAGGACAATGAGTCGTATTCGTTGCCTTCGCTGCGAAGATCGACCAGATACGCAGCGGTTGCTGCGGCTACGGCTGCGCCGTCGGAGTCGTCCGGGGTTTCCTCAATGATGTCCTGTAGCAGGGCAACGGAGAGCTCGGGGTCAACCGGGAAAGTGACCGCCAGCCAGACTCCGTGCCCAAGCGCGACGAGCGCGTCCTGCTCACCAGACTGGAACATGATACGTGCCGCTTCAATCGCCTCTTCCCACAGGCGGGCATCGCAAAAACGGTCAAAACAGCGTCTGCCGCTCTGCCAAGCCTCGTGCCCACGCTCAAGGGCGACCAACAGCCTGCCTTCCTGCAGAGCGAGTTCTCGCCACTCTGGTGATTCCAGTTCGATCTCGCGCTCGCCAAGACGGTCCTGAACCGCCGCCAATTGCGCCTCGAAGGTAGCCGTTGAGGTGGCTGCGTCTTGCTGCGATTCAGCACCAAGGTCGAAAGTGTCGCCGAGGTATTTCATGATTCCTGAACTGGCTCGTTGGGATCCACTGTACTGGTGAATGCGGCTTCCAGTCGATCTTCCCAGTTTTCTGGGGTATCGGGATAGGGTGGCTTGACGTCCATGCGCAAAAAGCGATCGCCTTCGCGTGCTCTCTGGCGTACCAGCGAGGCCAGTTCCGCGAAAGTGGACGGCTGGTTCTGCAGAATGAGTTCGCTAATCCAAAGCATACGATCGATTTCCGGTCAGATCCCAAGCGGGCAGGTGTACCGGCCGCGGTATATGAGCCTCCGCTCGCTGACGCAGGGCGAGTCGATAAAGGCATCTCTTCGGTGCGGGACATTGGCGCAGATCAGACCTTCGCCCGATTTAAGGGAGCAGCGAACGATCAGGTCACGTGAGCTGTTCAGGATCTCATCCAGGACGGCGACAGCCTCTTGCGTCAGGGCATCCTCCTTCCAGATAACGTTATGCTTTCGGGCGGTATAGCGCATCCGGAGTGCTCCGGACTCCTCGAAAAAAACCGGGCCTGAACATTTGGCACGAAAAGCCGGACCCGACAGCCCGTTTTCAGGAATCGTCATCGCATCCGGTAGTGAAAGTGCTTCTGCAAGGCGTGGGTCGCGCTCCTGAATCAGTCCGTAGATGATCTCGTGATCGATCGCTTCCAGCGCACCTCCCTCAAGCGCCGGGCGTGCACAATGCAACAACATAGTCCGGATGATTCGTTCAGGACGGTGATAGTAACCGTCGGTGTGCCAGTTGAGCTTCTTATCAGTGTAGGGAATGTAGCGCTGCCGAACGCCCTTGGGGTGCACCTGAATCGGGCTAAGACCATCAGCATCCGCGCATAAATTCTGATCCGGGTCACCCAGGCCGAGCTGAGCCGTCAACGCCGTCACCGCGCTCCTATCTCGCCCGTAATCCGGCCCGAAGCGGTAGATCGCCATGTTGGTCTTTTCGATCCGCCTGGCAAGCGCTGTGCTCTCCATAGTTGAGATTCGGTACGGATCGTCAATGTCGACAACGAGGTTCTCGATGGCTCGCTGATATTGGCTAAGTCTTTGCCCGAAGTGATTGGTCATGCCGATCCGTGCCGGAGTTAACCGGGTTTCGAAAAGTGCCGAAGCGGTACTGCTTGTGTACATTTTGAATAAACTGATGGAATGGACTAAACCGAGGAGCCTGATTCTAGAGCGCCGGCTTGGCCGGAAAACTCCCCCAAAAGGTTGATCTCCGGTCGAATTTT
>DDZY01000096.1:11964-13337 GCA_002346525.1 Proteobacteria bacterium UBA2996
CTGATTTAACGAACTTGTTCGAAAAAAAGACCCCACTCCCCCCAAGTGAATTTTGTGCATTGCAAAAATCAGCCTATCCCCAAGGGGATAAAACAGAGATTTTGACCGCATACCCCCCGGGGAATGGCGTCTGCGGGAGAGGTCAATAGAATTATTGCAGGCACAAAGCGTGTGCTATGCCAAAGAGCACGATCACCCTGGGTTTCTGCAGACGCAACTGTTTTTTGAGGGGATGAAACCTTCGCGGATGATGTTGCAAAGCAGTTCGGGTACTGGCGCACGGAAGCGATCACCGAAGGGAGCGCGACGAAAATGGCTGACAACAAGCAACACGACACCCCCATGCTCGATGAGCTGGAGAACGGACCCTGGCCGAGTTTTATTTCGGGCATCAAGCGTCTTCGGGACGAGCATCCGACAGAGCGCATCAACGGGGTCGCCAACGACCTGCTCGGACAACTGGAGCACTCCTACGAAACGCGTAAGGGTTATTGGAAGGGCGGCACCGTCAGTGTTTACGGTTACGGCGGCGGGATCATTCCACGCTTTTCCGAGGTAGGGCAGCAGTTCCCGGAATCTAAAGAATTCCACACCCTGCGGGTGCAGCCGCCGGCGGGCAATCATTACAGCACCGATATGCTGCGCCAGTTGGCAGACAGTTGGGAAAAGTGGGGCTCCGGTCTTGTGACCTTTCACGGACAAACCGGCAACATCATGTTTATCGGCGCAACGACCGAGAACACGCAGCACTTTTTCGACGAGATCAACGATTATGGGTTTGACCTCGGCGGTGCGGGACCTTGCGTGCGGACTGCGATGTCATGCGTCGGCGGTGCACGGTGTGAACAGTCCTGCGCCAATGAGCACAAGATTCACCGGACCCTGGTCAACAACTTCACAGACGATGTGCATCGGCCGGCGCTTCCCTACAAGTTCAAATTCAAGGTCTCTGGATGCCCGAACGACTGCATGAATTCGATCGAACGCGCAGATATGGCGGTGATCGGTACCTGGCGTGACGACATGAAGGTAGACCAGCAGGCCTGGAAAGACTACGTCGTCGAGAAAGGCCGCCAGCATACCATCGATAACATCATCACCCGTTGTCCGACACGGTGCATGAGTCTGAAGGATGACGATTCCCTCGAGATCGACAACCGCAACTGCGTGCGCTGTATGCACTGTCTCAACGTGGTGCCCAAAGCCCTGTCCCCGGGAGAAGACACCGGGGTAACGATCCTGATGGGGGGTAAACGGACCCTCAAAATCGGTGACCTGATGGGCACGGTGATTGTGCCGTTCATGAAGCTCGAGACCGAAGAGGACTACGAGACCATCACCGAGATTGCAGAGAACACAATCGACTTCTGGGC
>DDZY01000105.1 GCA_002346525.1 Proteobacteria bacterium UBA2996
GGTGATTGGAGTCGGACTGATCGGCGGTTCTCTGGCCGGGGCGCTTAAACAGCGCGGCGCCGTGGGTACGGTCGTCGGCTGTGGTCGCAGTAAAGAAAATCTTGAAACCGCCTTGAGCCGGGGTTTGATCGACCAATACACGACCGACCTGGGCGAGGCGGTGATTGCAGCCGATCTTGTCTTGCTTGCGACGCCCGTCGGTTCCCTGGCTGACCTTCTGCCCCGGATCGCGGGGCATCTGAAACCGGGTGCAATCTTGACGGATGCGGGCAGTGTTAAAGGCGATGTCGTTGAAGTTGCACGAGCGGTTCTCGGCTCGAACTTTTCCCAGTTCGTGCCCGCGCACCCGATCGCGGGACGAGAACGCAGTGGTGCGGAAGCCGCTGATGCTGATTTATTTCGCAATCACTGGGTCGTTCTCACCCCAACGGACGATACAGCGCCGCAAGCGGTCGAGACCGTCAGGCTGATGTGGGAGCGTGTAGATGCAAAAGTCCGGTTTATGGATACCGGGACACACGACCAAATTCTGGGAATGACAAGTCATCTACCCCACGCTGTCGCTTATGCTTTGGTGGCGCAATTGGCTGATCTCGACAGCAACAAAGATTATTCCTCAATGACGGCAGGAGGTTTTCTGGATATCACGCGAGTGGCCTCAAGTGATCCCGTTATGTGGCGTGACATTTTCATGCACAACCCCCAGATTGCAGCAGATCTTATCCGGGATTACCGATCCGTCCTGATGCGCCTGGAAGACCTGATCCGGAGCAAGGATGCTGCCGGACTTGAGGCGTGGTTTCGGTCAGCAAAAGAACTGAGATCGCAACTCAAGTCGGCGAAGACTGGCGACGAGTAGAGGCCGGGATGGTTGGAATCATTTCGTCTCCGACCCGTGCGATTTCGGGTATCGCGATGGTACCTGCAGATAAATCGATCAGCCATCGCACGGTGATATTCGGCGCGCTGGCCGACGGAGTCACTGAGGTATCGAATCTGTTGGAGGGCGAGGATGTTCTGGCAACGGTCGCAGCGTTTCGGAGTATGGGGGTGGCGATTGAAGGCCCCGAGGCGGGCCGATTGCGCATCTCTGGGGCGGGAAAGTTCGGGCTACAGGCGCCAGCTCGGGAAGTTGACCTAGGGAATTCCGGTACTTCCATTCGCCTGCTGACCGGTTTATTGGCCGGTCAACACTTTGCCAGTCGACTCACCGGGGATGCGTCGTTGAGACGTCGCCCGATGGGTCGTGTCGTTGATCCCTTATCCCAGATGGGCGCCGTCATCAAATCAACAGACGGATACCCGCCTCTCGATATCCGGCAAAGTAAAGGCCTGGCGGGTTTCGAGTATCGGCTGCCGGTTGCAAGCGCTCAGGTTAAATCAGCGCTTCTGCTGGCAGGCCTCTATGCGGCTGGAAATACGACGATCCACGAACCTGCCCCGACTCGGGATCACACGGAGCGGATGCTGGCCGGCTTTTCGAACGCGCAGTGGCACGCCGGGTCTCCCATCAGCACTGCCGGTGACATCACGCTGTCAGGACAGCGTGTTTCAGTGCCTGGAGATATCTCATCGGCTGCATTTTTGATCGTGGCAGCAACAATCTGTCCGCATAGCGACCTAATGCTTCCGGGTGTTGGCATCAACCCAACCCGTTCCGCCGTTCTCGATATTTTAGGCATGATGGGGGCGAGGATTGATATGTCTGCGAAACGTCTGGAGTCTAACGAGCCAGTATGTGATCTTCGGGTCCGCTCTGCTCCATTGCGCGGGATTGATATCCCTGCCGAATCGGTAGCCAATGCGATAGATGAGTTTCCCATCATCGCGATCGCTGCGGCTGCTGCATCGGGCCGGACTCGCCTTCGTGGGGCAACGGAGCTTAGGGTTAAGGAGTCTGATCGAATCACAGCGATGGTTCAGGGCCTTAGCGCGCTGGGTATTGATACCGTTGAGTACCCAGACGGCATGGACATCACAGGCGGATCGCTCGGTACCGGCTCTGTTGAAAGTTTTGGAGACCATCGAATCGCGATGGCGTTTGCGGTGGCCGGTTGTATATCGGAGGGGCCCATTGAAATCGGCGAAACAGAAAATATCAAAACATCATTTCCCAACTTCCCGTCTCTTGCCAATTCGGTCGGGCTGTCGATCAAAGAGCAGTCCTGATGCCGACTGTTGAAAACAGCGCACCGGTCCTGGCGATAGACGGGCCCAGCGGCACCGGCAAGGGAACGATTGCGGGTCGTGTTGCCGGTCATTTGGGTTGGCATACCTTAGACAGCGGAGCACTTTATCGGGCAATAGCGTACGTTGCGGTTGAGAATGACATCACGCCCGACGATACCCTTGAGCTAGAAAATCTCACCAGAACGATCGCGGTGGAGTTCGTGCATACGGCCGATGGACTGAATATTTGGTTGGATGGGCGCGATATCACCGACCATGTCCGTAGCGAATCCGGCGGAAAGCGAGCCTCGATTTACGCGAAAATTCCCGTGGTTCGGGACGGCCTGCTATCAAGGCAGCGGCAGATGCGAACCGCACCCGGCCTGGTCGCCGACGGCCGCGATATGGGAACGGTTGTATTCCCGGACGCCTTCCTAAAGGTCTTCCTCGATGCCTCAGCATCTGTTAGAGCACATAGGCGTTATAACCAGTTGAAGGCAAAGGGTTTTGATGTTAAATTGCGCGCCCTCGAACGGGAGATCGCGGATCGCGATGCCCAAGACAGGAGTCGGACAGTGTCGCCGCTCATTCCCGCTGGGGACGCGATCGTGCTGGATACGTCCGAGAAGGGTATAGGCCAGGTCTTTGCCGAGGTCAGGAAGCTCGTGGAAGACCGGCTCGCGTCCGGCCAGGATTATCTCGGACAGGTTTAGACTGTCAGACAGTATGCGGTGCGAAGGATGCTGAACCACTGAGAACGCGCAAGCAGTAAGTTTAAGTCGAAGCAGTAATACAGGTGGCTGATCGAGAATCAGCCGAAATTCACAATTAACCACACCGCCAGATGTTCCGGCGGTCCCCGCAGAAAATGTCAGAAACTTTTGAACAACTCCTTGAAGAAAGCCTGAAGGGCTCGGTCATGCAGACCGGTGCCGTTATCTCGGCTGAAGTGGTCGATGTCAACGGAGATTACGTTGTCGTTAACGCCGGATTAAAGTCCGAGTCAGAAATTCCCGCTACTCAATTCCGTGATGCAGACGGAGCAGTCTCCGTGCAGGTTGGTGATTTCGTTGAGGTAGCTATTGAGGCGCTTGAAGACGGCTTCGGGAATACCCGATTGTCGCGAGAACGTGCCAGGCGGGCAAAATCCTGGGAGACGCTTAAGGTGGCTTTCGAAAGCGAGTCCGTGGTCACAGGTTTTCTCACCGGGAAGGTGAAGGGGGGCTTTACCGTTTCTCTAGACGAAGTGCGGGCATTCCTGCCGGGATCCTTGGCGGATGTTCGGCCTGTAACAGATTCCGCATATCTTGAGAATCGGGAACTTGAATTCAAGGTGATTAAGCTCGATCAGGGCCGTAACAACGTGGTCGTTTCACGCCGTGCCGTCGTTGAGCAGGAAATGCAGGAGGAGCGCAGCGCCCTTCTTGAAAATCTCGA
>DDZY01000190.1 GCA_002346525.1 Proteobacteria bacterium UBA2996
CTTTCTCAAACCAGAAGCAAAGCAGATTGCGCTTTTGCCGTTCACTCACGAAACCGCTTCGCCGTCTGGCCACCGCGGTCAACTGAAGGAGAAATTGGGGCGCGATCTCGACATCGACCCCGGACTGCCCTGGCTGGTGACGGTAGGGATGATGCGCAAAGGAGACAAAGAGCGGTCGTTCGCCATGTTGGCCGCGGCACTTAATGCAATTCCAGATCTCGCCTGGCGTCTTATCATCATCGGCGACGGGGAGGCCGCTCACTCGGTGAAAAAGGCTTTCGTGCCGTTGAATGGGAACCGCGTTTGCTTTGCCGGCGAGTTGAAAACAAAGGAAGTGCAACCATATCTAGACGCATCAGATATTTTTGTATGGCCGGCAATCCATGAAGCATTCGGCATGGCGATGCTTGAGGCCCAGCGTCATGCGTTGCCCGTAGTCGCGGGACACACGGACGGGACTGCAACCATTGTTGACGATGATTGCACCGGTATATTGACCGACCCTGAAAACACCGCCGCGTTTTCACAAGCCATCAGGCGACTTATTGAAGATCCCGGGTTACGCGAGCGCATGGGACAAAACGCCCGGCAAAAGTTCCTGTCCCACCACACGCTGGAAGGCGCCTCGCGGACCCTTGATGGTTTTCTGCGGTCGCTGACACCCGGATGACTGAATTGCTTTTCATCCGGCATGGGCCCACCGAATGGAACGAGGCGGGCCGCATCCAGGGGCGTGCTGATATTCCTTTGAGTGAGGCAGGTCGAAAGGAAGTCTGTTCCTGGACCCTTCCCGCGTCGTTTCAGTCATGGGCGTGTTTTTGCAGCCCGCTTGTTCGGGCCCGGGAAACCGCGGCGCTTCTTGGATTTGATACCCCTCAGATCGTCAATGGGCTGCGGGAAATGCATTGGGGAGACTGGGAAGGCCACACCCTCGACACACTGCGCGCCATTGACCCAGAAGCCTTCCGCCGCAATGAAGATCGTGGCCTTGATTTTCGTCCCCCCGACGGAGAAAGTCCGCGCGACGTCAAAGTACGCCTGGCCCGGTGGGTTGCCGCTCTTTCTGAAGAGGCGCTGCCGGCTGTTGTCGTCTGTCATAAGGGCGTGCTGCGCGCAGCGCTCAGTCTCGCTACCGGCTGGGACATGTTTGATGATCCGCCCGAAAAACTCCGCGAACCCTGCGCACATCTCTACATGATCCAAAATGACTCACTTCTGGTCAGCCAACTCAACATTTCTCTTGAATCCACAGAGATCCATCAATGACAGCAAAACGCGCGCGTGAACTGGGTTTGGACTTTGCTGGTACGCCCGGACGGCATAATGCCATTACCGACGTGCCCGGACTGAGGGTGGGCTATACGACGCTGATGGCAGGCGAGGGTCCGCTCATCACCGGACGTGGTCCGGTCCGAACCGGAGTCACGGCAATCCTGCCGCGGGGCCGTGAGCCGGTTCCCCAGCCGGTCTGGGCCGGAACCCACAGCCTGAATGGCAACGGTGAGATGACCGGCACCCACTGGATTCAGGACGGCGGATATCTGCTTGGGCCCGTCATGATCACCAACACGCACAGTGTCGGGCGGGTGCACCAGACCGCGGTCGAATGGATCATCGACACGTATCCCGAGCATTGGGGCACTGAACACCTGTGGGCCATGCCCGTCGTCGCTGAGACGTATGACGGTACGTTGAACGACATCAATGGCCTGCACGTTACTGAGGTCCATGCCCGGCAGGCGCTGGATCAGGCAACTGATGGCCCGATTCTGGAAGGCAATGTGGGCGGCGGAACCGGCATGATCTGCTACGAATTCAAGGGCGGCACAGGCAGCGCTTCGCGCCGGATCTCAGTGGGAGACCAGGCATTCCATCTCGGGGTTCTGGTTCAGGCCAACCACGGCAGACGGCAAGATCTCACTATCCTGGGCGTCCCGGTGGGCCGCTATCTCCAAAACGATACGCTTTTTCATGAGCGCGAGATGGGTTCGATCATTGCGGTCATTGCCACCGATGTCCCCATGATGCCGCACCAACTTGAGCGTCTTGCAAAACGCGGGGCCATCGGTATTGCGCGAGGCGGCACCTGTGGCGGTAACGGCTCTGGCGATATCTTTCTTGCGATGAGCACTGCCAATCCCATGCCCATTGACCGCATGGGCCGGATCAATTCAGATTTCTCCTGGATCGGGGATGACCTGTGTGACACGGTCTACCAGGCCGCTGTCGAGGCGATTGAGGAGTCTGTGGTCAATGCCCTTCTCGCGGCTGAAGACATGACGACCCTTCGACCGCCGGGCCAGCGCTGCGCGGCGATCGATATCGACGCCATGCTGGAAATCATGGGCCAGTACGGCCGGCTCAGGACGTCTCCTCGTTAAGCCACTTCTGCACCAACTGTACATCTCCGTCACGATAGTTCAGCCGACCGTAAAACCCGCGGACCGCGAGGTTGTCGTGCCGGATCATGGCCTGAATCTTGGGAACCTTCCTCGCGCGCATCCAGGTCTCGGCGTGATCCATGAGTGTCCGCCCAATCCCCTGATGGCGATA
>DDZY01000183.1:0-6222 GCA_002346525.1 Proteobacteria bacterium UBA2996
TCGGCAAGTCCTTTTTCGTAATCTTCCCGGGTAGCCCAAACTGAAACACCATGGAAATCCAGTTCGCCATCGACTTTCGGTACGGTAAAAACGGTATAGTGTGCGTCCATCAACGATAAGACACCGTCCGCATCTCCATTCCGCCAAGCTGTTTGGTCTGCTGTCAGTAACGCTCGAATGGCCTCGGTGTCTGCCGTCTCCTGCCCAGAGGAGACATTTGGCATTATCAATGTTGCCATGCAAAACGCTAAGAGCGAACAATAACGGGCGATCATAGCAAAGCTCCTTGAATTGGGGATGGAAGAGATCGCTACGGAATGAGACCCATAAGCAGATTGACTGCAGTATACAAAAAGCCCCCGTCACAACCAAGCATCGGTGGCTGGTGGTGCGCTCCCCGAATTTGGTCCGAATCCGCTGGGAAAATCAAAACGAGGGGTCTCCAGCGGTGCACACACACCCAGCGCGCTAGATTATTGCATGCAAAGAAAGAACGTAATAAAGTTTGTTCATAACTACAGCGGGACGGATGAAAGAGGATGGGAGGCCGAAGTCAGCTCAGTTGAGCGTAAGCTGTGGGTTCTAAGGAGTAGCCTGGTAATCCGTAAACAGTGGAGGTAGCTCAGCTAGCCGATATGAACACACACGATGAGAATGCGGCGAAGGTGCCCGCACTGCCGGGGGGCAGGTCACTTTTCTCCGGTCGAGATCATCCCTCAATGGGGCGCCACGATGAACTTTGCTGCAAGACCAAGCATAACCCCCATACTCACGACGTCGGTTCCTGTAGTGAGAAAAATACTTGAGGCTGCAGCTGGATCGGCACCAAACTTTTTCAGCACAACTGGAACGAAGGCACCCATTAAACCGCTTACAACACAACTTACTGTCAAAGCCACGAGTATGATAAGAGACAATGCGAATGCATGGGGGTTACTTTGCTGAACGGCAAGGAAGTACATCACCGCGGCACATATTACTCCGGTCACCAAGCCGTGAATTAGGCCGAGCACCACTTCTTTTGAAAGTTGCTTGGCCATTTTAGGACCGATATCCCCGAGGGCCAACTCCCGAATTAGGACCGCAAGAGCCTGCGCCCCCGTATTGCCCGACTGTCCGGCCAGAATTGGAAGAAACAAAGCGAGCAGAACGATCTTATCTATTGTATCTTGGAATACTCCGACGACAGCTCCGGCGACAAATGCAGTGATGAGATTAACGAGAAGCCAGGGCCCCCGCATTTTGACACAACTAAGTATCGATGATTCGAGGCCTTCCTCGTTGGACACGCCCACCATCAAACCGCTTTGGGCCCGCAATTGCATAGCATGGGCATCATTCACATGATTGCCTCTCAATGTTCCCAATAATTTCCCTTCATCGTCAATCACTGGAAATTCAGGTATTTGTTTACCCGCTATGGAATTGAAGGTTGCGAAAATATCATCTGTTGCCTTCAGACAAATGGCATTTTTAAAACAGATATCTTTCATAAGAGCGCTTGGTTCATAATAAAAAACATCTTTAAAAACTAAAACTCCAGTCAATCTTTGATTGTCATCGACAACCATCCCGTAGGTAAAGAGGATCTCCTGGGGGATTTTTTTTATTTCCTTGATCGCATCAGCAATCGTCTGGTTCTCATTCAAAACCAGGGCGGCAGGTTGCATCAATTCGCCGACTGTATTCTCCTGGTAATCCAAGCCCATTTTCCATTGAGAAGACAGTTCGCTGGGGCATTCTTCCATTAGCTTTGAAAGAATGGCCGGGTCGAATTTTCTCAGGAATCTCAAAACTTGGATTTTCGGTATGGTAGCAAAAAAATCAACTAACTGATCTGTAGAAAAAACACTTAAATCTTTATATTTTTGATAATTATCTTTCGTAAGTTCCATAATTAATTACCTGCTATAGCGGCTGAATTCGGATTAACCAAATGGCCCAGGCCATATAGGAGAATTTTAAATAACCCCTTTCCCAACAAATATCACCACACGCTTCAATAAGCTAAAATAATAACCAAGCCCAATTGTAGGAACAGATAAATTTCCTGATAGCCAAATCCAAGCTTGACTTTATCCAAGGAACCTGGCCATCTCGCCTGCCGCCGATCCACCGAGCAGGAGCGCGATGAGGCCGGCGAAGGCACATTTCTGGCGATGCAGCGCCCGGTCGTCGACTCTACGGGCTACCGGGAATAACAGGAGGATCGGCTGTGTCATGCCGAGAACCTGTCTGGGCGGCCTGCAGCCAGTAGAGGCGTTGCCAGGTGACGTCCGTGAGGAAGTGGATGAAGTGCCACACGCCGACGGAGGCGAACGCAGTTCGACGAACTGTGCGAGGTCGAGTGTTCCACAGTATTACGATCGTTTTGACCTTTGCTACGATGCACTGGTGGGTGGTTCGATCAGCTCGAATCGGTAGTCCGGGGTTTTCTCGGCAATGGTCGACGATTTCCATGGCTCGACGTGCCGCAGATTTTCCGCGCCATAAACGGCTGCATAGGCGCGGCGGCTGCGATCGCTCGGATTGGGATAGCTTCGGTGCGCCAGTCCGCTGTTAAAGAAGATGGCGTCGCCGGGCTCAAGCTCGATGGGGATCTGGTTAGCGATGTCTACATCGTGGTCATGGAGAATATGTCCCTGGATCGGATGGTCATGGTGAGGCAAGTCTATCGTGTGGCTTGCAGGAATGACATGAAGGCAGCCGTTCTCGACGGTCGCAGAATCTATGGCGAGCCAGAAGTTCATGGCGTTCGGTTCGAGCTTGGGCCAAAAAGCCGTATCCTGGTGCAATGCGGCTTCGATGCCATGGTGAGCCGGCTTCATGAACATGCTATCGCTCAACATCTGGACCCCGGCTTGGTAAAGCGATGAAATCACGTCGTAGATCGCCGCGTGGCCGCCGATCGCCTTGAAATAGGGGTGGTGATGGTACATGTTCGACATCAGCCGAATACGATCGCGTCGGGGTAGTTCCGTGCGGTCTTTCATCTCCGGTTCCCAGAACGTGTAGAAGTGATCGGGTAACCAGCCTTCGTACGCCGTCACTGGTTTGAGTTCACCGTCGAGCAGTCGATCGATCATCAGATCAAGGTCGAGTAGATCGCTTCCCGAGATCAGTCGGCGAATGATCAGATAGCCTTCTTCTTGGAAATGTTTTCGTCGTTGAGAATCAATTGCCGTAGGCAAGGTTCCTCCGTCAGTTTGCCGTCAGGAAGGAGTGAAAGGCCAAAAGATGAAGACCCCGGAGTTAGACTACCCTTGGATTCCGGGTAGGAGCTGTATTTCGGGTGGAGTAGGTAGTAGGAATGCGGGATAGGTGGCCGGGCTAACGGGCTAAATTGAATCAGAGTATTAATGCACGATTTTGTGCCAGCCACCTGATTTAACCCCTCGTTGTCGCGGATCGCGAAGCCATTGACCTGGTCTCCGACTTTGCCCTGATCCGTTGCCGGGTCTTTAGGGCAGCGCACCCGAAAAGCCGCCTTCCTGCGGTGGCCTGGACCCTGCCTTCAGCCCAAGGCCGGAACGACGCCGAGTGCCGCGTTCAAGAAGGGGCTCGCCACAAAGCCGAAGAAGAAGGAGCCGGAGATCAAGAAAGCAACCTAAACACGCATATCAACCGGGGACGAGTATCAGGCGATTACTATTACTGTAGATACATAGGATCTGCAGGCCACACAATTCCTGAAATTCAATCCCCCCAGAAACACCGGCGACAACATTTCATAGTTAACGTTCAGAGGTTTTCTTTCGGTAGCTATGCCTAATCGAATACTACGCCGGCACCCCCGTATAACGGGCTGTAGTGACTACCGACTTGAACCCATTTCCCATCGACCTTCACAGAAACTTCTGAGGCTCTGGTACGATAATTTTTGACTAACACCGTGCTGCGATCCGCATTGAGAATATTACCCAACAGGTAATAAGCCGCATAGGCGACGTCTTGATTTTCGCCAACAATTCTGACATTAATGTGGTACGGCTTGAAGTCCAGGACATTGGGAGCACTTGTGATCATCGCCCGGAATTCCTCAGGCGAGAGAAATTCCCACAAACCACCCTGCGATGTGGCTACCCATTGTCCTTCTGGATGGCTCTCGCCGACGTTGGGTTTCTTGAGCGCAATGTCTCTCCATGTCTGCTCGATAGCCGCCACAATGTTTTCCCGGTCACCCGCCGAAGAATCGAAAGCCAACAACAGCACGATTGATGCACAAAACGACATTAACCTCATGACGATCTCCTCTTGTTTCGAGTCATAAACATCACTGAACTGATGCTTCTGCTTTCAGCCTTAGAGCTGGATCCATATTCATCCGAGTTATCATAACTCTAATAACTTACGCAAACTTCAACTGGTTAATTGGAAATTCTCTCCATTTACCCCATCGCGTCAATTGCAATCACCCGCTGGAAGGAATCCTCGGCCTGTGCGGCATGGATATCTAACAGAAAATCGCTCCTGTTTGGGCGCGTCTAAATGTAGTTTAAAAACATTCTTGCTCACAGCCGCTCTGACGTGGTCCGGAGTAGGCCTTTGTCTACGATGCCTATGATCCAAGCTGCGTAATTATTACATCGGCGTTGCTCGATCAATTTGCGGATAGCAGAGCCAGTCATGGTGGGGGTTAATCGCTCGTCCCCCAGTCGTAACCCGGACGAAATCACCGAACTGCTGCGACCCGCACGGGACGTGGTGTAATAGGCTCTGGGGAATTTCCCACACGATACGTAGCGTCTATGGATAGAGCGCTACGCGTAGGCAACAGCCAAGCCGCAGGGACCCGCGCAAGGGGGTGCTGACCGATCAAGAAACACCCAAAGATCGTCTTGCTTGACTTGCGAAAGATGACCCAATAGTGTTTACGGGTTGAGTTGCAACTGCTGTTGTCGTGGGATGATCTGGATTTTCGTTTTCGTCTATGTCTGTCTGGTGGTGGTGGTGATCCAATTGGTCATTACCTACCAGAAGCGGGGTAACAACCTGCGCATGAAGCAGGAACCGATCCGTCGGCGCATCCGTCTGCACAAGGACAGCATGGGCGAGACTATCGACAAGCTGCACAACGCGGTTGCAGGCCGTCTCGAAGAGTTGGACGGAGAAGCCAAGGTGTACCAGAGCCGAATTTGCATCTACGGCAAGTTGCTCGACAGGTGGCGGCAGACGGTACCCGAGGAGGAGGAGCTGATGCACGCAGAGGAGCTAGCCGCCGATCAGGACGCGGAGATGGAAGTACAGCCCGCCTCCAAGGTCGCGCTGGGCGACAGGCGCAACCTGCGCGACATGCGCAATCTAATCGAAAGACTGGCCGGCAATCAGCAGGAGCTGGAGTGGCTCAGCGAAAGGGTCGACCGGGACACCAATTTCGTGAGCGAAACTCTGAGCCGGATCGAGGGCCGCGTGGGGCGTCCCGGCCAGGGGAATAACTCTCAGCAGGGTGACTGAGGCGAACCATGCCCCTGCACGTCCTTATCGGCATTGGCGCCATCATGATCATCGCCTGTCTGGTTGTCCGGGACCGGACCGAGTACCGGATCGAGAAGCTCAAGAGGGAGTTGCGGGCCCTGCTCATGGACGAGAAGCAGCAAGCGGACATTCGCAAGGACATCGAGCAGAACGTGGCGCAGGCCTTCGAGGCGCTGCTGCGCGCCGATCGCCGCAACAACTCTATGCGCAGGGGATGTGATGTCGCCGCGGAACTGCTGGACCAGCTCGAAGAGTTCGAGGAAGAGGGGGCCCCGGTGCGCCGCAGCGACTTCGACGAACTGAGTCTGGAAGAGAACGTCGAGAACAAAGGCGACCAGACGGAAGTGTCCGAAGTCTGAGCCGGCTTCAGTTCAGGCTGGCGCGATTCCACTTCTCCGTGTCCAACTCTAGCGCCTTCCCCTCTTCGCAGATCCGCCTCCAGGTCGTCTCGTCAATCTCGATTCCCTCGAGCCGACACTTTGCCTCGGAGCGGAACTCCGGTTCGCCCGGCAGCTGGATCTCGCCGACCTTGGGATCGACCCGGCTGCCCATGACGTGGGCGATGAGCCCCTCCAGGTTTTCGTAATAATCGTCGATGTCGACGAAGTGCTCGATGTCGTAGACGGTGAGCAGCACGCCGTTGCTCTTCATGACGATATCGCCGGCGGCACAGCCTTGACCGCTGAGAGCGCCCCCGAGGATCTCCACGATCATGCTCAGGCAGTAGCCCTTGTGGGCCGCCACACC
>DDZY01000183.1:6532-8449 GCA_002346525.1 Proteobacteria bacterium UBA2996
CACCACCTAGTGGCAGGATGGCCCCGCCGGCCAGGTTCAGGTAGTCGGCGGGGTCGGTCGAGACTTTGCCGCTGCGGTCGGTGAGCCAGCCCTTCGGTATCGCCTGTCCGCGATTCTGGTAAACGCGGACCTTGCCCTCGGCCGTGGTCGAGGTGGCCATGTCCACCATGATCGGATCGTGGCCGCGCCGGGGGGCGGCGAAGGCGATGGGATTGGTGCTCAACCTGCCGTCTAGACCGCCGTGCGGGGCAATCTGCCGGCCCAGCGAACCGGCGTTGACGAAGGCGAGCCCGATCAGGCCGTCGCGAGCGGCCGCCAGCGGATAGGCACCACACCGACCGACGTGACAGCAGTTGCGGAGTGAGACGGTGGCGACTCCCTGCTCGCGCGCCTTCTTCATCGCCAGGCGGATGGCGAAGTCGCCACCCACCTGGCCCATGGCGCCACCGCCGTCGACCACAGCGGTGCAAGGTTTTTCCGCGACGATCGCCGGCGTGCCGATCGGATTCCACACGCCCTTGCGAATATGCTCGACATATTCATAGAAGCGGAGCGTACCGTGGGAATCGTGGCCGAACAAACTGGATTCCACCAGATGGTCGGTCACCGTGGCGGCGTCGGCTTCGCTGCAGCCCAGGGCCTGGAAGATCTCTCGACCAATCTCGGCGAGCGCATCGGGGGCGAATCGGGGCATTCGGTTATCCTGTTGGTGTCTTGAGCGCCCGCCAACTGACCGCGAGCGCAGAAACCGATCAAGATAAGGGGGTGGGCCAGACCGTCAACAGTCCGCCGGCACTGCCCGATCAGGCCTGGACGGAGGCGCTATCTTGCACTCGGATAACGATTTCCTTATATATTGGGTATATCGGGGCGTAGATTGCAAAGGCCGTTCGCGCGGCTCCGCAGCACCTGAGAAACAACCTCGGAAAGGCATGTCGCCATGATGGAAAGCTGGGTCTGGTGGATTCTCACCTGCGTTGCCAGCTTCTATTTTGTCATCCTGCTGTTGGAGTTCAACAAGCCGCAGCAGAAGTTCTTGGAGCAGATCGGCGCCCAGGAGCACCGCTACCGTGAGATGAAGCAGCGGCTGGATAAGGTGCGCAACGACGCGGACGAGATGGGGCGCCGACAGGAAGCGCTGGAGCGGGCCTGGGATGAGCTGGAGCAGACGCGCAAGGGCCTGCTTCCCGAGGCCAACAAGAAGCGGATGATCTGCGTCGGGGGTGGCCCTTTCACGATGGGTGGCCGCTACCAGGATAGTCCGCCTAGCCAGCGGCCGGCCCACACCGTAAACATCGACATCTTCCACATCAATCCCTTTCCCGTCACCAACCACGACTACCTTGAGTTCGTTCGGGTGACCGGCCACCGGGCGCCCATACACTGGCAGCGAGGCACCTTCCCGTCGGGGCTCGGCAACCACCCGGTGGTTAACGTGTCCTGGCAGGATGCCCGAGCCTATGCCGAATGGTGCGGCGCTCGACTGCCCACGGAGGCGGAATGGGAGAAAGCGGCGCGGGGGACCGACGAACGCCCCTATCCCTGGGGTGACCGTTTCGTGGAAGGCGACCGCTGCAACTCAAACAGCCTGGTCGGCACCACAACCCAGGTGGACGAGTTCCCCGATGGTCGCAGTGCCTACGGCGTGTGGGACATGGCCGGAAACGTCAATGAGTGGTGCTACGACTTCTACGACGAGGAATACTACGAAAACAGCCCCGCCTCCAACCCTCGCGGTCCCGAGGGCGGCCAGGAGCGGGTCCTCCGCGGCGGCTGTCACGTCGACACCCGGGCCACCCTGCGCAGCACCCATCGCGGCGGTGCCGCCGACACCTACACCCGGGAGACGGTCGGCTTCCGCATCGCCATGAGTGGGTAGCCAGCGGCATGTTCGAAGACGTCTGGAAGTCCTACGAA
>DDZY01000041.1 GCA_002346525.1 Proteobacteria bacterium UBA2996
GTCCCGGTCACGATATAGAACTCATTGTCAGAGATCCGGGTTAAAGTCAGGTCACATGCTATCCCCCCGTCTTCATTCAGAATCTGTGTGTACTTCGTAGAAAAGGGCTTGAAATCAGGTCGACAGGGACAGGCCCGCGTCAAAACCTGCTGCGCATCTTTACCAACCAGAACGTATTTGGCGAACGAGCTCTGATCGATCAGAATCGCCTGTTCTCTGCAGGCTCTATGCTCCTCTGCAGAGTGTGGCATCCAGTTGGGCTCGCCGAAAGAAGGGACATCTTTCGGGTCAACATCGTCCGGTGCAAACCAGTTTGCCCTCTCCCAGCCAAACTTGGCGCCAAAGCATGCCCCCTTATCACGAAGCCGTTCATAGAGGGGACTGCGACGTAACGGCCTACAGGCTTCATGTTCAAGATCCGGCCAACTCATGGTGTAGTGCCGGGCCTGACCCTCCAGTGCGCGCAGCCGAAGCTGCTGATTGTCTCGAGTATATCTACCAAAGCGTCTGATGTCGGCAGACCAAAGATCGAACTCTGGAGCGCCCTCTGTGATCCACTCGGAAAGCGCCTTGCCCGCTCCACCAGCAGAAGCGATGCCGAATGCATTGAAGCCCGTCCCAACAAAGAAGTTGTCCCGCTCTGGCGCCTTCCCAAGAACAAACATGCCATCCTCCGTGAAGGACTCCAGGCCGTTAAACCATTGTTTGATTCCGACAGACTCCAATGCAGGGAACCTCGCCAATATACCCCTCATGAACGGTTCGAACCTTTCGTACACCTCAGGAAACAATTGAAAGGAAAAGGACTCTGGAACAGCGGCCTCATTCCAGGCCACAGGGTTTAACTCGTATCCGCCTACCGCAAGTCCTCCAACTTCCTCTTTGAAGTACGTCAGGTTATCCGGATCACGGACCG
The DNA here is from genome assembly GCA_002346525.1 of Proteobacteria bacterium UBA2996. GTDB lineage: Bacteria > Pseudomonadota > Gammaproteobacteria > Arenicellales > UBA868 > UBA868. The sequence continues at coordinate 917 of DDZY01000041.1, forward strand.
TCGGGACATTTCTGGCAAGACCGTCTACCATTTCGGAAATAAAGTACTGGTGGTAGGACGGCTGCACTGGAATATTGACACCCGCCATCCGGCCAAGCTGGCGTGACCAGATGCCGGCACAGTTGACTACCACGTCGCACTCGATCACTTCGTCTGTTTCTGTGCGCACGGAACGAATACGGTCCCCGACGAAGTCGAAGGCCGTCGCCGTCACACCTTCATGCAATTGTGCTCCATGCATCCGGGCACCTTTTGCCAGCGCAGTGGTCAGGTCCGAAGGTGAAGCGACCCCATCACTGCTGACGTAGGCGGCACAGAGTACATCCTGCACCTCCATCTGCGGAATCATCTCTTGGGCTTCTCGCGGCGAAATAATGTCAAACTCGAGGCCGAACGAATGTGCGATCGTCGCGGCTCGTTCAAACTCCCGCTTGCGATCGTTATTGCACGCCAGACGAATGGAGCCGTTTCTGACCCAGCCCGTGCTTTGGCCAGTTTCTTTCTCCAGCAACTCGTAGAGCGCGACCGAATGACCGAGCAGCCGGGTAATATTGGCGCTGTTTCTCAACTGACCCACCGCCCCGGCCGCGTGCCAGGTGGTCCCGGAGGTTATTGTGCCTTTTTCCAGGAGGACGACTTCCTTGCTGGTGTTCTTGGCAAGGTGATATGCCGTTGAACAGCCAATCACCCCTCCCCCAATGATGACGACTTCTGCTGACGCGGGCAGGCGCTCTGTCATGTTGTTCTCCAAAACCTATCGAGTAATGTCGTTAACCAAAACGGTCCAGAAATTCCCCAGCCAAGCGACATGAGTCCGTTGTAAAGGTCTGACCGATCTGGCGGGCAAAATCCAAATGGTTCTGCTGATATCCAAGCCAGCCGATCAGTTGAATTCGACGCAGCATAATGAGAGTGGGAATCATGACTTCGGCGTCTGCCGGAATCTCCGCAACCTTCCTGTAGCCTCGAACCCAACTGTTGATCAAGTCCGGCACATCTTCGCGCTCTTCCAGAAAACTTAGCGCCCCTGCCAGATCAAACAGGAACCAACCAAGTCCGCAGTCATCGAAATCAATAATTGCGGTCGTGGTGCCGTGAATCAACAGGTTCGCCAGGCGCAGATCTGCATGAATCAGACCATAGTTCCCGGGACCTACGTCAGCATCCTCCAATCGACGATGAATGACCGTCTCGGCTCGCTGTAGTAGGTGTAACACCTCAGCATCAATATTGACGCCTTCCCGCCAATCGCCCCAAGCGAGTTGGTTATTGAGAATCGCTTCTGGCGTCCACGTGGGGCGCGTAAAGTCTTCGGGTGGCACCCAACGCGTCGCATGAGCATGCATGTGTGCCGAAATCGTCCCTAGCCGCTCAAACCCGCTCAGTAGTTCGTTCTCGGGGGGCTCTACACCTTCGAGGAAACTGTAAGCGACAGCATAACCGGGTTTATCTTTCCCCGGCACGCTCAATTCCTGAACCCAGGAACCATCTTTAGCAGCCAAAACCCTGGGTACGATGATATCTGTGTCCCTACTCAGCGCGTCCAGCCACATCATCTCGGAATGAATCTGTTCCGCATTATGATAGGCAAGACGTCCGGAATTGATTCGCACCACATATCGATTACCGGAATCATGATCGTTGACAATATAGATTTGATTTTCCGAGGCTGTTAGATACGAGACCTCGGGCGGAGCGGCAAATTCATATTGCCTGAGCATATCCTTGATCTGCTGTTTCATCTCATCGTACGTCGAGATCATGACCTCGTTTACTCCGACATTCTGCGTAATCAAATAAGCGGCGCGTTCCCGATACCGGCTCACAGAACCCGATACGACTCGACCGGGCCAGTAGTCTAACCGGAATTTCTTATCGTCCTGGGAGACTGCGCAAAACTCCTCCAAAAAGAAAACCCCGCCGAAGCGGGGTTTGTCTGCGGCCTAATGCCTCCTGGGATACAGATCTAATCTTGGGCGTAAGTCGCAGCCGTCTGGCTGTCAAACTCGATCATCACGCAGGGCTCATCTCCCACTACCTGCGCCTGGTGGCCCGGCTTGCACTCATAGACATCGCCCGGAGAAAGCGTTTCCGTGCTGCCGTCCTCATGCTCAACCAAAAGTTGCCCGGACTGCACAACTCCCAGATGGTGCGCCTGGCAACTGTCAGTACCCACTACCGGAGCGATGCACTCCGACCACACCCATCCCGGTTGTACAGTGAGTCGAGCGACTTTCACCGAACCGGCGTTTACGATTTCCATTGAGGTCTTCTCAGGGGCCCGTACCTCATCAGGGGACGAAAAATCAATTTTATGAATTCCTGTCATAACAAACTCCTTGTTGGTTTTTCTGCCTCACGGTCATCTTACACCTGATTTTTCCAACCACCAACGTTTTCTGGGTGATCAGACAGCTATCCTATTTTCTCGATAACTTCAGGATTCCTGTCCCGCCGGCTGATAAATTGCACGCACTTTGTTTGCAGCAGCAATCGCCGCGTCTACATCAAACTCATGCAGCAACTGGATATGCTGCCAAACGCCTGATGCCATGAAAGCCTCTTTCAGGCCAATGGCCTGTTCCACGCTATCCACTTCCATAATCCCGACCACATCGCTCGCGCCGATGGTGAAAAACATATCCGTCAGCTTAGCGCCTGCTGCCTCGCAGGCAGCCTTAGCGGCAGCTTCGCGCTTAGCAAAACTACTGTTAGCGAGGCCATCGAGACCTTTTTCATTGTAGGTTCCTAAGATAATTGACTTCATTTTTTCTTCTCCTTGCAAATGAAACATCATTAATGCCCGTTAAGGCGTTGCGCCAGTCAAGATGACATGACCGGCGTAGAAGAATTTGATTATCGCGCACAGTTCGGTGATTACCTTTTGATCAACTGAATACGTTATTGAAATCATCACATCAGGCTATCGTGCAGATCCGTGATCTGATCCCAGGTCTCTCGTGGGATGGAGATGATGCCGACGGATTTTTCCCGATATTCCCGCTCACGTTCCCCAGGGATCTCGACGCTTTCATAACCGGGAGCAGGTGGACAGCAACGCAATTCTTCAAGCACTTCTTCTGCGGCATGAGACAAAGCCGACGACTCACGCATCCGGTGTGCGTCGAGTGTAATCAGGAGCCAATTTCCTTCAGTCGTAGAAGGCCCCAGCATGGCCTCGCCGATGAGTTCCGCGACCAAAGCCAGAGCGTAGCCTTTGTGGCCACCGGCCGGCAGGATTGCCCCGCCGTTGAAATAATCGTCCGGATCACGGGTAGGATTCCCCTCGGCATCGATCACACAGCCCTCGGGCAACAGCGCCCCTGCACTTTTTGCAGCATAAATCCAGCCGCCAGCGATCTTTGAAGTGGCAAAGTCCAGGATAACTGGACCCCGGCCTCCCCCGGGAATACCAATACACCAAGGGTTGGTTGGCAGCATCCCCTTTGCGCCACCGTAGGGTGCAACCTGACGCCATATTTTTCTGTTGCCCCCTCCCATACAGATCGTCAGAAAACCTTTATCTGCGGCGGTATCTGCAAACGCGCCGTGGCGCCCCGTGTGGCCGACGTTACGGATGGCGAGCGCCGACATTCCGGATGCCTGAGCGATCTGCATCGCATGGTGATACGCCAGGTGCATCGCGGGAATCCCGATACCGCCGCCGCCATCTACTTCCTGCGTATTGCGCTCAGTGGTCACCACTTGGGGTACGGCCTTTGGATCGATATAGCCTGTCTTGAATTGCTCCGCGTACTGGAGCGTGCGCATCACACCGTGGCTCTCCATACCGCAAAGGCTGGTGTCGACCAGATGTTCCGCGACTTGATACGCTGTCCCTGAGGCACAGCCCAGACGCGTGAAAATTGCCTCCAGCGTGGTCCTTACCTCAGTCGCGTAAAGATCAACCCGCGAATCCTTGAGCGTCAGTTTAGAGCGGACACTCATCGATGGTTGGCGGCTTCAGTCCGCAAACGGGTCAGGTTGATGCGGGTTCGTCGACAGCCACACCGAGCGGGTCTGCAGGTAGCAGCGCATGCCCTCCCAGCCATTCTCACGACCGTAGCCGGACTGCTTGAACCCGCCGACTGGACTTTGGGTAGCGGCATTGAAGTAATTGTTGATATAAACGGTGCCTGCCTCAATTTGATCTGCAATCCGCATCGCCCGTGCGACATCCCGTGACCAGACGCCTGCCGCAAGGCCATAGACGGTTGCGTTAGCCGCATTGATGACCTCTGCTTCTGTATCCCAGGCCTCTGTGGAGACAACAGGCCCGAAGACTTCATTCTGGGCA
>DDZY01000086.1:0-4679 GCA_002346525.1 Proteobacteria bacterium UBA2996
AATGCCTTGAGCGACCTTCGCCCTGTTCCCGCAGCAGGCAATCCCAAGCCGGTTTACCCAAGGATGGCGATCCGTCGCGGCATCGAGGGAGAAGTCGAACTCTCCGTCAGTGTCTCTCCCTTGGGACAGGTCTCCCGAATATCCATAAACAAGCCCAGCGGTTTCGCCATGCTTGATCAGGCCGCTATTGATTCGGTCAAGCAGTGGCAATTCACTCCCGCGGTCCGGGACGGCGTGCCCACGGCCATGGTGATCGATATTCCGGTCCAGTTCCGCCTCATCGACTCGCGGGGCTGATGAAATCAGGATTACTCAGACGACTCCGTCAGCGTGCAAGGCACTGATGGCGCTATCCTCATAGCCCAGAACATCCCGCAGTACCTGATCGGTGTCTTCGCCCAGAACCGGGGGAGCCCGACGGACCTCGCCCGGAGTGTCAGAGAGTTTCAGCGGACTGCCCAAAAGATCGATCTCTCCGAGGGAAGAATGCGGCGCATGCGTCCTCATCTGCCTATGCAAGACCTGAGGGTCGTTCAAGGTTTCATCGATACTGTTAATGCGCCCACAGGGGATACCCCCCGGCTCCAGTAGATTCAGCCAGTCGCCCGTATTTTTGCCCCTCATTAACGGCACAAGCACTTCAATAAGCTGCGCTCTGTGCTTCACCCTATCCCGGTTGGCAACAAAGCGGGGATCCTGGGCCAAGTGGGATTGGTCCGAGAGTTCACAGAAACGCCGGAACTGACCGTCGTTACCGATCGCCAGAATGATGTGCCCATCCTGGGTCTCAAAAACCTGGTAAGGCACGATGTTGGGATGGGCGTTTCCCATCCGAATAGGCGTTTGTCCCGCCGCGAGATAAGTCATGGCCTGATTCGCAAGAATCGCCACCTGGCAGTCCAGAAGCGCCATATCAATATATTGTCCCCGACCCGTACGTTCACGATGAATCAGTGCGGCCTGGATGGCATTGGCGGAGTAAAGGCCGGTCACGATATCGGCGATCGCGACACCCACTTTCTGAGGGTCGGCTCCGGCAACATCCTCGGCCTCTCCGGTCACGCTCATCAGGCCACCCATCGCCTGGATCATAAAGTCATAGCCGGCCCTGTCAGCGTACGGCCCATTCTGGCCAAACCCGGTGATGGAACAATACACGAGGCTAGGATTGATCTCCTTGAGCGTCTTGTAGTCGAGCCCGTAGCGCGCCAGGGTGCCGACCTTGAAATTCTCGACGAGGACATCGCATTGCGCCGTGAGTTCGTGCACGACCTTTTGGCCCCGAGAATCTGAAAGATTCAAGGTCATTGAGCACTTACCGCGATTCGTCGCAAGAAAATATAGGGACTCCTCGTTTCCCCCTCCATCAACAGAGATAAAAGGAGGCCCCCATTGCCGGGTGTCGTCGCCGCTGCCCGGCCGCTCGATCTTGATGACATCAGCACCAAGATCGGCCAGGATCTGTGTGCACCACGGCCCGGCCAACACCCGGCTGAGATCCAAAACGCGTATGTGTGACAACGCGCCCATCGATCAGCCGGTAAATGCCTGGAGACCGGTTTGGGCGCGCCCCAGAATCAGCGCGTGAACGTCGTGCGTCCCTTCGTAAGTATTGACGGCTTCCAGATTCATCATGTGGCGAATCACGTGGTACTCATCCGAGACCCCGTTACCGCCATGCATGTCCCGCGCCGTTCTCGCAATCTCAAGCGCCTTGCCGCAGTTATTGCGCTTGAGCAAAGAGATCGCCTCCGGGGCAGCGCGTCCTTCATCAAAAAGGCGTCCGAGTCGAAGACAAGCGTGTGTACCGAGCGTGATTTCCGTCTGCATATCGGCAAGCTTTTTCTGAATCAGCTGGTTTGCGGCAAGGGGTCTGCCGAACTGCTGCCGCTCCAAGGTGTAGTTGCGCGCAGCATGCCAGCAAAAATCAGCCGCACCCATCGCGCCCCACGAGATTCCATAACGCGCCCGGTTTAAACAGCCGAAGGGGCCTTTCAAGCCGCTGACTTGAGGCAGAATATTCTCAGCCGGCACGAAAACATCGTCCATCACGATCTCACCGGTCACAGAGGCTCTCAGCGAGAACTTTCCTTCAATGGCCGGCGTGCTGAGACCGGCCATCTCCCGCTCCAGAATAAATCCGCGGATCACACCGTCATCATCCTTGGCCCAAACGATAAAGACATCGGCAATCGGTGAATTGGTGATCCACATCTTGGCTCCGCTGAGCCGATAGCCTCCATCGACTGTCCGGGCGCGGGTCTTCATGCCTCCGGGGTCTGAACCGTGGTCGGGTTCGGTCAGTCCAAAACACCCTACTGACTCGCCCGTAGCAAGCCGGGGCAGATACTTCTCACGCTGCTCTTCAGAACCATAAGCAAAAATCGGATACATGACGAGACTGGATTGAACGCTCATCATGGATCTATAACCTGAATCCACCCGCTCTACCTCCCGCGCAGCGAGTCCATAGCAAACGTAGTTCAGTCCAGCACAGCCGTAGCCGTCAATGGTGGAGCCGAGCAACCCCAGTTCACCCATACGGGGAAAAAGAGAGCGATCAACCTTTTCCTCGCGGAACGCCTCAAGCACCCGGGGCTGCAGGTCCTCCTGGCAGAAGCGCCGGATCGAATCGCGCACCAACCGTTCCTCATCCGTCAGCATGTCGTCCAGCGCCAGCGGATCCGCCCAATCAAAAGCAGCGGCCGTCTTTGTGGATTTGGTCATTATTTCAGTACTCCAGTCTTACCAGCAGGCGAAGTTATTTTGGGTTGCAAGAATCCCAGGACCGTGTCGAAACAACCCGACGCTTTCAACCAGTACCCGAACCGTAATATCAGGCTCGTATAATAGCGTGTTGGAATAATTTTCTGATCACGGCCGCCTCTCGCCGAACTGCTTCAAACGCCCACATGAGCCCAGACCAATTCTGGCCGTTGCTTCAGGTCATCCTCGTAGACCTGATGCTCGCCGCCGACAATGCCATCGTAATCGGACTCGCCGCAGCCAGCGTACCGGCCGCCATGCGTCCCCGCGTGATCATGCTGGGCATCGTGGCGGCGGCCATCCTGCGGATTCTCTTTGCCCTGGTAACCGTGCAGCTGCTGCAGATCGTTGGCCTGGTCCTTGCCGGGGGTCTGCTGCTCTTGTGGGTCTGCTGGAAGCTCTGGCGGGAACTGCGCAGTCGTAATGAATCAACCGACTCAGTCGACGGAGAATCCGTCGCCCCGGCTAAATCACTCCGGCAGGCGATTGTGCAGATCATCATAGCGGATGTGTCGATGTCGCTCGACAACGTGCTGGCCGTGGCTGGCATTGCCCGCCATGAACCGGTCATCCTGGTTTTTGGTTTGGCGCTGTCCGTGGCACTGATGGCCTTTGGCGCCACCCTGATTGCCCGACTACTTGAGCGATACGCCTGGATTGCGTACATTGGCCTTGTGGTCATTCTTCAGGTCGCACTGGTTATGATCTGGGAAGGATCGCAAGAGCTCATTGCGCTGGCCCAGGCTTAACTTTCGAACCGAAATGAAAGACATCCTCCCCAAAACCTTTTTACGGTATTTGCGCGGCGCAAGTTGCTTCACTCTGTTGTTCGTGGCAAGTGGAATGTCCTGGGCTCAAAGCACAGATGTCCAGCGCGCGATCGGTGCCTATAACGAGGGCGATTACGCGGCAGCCATGGCCGTCTGGGAGCCGCTCGCCAATCAGGGAAACCGTGACGCCCAATTTGCAATGGGCGTGCTCTATTACGAAGGACATGGGGTCAGCAAGAATCTCGACGAGGCCCTTGCGTGGTTTCGAAAAGCCGCAAACTCAGGCCACCCCACCGCGATGTTTAATCTGGGTGTTGCCTACTGGGAAGGCCGGGGTCTCAGCCAAAATTTTGCGCAAGCGGTGGACTGGTGGGAGCGAGCGGCAGAATCGGGTGATATCACTTCCCAGTACAATCTCGGCCTTGCATACTATCTCGGCAAGGGAGCACAAAAAGATATTGATCAAGCCAGAAACTGGCTGACGCAGGCGGCCGAAAAGGGCCACGCCGATGCCCGGCGTGTCCTCGGCATCATCGATAAGCAACACGCGAAAAGCCAGAATCCGGCCTCAACACCGTCCAGTACTTCAGCTGCCTCCGCGATCGCTCAGGCAGAATCTGCAGAGGTCGAGTCCGTAACAGTACAGCCCGCTGAGCAGCAGGAGCCGTCAGCACAAGAACTCCCCAAGAAACCCCAAGGGCAGGAAACCACAAAAGAAAAGGCCGCCCCGAATTCTGTCATTGTCACGACCCGTTTTCGGGCCGCTGAAGTCAGCGTTGACAAGCTCGAACTGCGCTCTGGTCCGAGCAGTCAGTCCCCGGTCCTGCAGACGCTGCAGCAGGGAACGCCCGTCAAGATTATCGAAACCCGTGGATCATGGGGCAGAGTCGAAATTCCAGGACAGGTACGGCTTTGGGTTTTTGGAGATTACGTTCAAGGAGCCCCTGAAGGACGCATTACCGCGAACAAGGTCCGTCTGAGAAATCGACCGACAACCGGAGAAAACTCAAAGGTCGTCGCACATCTCAACAAAGGGGACGCCGTAACGGTTCACACCAGTACGGGGGATTGGAAGCACATCAGCAGCCGCAAGGCCACGCCGACTTGGGTTAGGCTGTCGGGTGTATCCGAACAAAATCCGGT
>DDZY01000086.1:5074-15074 GCA_002346525.1 Proteobacteria bacterium UBA2996
CGCCCCTTCGGCCTTTCGGGCCGCTTGGGTGAGGAGTGACAACACGCCCGTCTTCGGCCGGGCTACACCCGATGCGCCCAAGCTCAATGACCTGGCAAAAGATCTTCCGGTAAAAGTCATCGGCAGCAAGGGAGAGTGGCTGATGATCGAGAGCCCTATCGGTCTGGATGTCTGGGTCTACGGCAAGTTCGTCAGTGAAACCGGAAACGCCGGGCAAATAAACAACAACCGGGTCAGGATCCGTTCACTGCCCTCCACCGGCACCGAATCAGACGTGCTGGGTTTGCTCGACAAGGGTACGCCAGTTGAGATCAAGAGCCGCAAGGGAGACTGGATTCGTCTTCGCGTTACCCGATCGGTCGCCGGATGGGTAAATAGCGAAAGGCTCACGACCCCGGGATCAGTCTCTGCAGACTGGCAAAAACGGTGGGACGATATCCGGTCTCAGAACAAGCTCTTAGATTGACTTCAATAATTGCCTCCGCTACTCGCAGGTTCGATTTGCTGCCCAGGATTCTCGCTGTCCTCGTTGTTGGCCTGAGCGTTTGCACGCCAGCAACCGCGGATGACATCGATCTCAACGCGATCGGGTCGATGATCGAGAGGGGTGAAACGACATCAGCTCTTGAGTGGATCGACCAGGAGATCGCATCATCCACATCGGATCCGGCAGAACTGCTCTTCTTGCGCGCGCGGATTCTCGACGCGATGGGCAACACTAAAGAAGCAGAACACGCCTATCGAGACCTCATTACGCGTTATCCCGCGCGGCCTGAACCGTATAACAACCTCGCGCGCCTCTACAGCGCGCAAGGCAGATTGGATCAAGCGTCCTCCCTGCTGCGCGCAGGTCTTTATACCGACCCGGCGTACAGGGCGCTTTTTGACAATCTGACCCAAATTTATGCGGAACAAGCTGCCCGCTCACTCAGCGCAGCGCTTGACCCGGATGAGGCCGATTCAAGCCGAACCTTACCCCTTGAAACACTAAACGAGATCCCGACCCTCGCAGACTGACCCGATATGCGGCTGTCAGGGCTTCAGATTTGGAGGCCCCAACACGAAAAGGTAGAATCCCTGGCGTTCTGCTGATTCAGGACCGCGTTTTCTTCCCCGATGAGAGACCTCTTCTTGATGCATCGCTTTCTATCCGCCCTTTTGCTTACCGTGTCGCTACCGACCGTAGCGCTTGCAGACACAGAAAGCAGTTATGAGGCCCGCCTTGTCGCGAGCACTGACGCAGTTGTGCGCGGAGACTGGTCAGACGCCCTGAACGCCATCAACAGTCTGACGGCTGACTTTCCTTTGAGCCGTATCGGGCATCTATTGAAGGCTGATCTTCTTTTTTGGCTTTCAGGACAAACCGGCGCGGGACAGACCGGCGCGACGATATCAGAACTTCAAAAGCAGCTTCGACTGCGCTGGAATCATGCAAAGACATTTCAAACGAAAAAGAAATTAGTCCCGGCGAAACTCCTGCACCTCTCAGAGGCGATACCGTTTATCCTTTATGTGGATTTGCCCTCTTCGCGGCTTCATGTCTTTGCACAACAAATCGGCAAACTGGTTCGGCTCTCGGACTACTACATCACTATCGGCCGCGCCGGATTCGGCAAAGAGCGCGAGGGCGATCTCAAGACTCCGGTGGGCGTCTACCGGATCAATGGCTACATCCCGGGCGGACAACTCCATCCCCGATACGGTATCGGCGCCCTGACGACGGATTATCCCAACGCGTTAGACCGGTTTTTAAATCGAACCGGATACGGGATCTGGCTGCATGGCACAGAACCGGGATGGGTTAACCGCGGGCCTCGGGCCAGTGAGGGATGCCTGACGCTGAGTAATTCAGACTTTGAGCGGCTCTTGACCCAGTTGGGGTCACAACAGAATATTCCGATCGTAATTGATGACACGCCGCAGTGGATCGAAACCCAAGACCTGGATCAGGCGAAAAAGGCCGTTCTTGCCTCAATCATCACTGCGGCATCTGACTTAGCTGCCCCCTCCAGTCATCACACCGCATTGACTTCGGGCTATGGCCCGGACGAAGGCGCGCAGATGACCGATCTTGTGCTGTATCCCGGAAAAAAAGAGCGAGCGTTAGCGCGCTGGATCGGTTCCTCGGAACAAGGGGGCGTGTTGGCCGTGGAGCAGTACTGGCATCGCACCGATGACGGCGAGTGGACAATGATTCTGCAGACATCCGAACCAGTGCCCGCCCCCGAAAGATTAACGGCCGATCTTGCCCAATCAGACCAGATAGCGAAGCCTCTCGCTCACTGATTCGGGCCGCCCCTTCCATTACGCTGTGGTCGTTAGTAGCCCCGCCCTGGCTGAACAAGATTAGGCCAAGGCTTGCCCTGCCGGAAGTCACTGATCGCATCTGCTATGTAGCGGCAGGCAGTCGGCGGATGCGTGATGCTGGCAATGTGCGGAGTCAGATACACTTTATCGTGTGTCCATAGCGCACTGTCTTGCGGCAGGGGCTCAGTTTCAAAAACGTCCAAGGCCGCACCGGCGAGACTTCCTTCATCCAGCGCGCTGACGAGATCCCGCTCATTGATGAGATCACCGCGTCCCGCGTTGATGACGTATGCCCCAGGCGGCAGCCAACTAAGTGTCTTGCTGTTAATCAGTCCTCTGGTCTCTTGGGTCGAGGGCATCAGGGCAACCAGAATCTCACTGCGACGCATAAAGGCCTCGAGTTGGACCTTGCCGTGAAACACTTCCAGACCGTCAACTTCTCCGAAGCCCCGGCGGTAACCGATCACCTGGTATCGAAGCGCGGTTAATTGACGCGTCAATGCCATGCCGAGCGCACCCAGACCCATAACCCCCACCGTGATCTCACTGGCCGGGGCCTGAGTTAGTTCCTCCCAATGCCGCTCAACCCGATTCGCCTCAAACACAGGCATCAGTCTGTGAAAACGCAACACATGAAAGAGACAGAACTCCACCATGCCTGCGGTCAGTTCCGGCTCCACCATTCTCACGATCGGCAGGTGGACCGGCAAGGTCGGACAGGACAAGAGTGAATCGACTCCTGCCCCGATTGAGAAAATCACTTCGAGGTTATCCAGCCCGTCGAACAATTCTGGCGGCGGACCCCAAAGCAAAGCGCAGTTGATCTCGCTGGGATTCCCCGTATCTGGCCAAAGACGGACTTCAAGTTCCGGCATGGCCTGAGCGAAGGCGTCATCCCATATCTTGTCACGCGTATCAGTCTTGAGAAGCATTATTGCCTTACCGTCTTCCAACATCTGATCTTTCCTCTGTGATGTGTATGTTGACCCTACCAACAGGGCTTTGGGCCACCCTTCTAGCACACGCAGTCTCCTCAACCGCAAGTTGAAAACAACCCCATCCGAACGAGGAGAACGCTTTCTGGCTCGGACATTGCAAAACGAGCCAAAATTTGCGACCCTTGCTAAACCGGTGCTTGAGAATCCGTCTCTAAAACCAAGACTGTAAGCCGAATTTCGGTCCGGCACCTGCGTGCCGGACCATAGAAATAGTAATCACAGAAAGTCCCCTGGAGGAGTAAGTCTCGAGATGAGTACCGAGGATACCTTTGTCCGCTTTAAAGAAGTCCAGAAAAGTTATGACGGCGAAACATTAGTCGTCAAGAATCTCAACCTGGATATCGAGCGTGGTGAGTTTGTCACCATGCTGGGACCCTCCGGATCTGGTAAGACTACCTGTCTCATGATGCTCGCAGGATTTGAGCCCGCTACCCATGGCGAGATTTATCTGGGTGACCGCCCTATTAATGCAGTGCCGCCCCATAAGCGGGGTATCGGCATGGTGTTTCAAAACTATGCCCTTTTCCCGCATATGACGGTTAACGAAAATCTGGCGTTTCCGCTTGAGGTTCGCAAGCTCAGCAAATCTGAAATCGCAACCCGCACCAAGCGTGCGCTCGACATGGTTCAGTTAGGTGCCTTCGGCGATCGGCGGCCCGCCCAACTTTCCGGCGGCCAACAGCAACGTGTAGCCGTTGCCCGTGCGTTGGTCTTTGATCCGGACCTCGTGCTTATGGATGAACCGCTCGGCGCGCTGGATAAACAACTGCGGGAACAAATGCAGTACGAGATCAAACACATCCACGAGAGTCTCGGCGTGACCGTGGTGTACGTTACACACGACCAATCTGAAGCGCTAACCATGTCGAACCGTATCGCTGTTTTCGACGACGGAGTCATCCAGCAGCTCGCACCGCCCAGCGATCTCTATGAACGTCCGGAAAATGCCTTCGTCGCGCAGTTCATCGGGGAAAACAACCGACTGATGGGCTCGGTCGAGGCAATCGATGGTAAAGAGTGCCAAGTCAAGATAGACAACGGCGAAGTCATTAGGGCGCTCAAAGTCAACGTGGATGGCGTCGGACAACGCGCCACGCTGTCGCTACGGCCGGAGCGTGTCGAGGTGAATCCCGAACCCGGCAAGTTCCCCAATGTCTTTGACGCCAAAGTCGAGGAACTCATCTATCTCGGTGATCATATCCGCACCCGGGCTTCGGTCTGCGGGCATGACGACTTTATTGTTAAGATTCCCAATGCGTCGCACCATGCGTCGCTGAATGAGGGAGATACAGTCAAGTTCGGCTGGTCCATGGAGGACTGTCGGGCACTTGATGTCTCAGGTATACACTAGGAGCGTATCTGGGATATTTCCTAGCGTCTAAAATCTAAAGATAGACGATAAACCCACCTCAGTTAAGGAGGATATTCATGAGAAAACATCTCATAACAACCACCCTGGCCTCGGCTTTGATCAGCGCGGCTTTGGTAACACCTGCTCAGGCCGACGTCACTTTCGTGTCGTGGGGCGGCGCCTACACGATGAGCCAGCAAAAGGCCTATGCCGATACCTATACCGGCGGCAAGGTCAACTTCGTTAACTACAACGGCGGCCTGGGCGAGATCCGAACTCAGGTGGAATCCGGCAATGTGACCTGGGACATCGTTGACGTGCTGCCTCACGAGGCTCGTGTCGGCTGTGATGAAGGCCTGTTTGAAGAACTGCCTCGCGATGTCTTCACGCCCGCCCCCGATGGCACCTCAATGGATGAAGACGTCATGGTCGAGGTCCCGAACGACTGCGTCGTGCCCCAGATCTTCTGGTCTTACGTTCCTTTCTATCAGAAGGGTGCCTTTGATGGAAATGCCGCAGGCGATCCCAAAACGATCGAAGACTTTTTCGATGTTGAGAAATTCCCCGGCAAGCGCGGTATCCATACCTGGGGCAATGCCCTCGTCGAGATGGCGCTGATGGCCGATGGCGTGGCACCGGAAGATGTCTATTCAGTGCTCGATACGCCTGAAGGCATGGATCGTGCCTTCGCCAAGCTGGATACCATCAAAGACCACGCGGTGTTCTGGTCCTCGGGTGCGAAACCGCTCGAGCTCGTCACCAGCGGTGAAGTCTCTATGGCGCTGGCGTATAACGGCCGTGTCGGCGCAGCCATTCTTGCAGAAGATGCGCCATTCGTAATCAATTGGGATGGCCAGGTGCTTGAGGAAGAATGGATTGTCATGATCAAAGGCACACCGAATGCTGACGAAGCGCTTAAGTTCATGATTCACGCGAGTGCGCCGGAACAGCAGGCAGGACAGGCGAAGTGGATCACCTACGCGCCAATGAGAAAATCAGGTATCGACATCATTGAAGCCGGTGAGCCCTGGTACAACACCGGCGTCAATATCATGCCCCTGATGCCGAACGCTCCCGCTGCATTGAGTCATCGGTATGTGTTCGCTGATCCCAGCTGGTGGGCGGATAACGGAGATTCTATCTCCGAGCGTTTCACAGCCTGGTCGGGTCAGTAGGTATCCTCTGAAACTCTGAAGTAATAAAAAGGAAGTAATAACGTTGTTCCAATAAAGCCAGGGTGCTTACCTTTGGGTGGGTACCCTGGCTTTTTCTTCAGCAGCTTCTAAGCACTTCGCCAACAACCCCGTGAATGGCCGCCAATAACGCAACATCGGTTGAGCCGCTGCTGACGGCTGACGGGACACCGCTAAAAACCAGTCTGCAGCGCTCGCTGCGACGCAGCAAACTGCGAGCGACAGCGCTGGTACTGCCCCCGCTGCTTTTCCTGATCGGCCTTTTTGTTCTGCCGATCGGCAACCTGCTTACCCGCAGTACCGACGACACCCTCATTAATCATCAACTGCCGCTCACGTTTGCCATGCTCGGCCAGTGGGACCGTCAGGAGTTGCCGGATGAAAGCCTCTTCGAGGCAATCTTTCTGGATCTCACCAGTCTGAACAAGTACCTCATTAAAGATAACTTTGCGACCGCGGTCGATCCTGATGATCCGGCCTGGAAGATTCAGATACCGAAAAAAGGCCCCTATCGGGACGCGATGATCGAAATCGCACCGCACTGGAAAGATGCAAAGACGTGGCTGCTGATTTATGAAATTGCAATAACCGCAGCCGAAGCGACCGGGACCGAGAGGGAAATCAAGCATCAGCAAAAGCGGGCCCAGTTCAAGATCTGCTCGATGCTAACGCCGCTCACCAATGCAACCTGTTCCAAACTGTACAAGGTGCTCAACGAGTGGGATGGCGTCAGCGAACCTGATGAAGCCCTCTTTGAGGCGTTGTATAAAGATCTGGCGTCTGCCAATAAGTATCTGCTCGGCAAATCGAGCACCCGAATGAACTATGAAAAACCCGGGTTCAAGAGCCTGATCAAGAAATCGGGTCGGAAGCTCAAAAAGGTCAACGAGCCGCCCTATAAGGAGGCCATGATAAAGGCTGATAAACGGTGGGGCGATATCGGTTTCTGGCATGCCTTACTGGCGATGCAAAAGCCCCAGACCAGCGGTTATTACCTCAATGCGGTTGACCGGAAGTGGGATGAGAACCGCGAGGTTGTGATGCAGCCTGAAGAACGCCAGGTCTATGTGATGCTGTGGTGGCGGACGTTCCTCGTCAGCCTGATCGTGACGGTGGGCTGTCTGCTGCTGGCTTACCCGGTAGCGCATCTTCTGGCAACGCTGCCGCTGAAGTACTCGAATTTACTGATGATCTGCGTACTGATGCCGTTCTGGACCTCACTGCTGGTCCGCATCGTGGCCTGGATGATCATGCTACAGCAGGAAGGGGTCGTCAACGACACCCTCGTCATGCTCGGTCTGCCTGATGAGCACCGCCTGCCGATGATGTACAACTTCACCGGCACGATTATCGTAATGATCCAGATTCTGCTGCCGTTCATGATCCTGCCGATCTACAGCGTCATGAAAACCATCCCGCCGAGTTACATGAAAGCAGCACAGAACCTTGGAGCGCCGCCATCGTTGGCCTTTCTGAGGGTTTATATGCCACAGACGCTTCCGGGAATCGGAGCCGGCGTGATTCTGGTCTTTATCGTAGCGATCGGTTACTACATCACTCCCGAACTCGTGGGCGGCAAGGACGGCCGACTGATTGGCAATATGGTGGCTTATCACATGCAGAAGTCACTAAACTGGGGCCTTGCAGCAGCGATGGGCTCTATTCTTCTGGCAGGCATCCTGATCCTCTACTGGATCTACGACAAGATTGTCGGCATCGACAACATGAAGCTGGGCTAACGCAATGGCACTTCCAGTCTACGCCACCCCAGCACAACGCCTCTGGCACTACATTTACCTCGTCATCTGTACGCTGGTACTGTTTTTTCTGGTCATGCCCCTGGTAGCCGTGATTCCGATTTCGTTCAGCGTATCTCCTTTTCTACAGTTCACGCCAGAAATGCTCCGTCTCGATCCTGAAGCCTTCTCGTTGCGCTGGTATCGAATCATGATCGGTGATTGTTCCGATCCCGGAATTACCACAGTCTGTAGCGATAACTGGAAGATTGGCGCCAAGAACAGCCTTTTCATTGGCGTGATTGCGACCTTGCTGGCTACGACGCTTGGGATCTTGGCAGCGCTGGGGCTCAGCCGGCCCATCATGCCATTTCGAAAGCTGATTATCGCCATCATGATCTCGCCGTTGATTGTGCCGCTCATCATTACGGCTTCAGGCATGTTCTTTTTCTTTGCCAAGTTCAATCTGGTCTCTACCTACACCGGGCTGATTCTTGCGCACACAGTGCTTGGACTGCCGTTTGTGGTGATCACCGTGACAGCGACGCTAGTGGGGTTTGATGTCAATCTGACCAAGGCGGCAGCGAGCCTCGGTGGTGGACCCATCCGCAACTTCTTCAAGGTTCAGATGCCGCTCATTCTGCCTGGCGTGATTTCGGGAGCGCTGTTCGCATTTATTACCTCGTTCGATGAAGTCGTGATCGTGCTTTTTATTGGTGGACCCGACCAGGTCACGCTGCCTCGGCAGATGTGGTCCGGTATCCGTCAGGAGATCAGCCCCACTATCCTTTCCGTCGCGACCATCCTGGTGATTCTATCCATCTGTCTGCTCACTACCGTCGAGCTTCTGAGAAGACGTAGCGAACGGCTGCGTGGCATTCGCCCTACCTAACCAACACCGCAAACCCGTGGCAAGTTCTGTAGAAATGGTTCCTGCATTAAAGGTTTATGACCTGCACAAGCGCTTTGGTGAGGTCGAGGTGCTGAAAGGTGTTCATCTGGATGCCCAGGTCGGGGACGTGATCTCGATGCTGGGTGCATCCGGGTCAGGCAAAAGCACATTCCTGCGCTGCATCAATCTGCTCGAGACGCCCGACAGCGGTTCTATCACCGTCCAGGGTGAAACTATCGGGATGACCGTTGACCGCTCGGGGAGTCCGGTCCCTACCGACATGGATCAGGTCATCCGGCTACGAGCCCGTCTCGGCATGGTGTTTCAAAGTTTCAACCTGTGGCAGCACATGACGGTTCTTGAAAACGTCACTGAAGCCCTGATTCACGTTCTGAAAATGTCCAAGACTGAGGCGCACGAGCGAGGCTGCGACACGCTGGACAAAGTCGGCATGCTCGATCGCAAGGACTACTACCCGGCGCACATATCCGGAGGCCAGCAACAGCGTGCCGCGATTGCCCGCGCCCTCGCCATGGAGCCGGACGTCATGTTGTTCGACGAGCCTACCTCGGCACTTGACCCTGAGCTTGTGGGTGAAGTCCTGAAGGTGATGCGGACACTTGCCGATGAAGGCAGGACCATGATTGTCGTGACCCACGAGATTGGGTTCGCACGGGATGTCTCCAACAAGGTCATTTTCCTGCATGAGGGAGCAATCGAAACCGAAGGGCCGCCCGGCGAAATGTTCGATAACCCTGCGTCAGCACGTTTTCGACAGTTTCTGGCCAATGCGTTACATTGAAACCGACTGGTCAGCAAATTCAATACACTCCGTGTAGTATTAGCGGGCTGGACTTTCCAACAACCGATGGGAGATGAGAGATGATTAAAAAGAAACTAACCATGCTGGGGCTTGCTGGCCTGCTCGCCCTGGTCACAGGAACAGCCGTGGCAGGAGGTCATGCGCTGCGCGTCGGCGTTGAAGGCGCCTACCCGCCGTTCTCCTGGAAAGAGGCAGACGGCACACTAAAAGGCTTTGATATCGACATGGCAATGGAGGTCTGCAAACGGCTGAATCGCGAATGCGTACTGGTCGAGCAGGAGTGGGACGGTATGATCCCCGCGCTTCTGGCCAAGAAATTCGATACGATCATCGCCTCGATGTCGATCACGGAAGAGCGCAAGAAAAAGATCGACTTCACAATAAAGTACTACAACACCCCCGCCAAACTGGTCGCGAAAAAAGATGCCGGCTTTGACGGTACGGCGGCGGGCCTCAACGGCAAGCGCTTAGGTGTGCAACGCGCCACCACACACCAGTGTTCAGCCGAAAAACTATTCCCGGGTGCAGAACTCGTTCTGTACGCCACTCAGGAAGAGGTCTGGCAGGATCTGGCCGCAGGACGTCTGGATGCCCAGTTGTCTGACTCGCTGCAGGCCTACGAAGGCTTCCTGGCGTTGGATGCCGGTAGTGGCTTTGATTTCCTCGGCGACGCCATTGATGACGTCGAGTGTCAGGGCGT
>DDZY01000086.1:15444-18208 GCA_002346525.1 Proteobacteria bacterium UBA2996
CAGATTATTCTGGATATCCGTGCTGACGGGACTTACAAAACGATGAACGACCAGTACTTTGCTGTCGATATCTACGGTAACTAAGTTATTTCGTTTGCATAACCTGAACGGGCCCCTTGCGGGCCCGTTCCTTTTCTGACCCAACGATGGATTCCATCTGGGAATACCGAAACCTCCTACTCGCGGGAACCGCGGTTACGGTACAACTCGCGCTCGCCTCGCTCGCACTGTCTGTCGTCCTGGGTCTTGTCGGTGCTGCCGCCAAACTGGCTGCCAACACTGTCTCACAAAAAATCGCCGGCGCTTACACAACCCTGGTGAGGGGTGTGCCGGATCTTGTGCTGATGATGCTGCTTTTTTACGGGGGGCAGCAGATTGCAAATGATCTCGGCAGCCTGACGGGCTGGTGGGATTACCTTGAAATCAACCAGTTCATCGCAGGCGTCTGGTCGATCGGTTTTGTTTTCGGTGCTTACATGACCGAGACCTTCCGAGGCGCCATCCTGGCTATCCCACGAGGGCAGATTGAGGCAGGCATTGCCTGCGGGATGAGGCCGTTCCTGATTTTCCGGCGCATTACCTGGCCTCAGATGATCCGCCATGCCCTGCCCTCGTTCACGAATAATTGGCTGGTTCTGATCAAGGCCACCGCTCTGGTGTCCGTGATTGGCCTGCATGACCTGGTCTGGAATGCCTCCACGGCCGGACGCTCAGTACGCGAACCGTTTACGTTCATGTTTGCCGTGCTGATCATTTATCTCATTCTCACAGCCTGCTCTGACGTAGGTCTACGCTGGCTGGAACGGCGCTATAACGTGGGCGTGGACAGGGCGTAACGCTATGGCCGACACCGAGCGCACTTTCTTTGAATATCTGGTTTACGTGAGTGAAAACCGCTCACCACTCGACTTCATGCTGGTCGCTGACCACATTGACAAGTTCTTCTATGGCGCTCTGCTGACAATTGAGATTACGGTCCTGGCTTTATTCATCGGCGGGGTGATGGCCATACCGCTTGCCATCGCGCGCGCCTACCGTCACCGATGGCTGAACGTCCCGATTTTTGGATTTACGTATTTCTTCCGGGGAACACCTCTTCTGGTTCAGACTTATCTGGTCTATTACGGCCTCGCGCAGTTCGACTTTGTCCGGGAAAGTTTTCTTTGGGATCCCATTCTTTCCAGCCCCTGGTGGTGTGCTCTGATCACCTTTAGTCTCAACACGGCCGCCTATACAACGGAATTCCTTCGCGGCGCGATTGAGAACACGGCCAAGGGCGAGATTGAGGCGGCACGGGCCTGCGGCATGTCTCCTGCCCGGGTGATCCGGCGAATCGTGCTGCCCAGCGCTTTCAGGCGAGCACTGCCAGCTTACTCCAATGAAGTCATCTTTATGCTCCACAGTTCCGTTGTGCTCAGCACCATCACGCTTCAGGATATACTTGGCGTCGGCCGTTGGCTGAACGGACGCTATTATCTCGCCTACGAAGGCTTTATCACCGCGATGCTGTTTTACATGGCGCTGGTCTTCTTGATCAGTAAGGGATTCCGGGTCTGGGAGAAACATTGGCTCGGACACCTTCGCGCCCGTGCCACCGTCGAAAACTAGTCGACGACTCTCCTTTTTGGGGAAAAAACCTTTTCTGAAACTCTCAGATGACCGCTACCGTCACTCTCGCCCAGAACCTGATCCGAAAAGCCTCAGTCACTCCTGAGGATAAAGGCTGTCAGGATCTGGTCGCCGATGAGTTGCGGCCTCATGGCTTCACCCCTGAATTCATGCAATTTGGCGAGGTTCGAAACCTCTGGCTTCGACGTGGCACCGAGGGGCCGCTTTTTGTTTTTGCAGGACATACAGATGTGGTGCCCACCGGGCCCGAGACGGATTGGGTTTACCCCCCTTTTTCAGGAGACGTGATCGACGGTATGCTGCACGGCCGCGGCGCGGCCGACATGAAGGGCAGTGTTGCGGCCATGGTGACCGCCTGCCAACGGTTCGTTGACATGCAACCTGATCATCCCGGATCGATCGCCTTGCTACTGACCAGTGATGAAGAAGGGCCGGCCGTCGATGGCACAGTTCGCGTAATTGAGGCCTTGATTGAAAGAGACGAAACGATCGAGTGGTGCCTCGTGGGTGAGCCGACAAGCTCCGAGCGCCTCGGTGATGTCGTCAAGAACGGTCGGCGGGGCTCCCTCGGAGGAACACTCACCGTCCGGGGTATCCAGGGACATGTTGCCTACCCGCACCTCGCAGACAACCCCATTCACCGGCTTGGCCGCATCGTCAGCGAGCTCTCCTCGACCCACTGGGACGATGGAAATGAGTATTTCCCGGCGACCACTTTCCAGGTCTCCAACATTCGATCCGGTACGGGCGCCACGAACGTGGTGCCCGGTGAGGCCGAGGCACAATTTAACTTGAGGTTTTGTCCCGACAGCACGGCTTCCTCTCTTAAGGAGAAGATCGAATCGGTCTGCCGGCAGCACGCTGACCAATTTGAAATCGACTGGAGTCCGCTTGGGCTGCCCTACCAAACCCTGCCCGGTACACTGCTGTCTGCGGTTGAAGAGAGTATTTGCGAGACGGCCGGCTACTCACCTCGGTTATCGACCGACGGCGGCACTTCAGACGGGCGCTTTATCGCTCCAACGGGCGCTCAGGTGGTGGAGTTGGGACCCCTGAACCGCACCATCCACCAAGTCGATGAGGTGGTAAGCGCCGAAGACCTCGATATGCTCTCCAGCATTTATGAAAAGGTGCT
>DDZY01000086.1:18593-20502 GCA_002346525.1 Proteobacteria bacterium UBA2996
GTTACGTCCCGGTAACGTCCCGTGTCCTAAGGTGGCATCTGTTAACAGCCACTAAGCGAGGACACTCATGACTCTACCTGCCAAAAGCCTGCGACCTTTCGGGTCCACCACTGCGGTCGCTGCTCTGGCCAGCGCCGCGGCGCTCGGCGCAATCCTCTACGCCGGGACTGCGGTTACCGCCATACCGGATTCCGCTGATGCGCAAATCGTCCGGCCTGCCGCTGGATTTGCTGATGTGGTCGAGGCTGTCCGCCCTGCCGTCGTCAACATTTCTACGCGAACCATTCAGCCAGCATCACTGAGCGAAAGGTACACAAACCGGGGGGGGTCCGACCGGCACCGCGGCCGAAGACATTCCGATTTTGACGGCCCGCCAGAGATGCGCCGCTTCATGGAGCGGTTTTTCGGCGATGCTTACCCCCAAATGCCAAGAGGACCGATGGACAGCCGCTCACTCGGCTCCGGCTTCATTGTGGATGAGAAGGGACTGGTTGTGACCAACCACCATGTCATCAAGGGTGCTGATGAAATCGAAGTCATCCTCGATAATGGTGAGACACTTCCTGCCGTTGTTCGAGGCGTTGATCGAAGGACCGACCTGGCACTGCTTGAAGTCGAGACGGACTCTCCTCTTCCTTTTGTCCGCTTCGGCGATTCTGATCACGCCCGTGTGGGCGATTGGGTCATTGCCATCGGCAATCCTTTTGGCCTTGGCGGCACGACCACTTCGGGGATCGTTTCTGCTCGCGGCCGGGATATCAACAACGGGCCGTACGTGGATTACATTCAGATTGATGCCTCTATCAATCGGGGTAACTCCGGCGGCCCCCTCTTCAATGATGTCGGCGAGGTCATTGGCGTGAATACTGCCATTTTCTCGCCCAACGGGGGCAGCGTGGGAATCGGATTTGCCATTCCTGCCTCAGTTGCACAAAGCGTGGTCGATCAACTCCGTGACGACGGCAAGGTGGCCCGCGCCTGGCTGGGTGTTGAGATTCAGTCGGTCACGCCGGAAATCGCAGAAAGTCTTTCAATGAATGAGGCGATGGGAGCTCTGGTTTCCCGCATCACGCCGGACAGCCCTGCAGCTGGCAGTAGCCTCAAGACCGGCGACGTCATCATCGGATTTAACGGTAACGGCGTCGACACGATACGTGCTCTGCCCCGGATGGTCGCCAAGGCGCCTGTCGGAGAGCGCGCCACACTCAAGGTCCTTCGGGACGGCAAGGAGTTCACGATCGATGCAGTCCTGGCGTCAATTCCTGAAACCGGGCAGGCCAAGAAAGTGACAACGCCCACTCCCCGGAAGGATCGCCTGGGTCTGCGCCTGTCGGCCCTGGACGAAGAAACCCGCGCCGCGCTCGGTCATCAGGGTGAAGGCGTTCTGATTCAGGACGTTTTGCCCTCCAGTCCCGCAGCACGTAAGGGACTCAAAGCCGGTGACATTATCATCAAGGTAGGCAATGCCACGGTCACCTCGCCGGAAGACGTAATCGAAGAAGTGAAAAAAATGAAGTCAAATGACAAGCCTGTTCTGCTGCTGGTACAACGCAAGGGCAACCAGCGCTATGTTGCTGTAAAGACGGGGTGATTTGGGATGTCCCGTTTCCAGCCGGGGTATTGCCCCGGCTGGTTTTTTTGACCTGATTTCTCATAAGCGAACGCAGCGGTAAAATCCGGGCGTGCGTATTCTCCTCATCGAAGACGACCCCGAGGCCAGCCGCTACATCACGCGCGGCCTGCGTGAAGCGGGCCATGTCGTCGCGCTAGCCGATAACGGTCCCGATGGCCTGTCAATGGCCTCTGATGAAGAACACGATGTCCTCATAGTCGACCGGATGCTGCCGTCTATCGATGGCTTATCGGTCATCGAGACCTTGCGCGACCAGAATAGTCCTCTACCGATTCT
>DDZY01000121.1:0-1925 GCA_002346525.1 Proteobacteria bacterium UBA2996
GTCGATACATTCCTCGGGATCAATTACCAGAAAGTTGGGACCTTCATGAAAGCAGTCTACGGGACAAACCTCCACACAGTCAGTGTATTTGCAACGGATACATGCGTCGCTTACTACGTAGGTCATCTATAGTCTCCAGAAGTCTCCAAAAAACTATCGCGAACAAACCGCTAGATTCTAGGCAATGTCGGCAGCGTGGTAAACGATTACAGCCCACCTCTGGCCACAATTTTCCTGAGATCTTCAAAAATGTAGCGATTGGCGCCGACCAGGTTGCCGCTCTCAATAAAGCCCTGATCTCCTGAAACATCAGATACCAGGCCCCCGGCTTCGCGGATCAGAAGAGCCCCCGCGGCCATGTCCCAGGGTTTAAGACCAAACTCCCAGAAGCCATCCAATCTGCCGGCTGCAACATAGGCAAGGTCGAGCGCTGCCGCACCTGCCCGACGTATCCCGGCTGTTTTGGGGACGAGGCTCTGAAAACTGCGCATCCAGGGTTCCATAATGCTGAGGTCGCGGAAAGGGAAGCCCGTTCCCAGCAACGCCGGTGTGAGCTGGCGGGTCGAACTCACGCGCAGCCGTTTTCCATTCAATTGCGCGCCTTCCCCGCGACTCGCGGTAAACATCTCATCGCGAAGCGGATCGTAGACCACGCCATGCTCCAGAACACCTTTGCGCATGGCGGCGACCGAAACGGCGAACATCGGGAAACCATGCAGGAAGTTGGTTGTGCCATCCAGCGGATCAATCACCCAGGTGTATTCCGAGCCTTCCTGTGGACCGCTCTCTTCAGCAAGGACACCGTGTTGCGGATAGGCGTGCGTGAGGACATCCAGGACAGCGCGTTCGGCCTCGATATCGGCCTGACTGACAAAGTCGTTCCGCCCCTTGGAGGCATACTCCAGACGATCCAATTGATTGAAGTACATTAAAATGACGCGTCCACCTTCCCGGACGGATCGCACGGCAGTATGCAGCATTGGGTGCATGGTAAGAAGAACCCTCCGGGTTCACAGTGTGACGATCGCGTGAGCCAGTCAGGACGATCTTGGATCTTCTCTTCGGGTAAAGCGCGATTCAGTCAATCGCACCAACTGCGATGGAAACGTGTCTGGCGGATGCGGATTGTAGCCCAATGACAGCCTGTGAGGTTCGCAGACCATGATGCAACATGATGCAAAGAGTTGAGGTCTAACAAGTGAGCGTACGCATTGTCATGGTAGAGACGACCCACCCAGGCAATATCGGTGCGGCGGCCAGAGTGATGGCCAATATGGGCCTTACGCACTTGTGTCTGGTCAGTCCTCGCAGTTTTCCGGATCCGGAGGCAACGGCCCGGGCAGCGGGTGCGGACTATATTCTTGAGCAAGCGAGGGTTTTTGACTCCCTGGAGGCAGCCGTGAGTGATTGCGGATGTGTTATCGGCGCGACGGCGCGCAGGCGCTCACTCGCGTGGCCTCTGCTCGACGCTGAGCAGGCGGTGGCTCGATTCGTGAGTGAGCAACCCACTACAGATTGCGCGCTGGTCTTTGGTCCGGAAGCCTGCGGTCTTTCCAACGCGCATCTCGACCTGTGTCATGCGCATCTTCGGATCGATGTGACCGAAGCGTTTCCCTCTCTGAATGTGGCTACCGCCGTGGCGGTGATGGTATACGAATTCCGAAAGCAGAAAGGCCTCACGGCCCCGGACCCATCCCCTGAAAATACCCAAGAGATGGTCCCAATGACTATGGGGGAGTTTGATCAATTGATGACGCATCTGGAGAGGGTGTTGAGCCATACCGCATTCCTGGCAGGTCCGAGAACCAAATTGCTGCGTAAAATTCGCCGTCTCTTGCTTCAAGGGGTGAAATCTACTCAGGAAGTCAATATTCTTCGAGGTGTGCTGACTTCTCTGGAGTACGCTTTGGGTGTCTCTCAAAAGC
>DDZY01000121.1:2296-4273 GCA_002346525.1 Proteobacteria bacterium UBA2996
ATTACATTGAACTTGCCCCCAACTGAATCGTAGACGGATCGCATATGGCAATTACCCTGACAGAAGCAGCAGCACGACGTGTCTCAGACCATCTCGAATCTCGAGGTCACGGCGAAGGGCTGCGTCTTGGCGTCAAGACGACCGGCTGCTCGGGACTCGCTTATGTTGTCGACTTCGCCGATGAGATCGGTACTGAGGATCAGGTGTTTACCAGTAGGGGAGTAAAAGTCATTGTCGACGGGGAGAGTATCAAGTACATCGACGGCACGGAAATTGATTTCGCTTCCGATGGATTTTCAACCGCATTTCGTTTTAAGAATCCCAACGTGGCGGATGAGTGCGGTTGCGGTGAAAGTTTCACCGTAAATCCCTCCTAGGTGTTACCCCCGAGATCTTGCCCGCCCGTTTTCCCGGCACCTGAGGTAGGGCCATCCGGGCTCGCGGCCGTTACAACTCTCGGCTGCAAGATAAACAGTTTCGAGTCGGCTGCCATGGCTCAGGATCTCGCACGAGATCGCTGGAAACTGGTTGACTCAGCTGAATTCGCAGATGTCTATGTGATCAACTCTTGTACGGTTACGGCGGAGGCGGATCGCCAAACCCGTCAAGCCGTTCGGCGCGCCCTTCGTCAGAACCCGCAGGCCCGCGTCATCGTGACCGGCTGCTACGCGCAGAATCAGGCTGATGCGTGCGCGGAAATACCGGGTGTCTCCCTGGTGTTGGGAAATGATCATAAACATGCTGTGGCGAGGTTTGTACGGAATCTGAAAAAATCCGAGCGGCCTAACGACGCGGCTATCCAGATAGACCGTTTGACGGGACTTCCGCCGGCATTGTTGGACGGCTTTGAATCGCGCTCACGGGCTTTCGTCCAGGTGCAGCAGGGGTGCGATCAGTCCTGCACATTTTGTGTCATTCACCGTGCACGAGGACCCAGCCGGTCTTTCGATGAGGCTCACATCCTGCGTCAGATCGGGAACTTTGTGAACTCAGGGTTTTGCGAAGTTGTCATCTGTGGAGTGGATCTCGGAAGTTATGTGACTGCAGACGCTGAGGACGGATCCGGCCTGGCGTTAACTTCGTTGCTGAAAAGGATCGCGCAGTTGCCCGGGGCTTTCCGAATTCGATTGAGCTCCATAGATCCCGTTCACCTTACCGAGGATCTGCTGGCTGTGCTCTCGGATCCGGAGCGGTTTTGTCCTTACCTTCACGTGTCGATTCAGAGTGGAAGTACGTTGATTCTGAAACGCATGAAGCGACGCTATGATCGGGAATTCCTTATAGACCGCCTGGATGCCGCCAGACATCACATCGATGGACTGGTTCTCGGCGCGGACGTGATGGCGGGGTTTCCCACCGAGTCGGAGCAGGATTTTGCAGACACCGTCGATGTCATTGACCGCTCCAAGGTAATTTATCCGCACGTCTTCTCCTTCTCTGCCAGGCCGGGTACCCCGGCGGCCCGGATTCCGCGGCAGGTTCCGAAGATGGAGAGGCGTAGACGGTCTGCTATCCTGCGTACCATCGGGCAGGTAAATCGGCGTTTAGCCCTTCAGCGAATGATCGGTACTAACGGACGCCTCATTGTCGAGCGTTCTGATTTGGTGAACAAGAGTAATGCTTATCATGGACGGTTGGCCAATTATATGCCGGTGAGGCTGGAAGATCCCGAAAAGGCCTCTGCGAATGAGGTAGGCGTCGAGATTCAGGGCGTCAATGAGGAGGTTCTCGTTGCCCGGGTGTCTCCCTCGGAATAAAATCGCCCCTCACGCGGGGATCTGGGCGGCTTGAGTTGCGACTGGATCTTGTGACGCAGCAGCCACACTGGTGTAGCGGGCATGCGGATCCCCAGCAAGACCTTTATCCCTGAATCTGGAGAACCTGAATGAGCATCGAAAGAACCTTTTCGATCGTCAAACCTGACGCCGTCCGAAAAAACCTCATCGGAAAAATTTACGAACGTTTTGAGTCAGGGGG
>DDZY01000200.1 GCA_002346525.1 Proteobacteria bacterium UBA2996
CGTCAAGGAGACCTGTGCAGGGCTAAACTGGAGCCATCCCTGGTTTCTCATCTCTGCAGTAAGCGGTCAGGGGTGCGATGAGATGTGCCAAAAGATCTGGCATAAATTGGATGATGACCGTGCCGAAAGCTAGAGCAAAGGAAGGGGCGCGCCAGCGTTGGGTAATCAAAGTGGGCAGCGCGCTGTTATCTCACGAAGAGGAGGGTTTAAATCGGCCGTTGATCACCTCCCTCGCGGGCGTTTGTGTTCAGTTGCGCGATCAGGGTATTGACCCTGTTTTGGTCTCCTCGGGAGCGATTTCCCAGGGAATGATGCGACTCGGTTGGAAAGGCCGGCCCCACGAACTGCATCAGTTACAGGTTGCGGCAGCAGTCGGACAGATGGGCCTCATTCGTGCCTACCAGGGGGCGTTTGAAGAGTACGGCGTTCAAACGGCGCAAGTTCTACTGACCAGCGCGGACCTGAATAATCGCAATCGCTACCTGAACGCAAGAAGCGCTTTACGGTCGATGCTGGAGTTGGGCATCGTCCCGGTGG
This sequence comes from Proteobacteria bacterium UBA2996, assembly GCA_002346525.1. Classification (GTDB taxonomy): domain Bacteria; phylum Pseudomonadota; class Gammaproteobacteria; order Arenicellales; family UBA868; genus UBA868. Next base: position 538 of record DDZY01000200.1, read on the forward strand.
TTAATGAGAATGACACGGTGGTCACCGAAGAGATCCAGTTTGGAGATAATGATTCTCTCGGCGCCTTGGTGGGGAACCTCGTAGAGGCGGATTACCTTGTTATCCTGACGGATCAGGAAGGTCTATACCAGGCAGATCCACGCCATGATCCGGCTGCCGAGTTGGTGCGCCAAGCGAGCGCCGGCGATCCTTTGCTGGAGGACTATGCGGGCCCCAGTGGTGCTCTGGGCCGCGGCGGAATGCTGACAAAACTTCAGGCGGCTGCAAAGGCGGCCCGCTCAGGCGCGTCGACCATTATCTGCTCCGGAAGAAGCCCGGAAGCGCTCCTGGGGGTACCGCGAGGCGATATTCCGGGAACGTTTCTGAAGGCGGCGTCTGGCCGAATGGCGGCGCGGAAGCTGTGGCTGGCGGGAAGAATGCAGTCCCGCGGACGGGTCTTCATCGATGCTGGCGCGTGTCGCGTCCTGATAGGCTCTGGCAAGAGTCTTTTGCCGGTCGGGGTGACGCGTGTGGAAGGAGATTTCCAGCGCGGTGATCTGGTTGACTGCCTCGCGGAAGAGGACCACAGGTTGGTCGCCCGAGGACTTGCCAATTACTCTGCGGAAGAAACGGCAAAAATTGCCGGGCAATCAAGCCTTAGAATAGAAGCCTGTCTCGGCTATGTGGACGAGCCGGAACTCATCCATCGGGACAATATGGTGTTGGTGTGAGAAGGCGCGAGAGAAAGGCGCCGTCCGGATCAAGCAGCCGCGTCCGCCTTTAGCCGAGCGTTAAGGCGGCTTTTCAGTCTCGCTGCCTGATTGGCGTGTGCCAGACCTTTGCGTGCTGCGCGGTCAACGCTTGAAGTCAGTTCGCGATAGGCCGTTTGGGCGCCGGCGGTGTCGCCGTCTTCAAGACTGCGGTTAAACCGCTTGATCGCGGTGCGCATGGTTGAGCGCTGCGACATGTTGCGGGCCCGATGGTTGGCGGCTTGCCGGGCGCGTTTTCGTGCCTGAGCTGAGTTGGCCAAGGTATTCTTCCGGAAAAAAAAGACGCGCAAGTATCCGGAATTACAGTACTTTTGTCAATGGCGATATTTTGACGGCTACAGGAAGGGCGGGGTGTACGTCTTCAGATGATTAAAAACGTTGGCACAGTCGGCGGGATGACGTTGATATCCCGAGTGACGGGATTGGTACGAGACATCGCATTTGCCCAGTTTTTGGGAAGCGGCGCTCTCGCCGATGCCTTTTTTGTGGCATTTCGCATACCCAACTTCTTCCGGCGTATTTTTGGAGAGGGCGCGCTATCGGTCGCTTTCGTCCCCGTCTACTCGGAATTTGAAGCCCGTTATCCTCCTAGCGAAGCCCGGTCCTTTCTTAATCTGATGGCGGGGCGACTGGGCCTGGTCTTGGCCATCGTGACCGGGTTAGGGGTAGCGGGGTCGCCTGTACTTGTCGGAATCATGGCGCCGGGGTTCATGGATGATCCAATCCGGTTTGACTCAACAGTTTCGACCCTGCGTTGGACGTTTCCCTACCTCTTTTTTATCTCGCTAGTGGCCATGGCGGGAGGCATTCTAAATACCCACGATCGATTCGGCGCTGCTGCCGCGACTCCCATTGTCTTGAACCTCTGCCTGATTTCAACGGTGTGGCTTTTTGTGCCGGCTTCACAAAATGGAGCGGTCATGCTCGGAGTAGGTGTACTGATTGCCGGTGTCGCGCAGCTCGCCTTTCAGTTTCCGTTTTTGCGGAGGATACAAAGAGTGCCTTCGCCGCGTGTCCGGGTTCACTCGCCCGAGGACCAAGCAGGAGCCGCGGGGGTGGGCCAGGTGTTGAAGCTGATGATCCCCGCCATATTCGGGGTTTCGATTGCCCAGATAAACCTGCTGGTCAACACCGTCCTGGCATCGTTTCTTGTCACCGGCAGCGTATCCTGGCTGTATTACTCGGATCGGTTGATGGAGTTCCCGCTCGGAGTATTTGGCGTGGCGTTGGCAACGGTGATTTTGCCGACACTCTCGCGTCAGGTCGCAGAGTCGGATCACCAAAGTTATCGCAAGACGCTCGACTGGGCGATGCGCCTCGTATTTTTGATTTGCCTTCCCGCAGCAGCGGCACTTGGCATATTGGCTTTTCCGCTGATGGTCACCTTGTTTCAGTACGGCGCCTTCTCGGCCGAGGATGCGGTAATGGCCTCACACGCGTTGATGGCGTTTTCCGTGGGTTTGATTGGCTTTGTGCTGGTTAAGGTGCTGGCGCCGGGATTTTATGCGCGAAAGGACACCCGCACGCCTGTGCTAATCGGTGCGATAGCGATGGGGGTTAATGCCGTGGTGGCCGTGGGCCTGGTTTGGCACTTCGCCCACGTAGGCTTGGCATTGGCAACCAGCGCGGCCGGTTTGGTGAACGCATTCTTGCTCTATCATCGACTGAGAGCGTTAGGGCACTTTCGGGCCAAACAGGGTTGGCCGTTATTCCTGGGGCGGGTTCTACTGGCGACGGTTGCCATGTCGGTGCTGCTATACCTGGGTCAAGGTGCGCCGAGTGAATGGCTGATGGGGAACCTTTTTGAGCGTATGGTTCGTCTTTTATTCTGGATCGTCTCGGGGGCGCTGACATACTTCGCCGTCCTGTATGTGACGGGAGTCTCCGTCCATCGACTTCTGGTCGACCGTTGATGAAGTTAGATAGGGTTTCGGCAGAGGTCATCGCCTCGATCAGCCATCCTGGGGAAGCGAGACAGTTCTCTCTGTCAGAAGCAAAGCAGGTGCTGCCGGTACTTCGCAAGATCACCCAGGCATCGGCCGAAGAGCTCTCTCCCTGCCAGGAGCAAATGAGTAACCTGCTCGACTGCGACCCCAGGCAAGAATCCCTGCGAGAGGAATTTGAGCAGATCGTTCGTAAGTGGATCTCGCAGGTGCAGCGGCTGGGTCTGCGGGTCTCGGGATTGTGGGAAGTCGGATTCGATACGGGCGACGGATACTTGTGCTGGCGTTACCCGGAACTGCGTCTGGCATACTTTCGGTATTACGCAGAAAGCTTCTCTCGCCGCCGACCGATTGCGCAGGTGATTGAAGAGCAGCAACCTGAGTGGGCATACCAATAGAACGACCTGGACGCCGATGATACTAATTCGCGACTTTTATAACGTTCAGGAGCAACATCGGCCATCGGTTGTCTCCATTGGTAACTTCGATGGCGTTCATCTAGGGCATGTGCGCCTATTGGGACTGTTGAAAGAGAAGGCGCAGACGCTGGGAGTAAAGGCGACGGCGATGACGTTTGAGCCGCACCCGCATGAATTTTTTAGTCCGCAAAATGCGCCCCCCAGATTACTGCGTTGGAGAGACAAGATTGAGAAACTGACGGATGCAGGCGTTGATCAGGTGTTTTCGCTTAGATTCAACCAAGCCCTTGCCCAGACATCAGCAGAAGAGTTTGTCAGGAAGTATCTGGTCGAGGGCATCGGGGTGCGACACGTTGTAATTGGGGACGATTTCCGTTTTGGCCGAAAACGCGGTGGAGATGTGCACCTGCTGCGCGAACTGGGTGCTCAGTGGAATTTCA
>DDZY01000057.1:0-135 GCA_002346525.1 Proteobacteria bacterium UBA2996
GTAGATGAGGCCCCGGTCCCAAATCTCTTTCAGCAGATGCCAGACAGACTCGATGTACTGGTTTTCCAGGGTGTAGTACGCCTGATCAAGATCTACCCAGAAGCCCATCCGTTCGGTCATCGCCTCCCAATCGCT
>DDZY01000057.1:456-2025 GCA_002346525.1 Proteobacteria bacterium UBA2996
ATGTAGCGCATGACCGAGTCGCGGCAGCGGCGGGTGAACTCTGCTACGCCGACGGCTTTTTCAATTTCTTTTTTATCGAATATTCCGAGCTCTTTCTCAATCTCGTGTTCGACCGGCAGGCCGTGGGTATCCCAACCGGCTTTGCGAGGCACATGGAAACCCTGCATGGTTTTGTAGCGGGGATAGATATCCTTGAAACTGCGCGCCAGGACGTGGTGAATACCGGGTTTGCCGTTGGCCGTCGGCGGCCCCTCATTGAAGGTAAAAAGCGGCCGACCCGTGCTTTGCTGCAGGCTTTTCTCAAACACCGCCTGCGCCCGCCAGAACTTAAGGATGTGTTGCTCCAGAACTGGGCCGTCGTAGCGTGTGCCGACTTTGCTGAAACTCATACTGACTCGCGCGTGTTGGTCCCCTCACCGGGTTTAGTTTTGCTCCGGGGCGATTCGAGCCGCCCCGGGGAGAGGGGCTCGCGCGCGGTACCACCCGGCTTTGCCGAGCGGGTGCCCGGCCTTGGCACAGTTTTCGTGTGCTGGACCTGTCTCGAAGGTCAGTCGGCTGAGTCTACTGGCGGGCACGGCGGTCAAATGCCCGGGTTCGGTCAGCGGCTCAGGGGTGATCTTCATCGGGATCCGGCCCGGGGATTCCAGCCTCCCCCGGTCTCTGGGTGCGCGGGCGTGCCCGATTACTCTTCCCCGTCAACGCCATTTTTCCTGCAGGTGACTACTCCGTTCCTGCGGACAGGGACTAAATCTAACCGGGCAACATAAGCAAGGCAAATCCGTAGCAGCGTAGGGTGATGAAATTCTGACTATGCCCGAAGTGGTGAGGCCGTTAAAGTCAATTGTATGAACGTGAATCCAACGCTCATTTTCGGTTCGCATCCATGATTTTGCCGGTGGTGGTCGATGTGATTGTGCCGGTGTTCGGGGTCGTGGCTTTGGGTTATCTGGTCGGCGCTTTTCGCTGGATGGATTCGGGCGCAATCAAGGGCCTATCACTTTATGTATTTAATATTGCGATCCCTTTGCTGCTGTTCAAGGCGATGAGCACGGTCACGTTACCCGGACGAATGCCCTGGGGTTACGTATTGGGGTTTTTCGCTTGTGCCCTTGGTATCTTTCTGGCCATATTTTTCCTGTTGCGGATCATCTCGAGCCGGAGCCTGGGCGAGATCGGGATATTGGCTTTTGGCTGCAGCTACGGGAACTTTATCCCTCTCGGTATCCCTTTGGTGATGACCGCTTTTGGGGAGGCGGCAACGGTGCCTTTGTTCTTGCTGGTCGCGTTTCAGGCGCCGGTGTTCTTTGCACCGATGATTGTCATTCAGGAGAACGCCAGAAGACAGGATCGCCGCGGTCCGATCGGCTGGCCGGTAGCGAAAAGTCTTGTAGCGAATCAGTATGTCCTGGGCATTGGGCTTGGCGCCATAGCAAACCTGACGGGTTTTTCGCTGCCGGATCCCGTATCCGACATCATCGCTTTGGTGGGTCAGTCGGCCGTGCCCTGTGCACTCTTTGCGCTAGGTGCCGCGCTCAGCCTTTATGCGATTGACGGCGTGTTGAGCCGTGC
>DDZY01000057.1:2410-3637 GCA_002346525.1 Proteobacteria bacterium UBA2996
ATCAGCTTGGGTCTGCCGCCGGTCTGGCAGGCGGTCATGGTGGTGATGGCAGCGCTTCCCGTCGGGATCAACACTTACCTTTTTGCGGAACGGTATGAATGCGGTCAGGCCTTGGCCGGCACCGCAGTCGTTCTCAGCACAGCTGTCTCGGTTATTACACTGTCAGTGGTGCTATCGATGCTCGCGTAAGCGTTTACGGCCTGTCGGCGTTGCCAAATTCCTTGAGCGTTTCGAGGTGACTCGCAACGCTGAGGGCGAGCGCGTCAAGATCGTAACCTCCCTCTAGAACCGACAGGATTCGCCCGTTGCAGTGACGATCCGCACATTCCATGAGCCGCTGGGTCATCCAGGCATAGTATTCGGTCGTGAGGTTGATACCGCCAAGGGGGTCGGCCTGATGCGCATCAAAACCTGCGGAGATCAGGATGATGTCGGGCCTGAAGAGATCGATAGCAGGGAGGATTTTTTCGGTGAAGGCCTGCGTGTAGGCGTCGTTATCAGCGCCTGCATTCATCGGACAGTTCAGCGTAGCGCCTTTCCCGGCTCCAGTGCCGGTTTCTGAGTACGCGCCGGTGCCGGGGTAATGGGGGTACTGATGCGTGCTCACATAGAAAACGCTGGGATCGTCTTCAAACAGGTGCTGCGTGCCATTGCCGTGGTGGACATCCCAGTCGAGGATGAGAATCTTTTCCAAGCCATGTTGTTTTTGCAGGTATCGAGCGGCAATTGCAACGTTGTTAAAAAGACAAAACCCCAGGGCGGCATTGTACTCGGCGTGGTGACCCGGCGGGCGAACGAGTGCGAAGCCGTTATCGGCGTGGCCCCGTGCGACCTCATCGGCCAGGTTCAGCACCGTGCCTGCGGCCAGGCAGGCAATATCGAAGGACTCTGCCGAAATGGCCACATCGGGGGTGTCTAGATAGGGGAGGCCTTGCTCACAACTCACCCGCGCCCGCTCGATCAGTTCACTGTGATGGACGCGGGCAAGCCATTCCGTCTCGCACCGGACCACATCGACAGTTTGCAGTGAAGCAAACCACTCCTGCGCCTCAAGGTGTTGAAGCGTGTGGGACAGCCGAGACGAGCGCTCAGGGTGCCCCGGTCCGGTAACGTGGTTCTCAAATCTGGGATCACTGGCAAAAGCGGTTTTCATAAATGCTGTTGGTTCGAAAGGTTACCTGGAGCAGCGGTAGAATCAAAAATTTCAACACCCTGCATTGTCGGACG
>DDZY01000239.1:0-10006 GCA_002346525.1 Proteobacteria bacterium UBA2996
GGTCCACGAGCCGCGCCTGCTGATACTCGACGAACCGACTGCCGGCGTCGATATTGAAATCCGTCGATCGATGTGGGACTTCCTTCGGGAGATTAATCGTTCGGGTACCACGATTATCCTGACGACGCACTATCTTGAAGAGGCCGAACACCTTTGTCGCAACATCGGCATCATCGATAGCGGTACGCTGGTGGAGAATACTTCCATGCGCCAACTGCTGCGCCAGCTGCATCTGGAAACCTACGTGCTCGACCTTGAGCAACCGTTGGCAGCGATACCCACCGGCCTCGACAGAGCAGCGAGACTCATCGATCCGACCACGCTGGAGATCGATATCAAACAGGAAGAACATCTTAACGATTTTTATGGCGTCCTGTCCGACAACGGCATTCGTGTGAGCAGCATGCGCAACAAAGCCAATCGACTTGAAGAACTCTTCATTAGCCGCGTGGGTCACAGCCCGTTGGAGGGTAAGTGACGCCTCGCGAGCAATGGATCGCCTACGTGACGATCGTAGTCAAAGAGATCACGCGCTTTATGCGCATCTGGCAGCAAACGCTGGTACCTCCAGCCATCTCCACTCTGCTGTACTTTGTGATCTTCGGCAGCCTGATCGGTGAGCGGATTGGCCAGATGGATGGTTTTGACTATATGGACTTTTTGGTGCCCGGGTTGATACTGATGGCCGTCATCAACGCCAGTTACCAGAACGTGGTCGGATCCTTTTTCGGTGCCAAGTGGGGAAAGTCCCTTGAGGAGCTACTGGTGTCACCTACCCCCAACAGCGTCATCCTGCTGGCCTATGTCACCGGAGGTGTGGCTCGAGGCATGCTCGTCGGATTGATCGTCACCGGAATCTCCCTGCTGTTTACCGATCTCAATGTATTCAGCATTGGTATCCTGACCAGCGTCGCGGTTCTGACGGCGATCCTGTTCGCACTTGGAGGCTTTATCAACGCGATCTTTGCCAAGACTTTCGACGATGTCTCTATGGTGCCCACCTTTGTACTGCTACCTCTGACCTATCTGGGCGGGGTGTTTTATTCCATTCACCTGCTCGGGGACTTTTGGCAACAACTCTCCAAAGCGAATCCCATCCTGTACATGGTGAATGCATTCCGTTACGGCTTTCTGGGTATCAGCGATGTCAGTTTGTCGGTTTCCTTTATCATGATTGGTGTCTTCATCCTCTGCTTTTTTGCACTGAGCCTTTACCTCCTGACTCACAGTACGCGTCTGCGCGCCTGAACGCCGCGATCCCGGCGGAACCCAGCGGCGCCCATGTTCGAACCCCTGGTTGCGGGTTGATCAGGTCTTGCGGCGTTTTATAATTCGGCGCTATCAGCCACATTGCTTAAACTGATCAGCAGCGCCATGTTCCGTTCAGCTCCCATAAAAACCATTGCCCGCAGCATGCTTTTCGTAACTGCCGTCGCGTTCAGTCAAACGCTGCTGGCCGATGACGCCACGACCCGGTCACCCGACACGCTTAAACTGAAAGATGGCTCGATGCTTTTTGGAAAACTGCTGAGCGGCGATTCAGGGACGATTCATTTCGAATCCCAACATGCGGGCACTTTGTCGATTCCGATAAAAAATGTTGCCGAACTGAGCTCGGAACAGGTCGTGGTCTTCAAGTTTCACGACGGGCGGGTGATTCGTCTGCCCAAAGTCACACTGACTCACGAACCCTTGGACATCAATACAAAGGATGGTGTCTTGGCTTATTCGTTAGCCGATATTGCCATCATCAATCCTGAGCCCTGGATGATGGGTGTGGGCCACCACTGGACGGGCTCGCTGATTTTTGCCCTGGAACTCCAGTCTGGAAATACGGACAAGCAGGAAATCGACGTAGACCTGAACTCCGTCTGGAGACGATCTGACAGCCGCTATACGCTTCGTGCTAGTGGTGAATTGGACGAGGCCAATGACGTCGCAACCTCGGACGACTATACGGTGATCGGCAAGTCTGACCGCTTTCTGACCGACACCACGTACGCGGGTGCCAACCTTCACTTTGAGGCGGACGAATTCGCCCGCCTGAAGCGGCGCCACATGTTCAGTGCCTACTACGGCAAACAATGGCGATCCACACCTCCGTTGCGTTTTTCAACCGAGCCGGGACTTGCGTTTGTTTCAGAAACGAGAACTGAACTTGAAACGGAAACCTTTTTTGCGTTCAGTTGGAATATCGATATGCACAGCAACGTTCTGGGCCCAAAAACAGACAGTTATCTCACCCAAGTCGGGGTGTGGAACGTCGAAGATTCGACCGACATCGTCATCAACACCCGGATTGGTCTCAAGATGCCGGTCCGCCCCAAGATCACCGTCAATACCCAACTCAAACTCGAATATGACTCCGGAGCACCTGTCGACGTCGAGGAAATGGACACGACCTTCACCATCGGCTTGGGGTATCGGTGGTAAACGACTGCACAGAGCTCCCGGCAACCCCATCAGCCCCATCCCTCCAGCGCCACGCTCCCCTCAGCTACCCAACCTAGTGTAAGGTTGGCAGGCAGAAAACGGCATCGATGCCGTTTTGTTTATCGCAGCCTTCATCATTAGTTTGAAGCAATAGGCTGAAGACCTTGATCAGATTTGAGGAAACATCATGACAGACCAGATTAAGTTCCTGCTTGACGAAGAAGAGATACCGCGTACCTGGTACAACATCATTGCGGACCTGCCCGCACCCCCTGCGCCCGTCATGCATCCCGGGACGGGCCAGCCGGTGGGGCCTGATGATCTCGCGCCCCTTTTCCCCATGGCATCCATCATGCAGGAAGTCAGCGGTGAGCGGACGATCGAGATTCCAGCGCCCGTGCGCGATATCTATCGCCAGTGGCGGCCGAGTCCGCTGTTCCGCGCACGCCGGCTGGAAAAGGCATTGGATACGCCAGCCCGGATCTACTACAAGTACGAAGGCGTCAGCCCCACAGGAAGCCATAAGCCCAACACGGCCATCGCCCAGGCGTTTTTCTGCAAAGAGGAGGGTGCCAAACGGATCGCGACCGAAACCGGTGCGGGTCAGTGGGGGTCTTCGCTCGCGCTGGCCGGCTCGCTCTTCGGGCTCGAAATCGAGGTATTCATGGTGCGTATCAGCTTCGACCAGAAGCCCTATCGGCGCGCCTTTATGGAGACCTTTGGCGCGACCTGTCATGCCAGTCCCAGCAACCTGACTGAGTCGGGCAGGAAGATTCTTGCCGATAATCCCGACAGTACCGGCAGTCTCGGTATCGCCATCAGTGAGGCCGTGGAAGTGGCCGCTCAGCGCGATGACACCAAGTACTCCCTCGGCAGCGTGCTGAACCACGTCCTGCTGCACCAGACTGTCGTCGGACAGGAAGCCATGCGCCAGATGGAACTCGCTGATGATTACCCGGATGTGGTCGTGGGCTGCACTGGCGGCGGCAGTAACTTCGCGGGCTTAAGTTTCCCATTTATTGGCGCCAAACTGAGGGGAGAACACGATACCCGGGTGGTCGCTGTAGAGCCGGCCAACTGTCCCTCCCTCACCAAAGGCAAGTACGCCTATGACTTCGGCGACACCGGCAACCTCACCCCACTGGTCAAGATGCATACCTTGGGTTCCTCCTTCGTGCCGCCGGCATCCCACGCCGGGGGTCTTCGCTACCACGGGATGGCGCCACTGGTCAGTCAGTTGGTGGAACTCGGCGAGATTGCACCGACGGCATACAGCCAGACCGAGTGTTTTGACGCCGGGATTACCTTTGCGCGCGCCGAAGGCATCGTGCCGGCGCCGGAGGCCAACCATGCCGTCAAGGGCGCGATCACTGAGGCCATGCGGTGCAAAGAGGAAGGTGTGTCCCGCGCCATTCTCTTTAACCTGTGCGGGCATGGCTACTTCGACATGCAGGCATATACCGACTACAACGCCGGAAACCTTGCGGATCACGCCTACGATGAATCTGAAGTCGCCATGGCGCTAGCCGGCCTGCCCTCGGTCGCCTGAGGTTTTTATCCCCCGCTGCACCACCGCGTTGGCGCGGCGGGGAGACCTGCACTAAAATTCACCTGTCGTAGGGGCCTGCACACTTGCTGTTTGTAGAGTAATTTGCGAACCGCCAGTCTGTGCTTTCTAACTGCCGACCGGCTCAACCGCCGGGCGGCGCTCAAGTAACCCGTATCTGGGAGAGGAATCAAATGGCATACATAATGGATATTGTGATGCGCTGGGGTCATATCGTATTCGGCGTGGCATGGATCGGCCTGCTGTACTACTTCAACTTTGTTCAAACGGAGTACGTCAAAGAAGCGGATGATTCCGCCAAAGCTGATGTCATGGCCAAACTGGCGCCGCGGGCGCTGTGGTGGTTCCGATGGGCGGCGATGTTCACCTTCCTGAGCGGGCTGCTGCTGCTCGGTTACATCCTCCACATGCGTCTTAGCCTGGGCATTACCCTGGGCGCGCTGATGGGCACCATCATGATGCTCAACGTCTGGCTGATCATCTGGCCCAACCAGAAAATCGTCATCGGCCTGGAGTCAGGCGATAAGGCAGCGGCCGGACCGAAAGCGGCGCTCGCATCACGCACCAACACGCTCTTCTCACTGCCGATGCTGTTCTTTATGGTCGCATCTGGTCATGCCAGCCCCATGGCCAACGGAGGGGTCTGGGGCGGCGCTGGTGATATGGCGATGAGCACCGTGGCACTGGTTATCGGGCTGGTGATTGTGGTCATCATTGAAGCCAACGCGATCTGGGGCAAGATGAACGGCGCCATCCAGTCCGTCAGTGCGGTGATTACCTCTTCTGTCATCCTGACCGCCGTCATGGCAGGCGTGGTTTATTACCTGTAGACGGGCTCAGCGCTCAGTCAAAAAAGGGCGCCCCAAGGCGCCCTTTTTTTTAAGCACCATTGTGCTGCCGTCGCTTTTAGGGACCCCCACCAATGCCGATCGACCGTCAAACGCTCCGCGAGGTGCTGTATGCCCAGCGGGAGGCGCTCTCCCAAGAATCCGAACTCGATGACGTTCAGACAATAGAACTGGACCAAACACGCGTCGGACGGCTGTCTCGGGCGGAAGCCATGCAGGATCATCAGATGGCTCTGGAAATGGCGAGGCGCCGGCGTGCGGCACTGGAAGCAATAGACGACGCGCTGCGTCGCCTTGAAAAAGACCCGGATTTTGGAGTTTGCGAAGATTGTGGCGAGCCTATCGTCGCAAAGCGGCTCGCGCTGAATCCCACGCAACGCCTCTGCGTACCGTGCCAGAGCGTACGGGAAGAAACCTGATCCGTTAGCCCGGCTCGTCGCCCCCAGTTTGCGCCCGGCCCAAGAACCACGCGAAACCCGCAACCAGACGATAGACGTCAACGATCCGTCGAAATGAGATCGCGGTGTTGCCGTGCTCGAGAAGATCGCTGACACACAAGTGATGCGCAAGACCCTGCCGGGCTAAGCGATCCGCCAGGCTGTCGGATTCCTCTGTTGGGATGACCGGGTCATGGCTGCCATGCAGCAGAAAGACGGGAGGCGTACTCTGAGGAAATTCAGGTGGTACGCGATATCCCATCCAGGCACTGTCGAACACATCGAGCACTTTTTTTAAAAATGCCTGCCGCGATGCGGGCTCTGTCATCAACTGATGCAGCGACCGCTCGAGCGGATCATTTGCATCAAACAGGGCATCGAGGCGTATCGGCTCATGATTGTTGGTCGCGACTGTCTCCACTACTCTTTTCAAAGTCGCTATCGCCTTCGTATGCTCAGGCTCAAACTCGGCAAAGTAACTTCGCCCAATGACCAATCGGCCGTAGGGGTCAGCCCGCTTGGAGGTAATTAGAAAATCGGCAACCCGCTCAATATCGTAATAGCCCCCGATGAGGCCCAAGGCGGTCACCCGATCAGTCAGCACGGGGTCCAGTGCTGCGCGCAGAACAAAAATACTGGAAAAAGATACCGACATGAGAGCGACACGGCGGGTAGTCACCAGGGTCCGATCCTGCACCAAAGACCGGATTAGGTTGGCGACTTCATCCGACTGACGGGTGGAGATGGTCAAAGCACGAATGCTCGGGACATCCGGTATCAGAACCCGCACACCCCCAGCCGACAGTGCCCAACCCAATCGTCGGATTCTGGGATCCTCCCGGCCGCGTATTGAAAGACCGGGAACAAAAATCACCGTTGCGGGCGATGCTGATGGTGGTTGATAGATATCGACCGACGTCTGCCCAAAAGCAACGGTTTCCAGTTTGCCGGGTCTCTGATGCCGCTGAAAGGCCACCAGCAGTTTGAGGGCGCCTTTCCAGTGAGCACGCGCTTTTCGTTGGGTGTCAGACCCGTTCATGCCCCAAGGTCTTCTTGATCAGAGAACACTTTCGCCGCGGGGCGTTTTGATCACGGCATGCAGCCCCACCGCATCGTCTTCCGGTCGGGGTGCAGTGAAAAGCGGATTCAGGCCCATCGCGGCGATGGTGCCCCCCGTACTGCCACCCGACTCCAGGTTTGCCTTAAGGCCTTTGAAGTGGCATTGCGAATCAGGCAAGGTATCAGTCGGATGCGCTTTACCCCGCCACTCAATCACGTGTGGCAGCAGTCCGTCGCCCGGACACTCGCCGTCTGCGGTGAAAGCAAACAGCCACCGGAGATCGCCGCGGGACATCTCGCGCACGTCACAGGCTGCATAAGGCTCAAGACGGTTGAGATCTGAAATATCCGGGGTCCGTGCGACCCAGGTGAGCAGTCGGGGGCCCTCCTCAAGAGTCTTCCGGACAGTCGGGTTGTCGAGGGAAAACCATCGCGGATGCTCTGGAGGATCACCGTCAGGATTGATTGCGATGACTTCCAGATAGACCGAGCCCCCCAGCGAGAGCAGAACATTATGGGTGCCCATATGCGGATGGACACCACCCTTCACCGGGAAGACGCCCAGTAGATCTGCGATGTAGCGAGCGCCCTCATCGAGGGTTTGCGCGCCCACAACCAGATGGTCGAGTTCACAGCGAATCGGTGACGTTTTCATTGGATCTCGGCGGCCTGATTCAGGGAAGGTGAAAGACTACGCTGCACGATCACGGTGTTCAGCCACTGGATAAACTTCCGGCCCACGTTCTGCAGCGTGCCCGCCTGATGAAACCCGGCGTTCTCGTGAGCCAAGAGAGAAGCCTCATTGGCACTGTCTCCGATGATGCCGATGATCTCGCGAATGCCGCAGCCTGCGAGCGCTTCCACCAGACGATCCAGCAACTGCTTGCCGATACCCTGCCCGCGCCAGGACAACTCAACGTAGATAGAGTGTTCAACGGTATAGCGGTAGGCCGGCCTTGGCCGAAACGGCAGCGCATACGCGAAGGCAACCACCTGGTTTTCGATCATTGCAACCAGATAGGGCAAACCGGCTTCACCTGCCATCTGCCAACGTTCACGGATCGCCTCAAGATCCGGAGGATCGATCTCAAAAGAGGCGGTCCCTTTCAGCACATCGTACTCGTGAATCCGACGAGTCGCTTCGAGGTTCCCTTCCACAGCGGAGCGAATTATGGGTCCGGTCATCGTCTGGCACCTCTTGATAGCCAACGGAGACTTTATTGTTAACCCGAACGCATGCAAAAAAAAGGGCCGGCAAATGCCGGCCCCCAGGACAGTGGCTTTGGCGATCAGCCCAGCAGGGGCGCGATCACCAAAGAGACAATGGCCATCACGTTGATCAGGATGTTCATCGACGGCCCGGAAGTGTCCTTGAACGGATCCCCGACCGTATCACCGACGACCGCCGCCTTGTGCACGTCGGACCCTTTTCCGCCGAGATTGCCTTTTTCGATGTACTTTTTCGCGTTATCCCACGCACCGCCGGCGTTTGCCATGGTCAGTGCAAGCAGGACGCAGCCCAAAAGGGCGCCGCCCAGCATGCCGCCCAGCGCTGCGGGGCCAAGGGTAAAACCGACCACCACCGGCGCACCGACGGCGAGCACCCCCGGGGGTACCATACGCTTGAGGGCAGCCGTGGTCGCGATCTCAACACAGCGATCCGTGTCCGGTTCCGCGGTGCCTTCCAGCAGACCCGGAATTTCCTTGAACTGACGGCGAATCTCGCGGATCATGTCAAAAGCTGCGTCCCCCACCGCTGTCATGGTCATGCTGCTGACCAGAAACGGGAAAATACCGCCAAGGAACATCCCGGCCAGCACAATCGGATCGTTGATCTCAAGGCTGAAATCGGGAACATGAAAGGCCACCGTTTCGATATACGCCGAGATGATGGCAAGCGCCGCCAGGGCGGCTGCACCAATGGCAAAGCCCTTGCCGATCGCTGCGGTAGTGTTGCCCAGTTCATCCAGGGTATCGGTAATCTCGCGGACTTCTTCGCCTAACCCTGCCATCTCGGCGATACCGCCCGCGTTATCCGCGACCGGCCCGTAGGCATCGATCGCCATAGTGATGCCCACCGTTGCCAGCATACCCACTGCTGCGATACCGACCCCGTAGAGTCCAGCCAGCCAGCTCGAGACCAGAATAATGACGCACAGCATTAGCACCGGTACGACCACAGACTGCATGCCGACTGACAGTCCCGTGATCATGATCGTGGCCGGACCCGTCTCACCTGCACCGGCAATCTTCTTTACCGGAGCGCCTGCAGTGTAGTACTCGGTGACAAGTCCGATCACGATGCCGCCCAGCGCACCGACCACGACCGACCACCAGATATTGAGGCTGATATCCGACCACCAGGTAAGCGCCAGCGCCGCAATAATGAAAATCACTGTTGCGCCGATGGTCCCGGTCCGAAGTGCCTTATCCGGCGCCTTGCCCGACGCACTCTTGACCAGCACGATGCCGGCGATTGAGCACAGAATGCCGACCGACGCCAACGCCAGCGGCAGGAACATCAGCTTCGACTGATCGCCTCCCGCCAATGCGTTAATGACTTCCGGCGCAAGGGTCGCAGCAATCGCGATCGAAGCGATCATGGATCCACAGTAGGATTCAAAGATATCGGATCCCATGCCGGCGACGTCACCGACATTGTCACCGACGTTATCCGCGATGACGCCCGGGTTACGCGGATCATCCTCAGGGATGCCCGCTTCCACCTTACCCACCAGGTCCGCACCAACGTCCGCACTCTTGGTAAAGATGCCCCCACCCACGCGGGAGAACAAGGCCACTGAGGAGGCTCCCATGCCGAATCCGTGAATCACGTGGGCGGTATGCGGATCGCCGCCGAAGGCAAGGTACAAAATACCCAGTCCCAGCAACCCCATGGCGGCTACCGTGAGACCCATAATGGAGCCGCCGAAAAATGCCACCGTCAGCGCGGCCGGTGCCCCGCTCTCGGCTGCTGCAGTGGTGGTTCGGACATTCGCCCGGGTCGCGGTGAACATCCCGATGTAACCTGCCGAACCGGAAGCGAGTGCACCAACGAAAAAGGCGACGGTGGTTTTCCAGCCAAGGTCTGAGATGAAGATCCCCGCACCCACCACGATGACAAAAATCACAAGGTAGGTATATTCACGACGCATAAACACCAAAGCGCCCTTATGGATTTTCTCGCCAATTTCCGACACTTTCCCAGTGCCGGCTGAATAGGAAAGAACGGAGCGATAAACCAGCAAGGCCGCCAAAAGACCGATAACGCCTAGAACCACAGGAATCAGAGCAACAGAAGACATAAAAAAACCCCTCTCAGGTGGGAAACAGTTCGCGAAGCACCCCATCGGGACCGATTTGGTGGATCCCTAATATTATCATGTATATCAGGCGCTTATTCTGTTCATAAATACTCTGTGCGCCTGAAAGCGCTTTATCCGCGACGCCTGTGGTTTGAGGCCTTGGGGCAACCTTCGGCATGATCAGTTCCGTACCGGGTCTGCCCAGCAAACCAAGCGCATTTGATGGACCGGCGGGCGTATTTAGCGGCGGCGGCGGGCCCGCGGGTGTGCCTTGTCATAGACCTTGGCAAGGTGCTGAAAATCAAGGTGGGTATAGACCTGGGTGGTGGAGATATCCGCGTGGCCCAACAATTCCTG
>DDZY01000239.1:10393-12262 GCA_002346525.1 Proteobacteria bacterium UBA2996
ACTCCCCGATCCAGCCCCTGACGAAGGGCCCAGACCTCAAGGCGCTTCTGGATCGCCCGCGCGCCCAGCCGCGTCCCCGCACGACTGACAAAGAGTGCCTCTTCGTCTGCCTCCACCCAGGCGGCGCGGCGTTGGATCCATTCGCGGATCGCAGCGACGGCATGGCGGCCGACAGGCACGATGCGCGTCTTGTCGCCCTTGCCGGTAACCACTATCGTGGCGGCATTCAGATCCATATCCTTAAGATCGGTACGGGCGAGTTCCGACAACCGAAGGCCTGAAGAATAGAACAGTTCCAAAATGGCATGATCACGAAAATCAAGATCCGATACGGGTTTGATTGAGACGAGCTGTGCCGCCTCCTCGATATTCAGCGTGTTGGGCAGTTTGCGATCACCGCGCGGCGCGGCGATGCCCTCAAAGGGATTGAGCTTTGCCTGCTTTTCTCGGAGCAGGTACCGATAGCAAGACCTGGCCGCCGACAGGGTTCGGCTGATCGAGCGGGCCGACAGACCTGCGTGGCGCAGTCCGGCTGCGAACAGCCTTGCCTGGGGAGGTGCCAGCTGGGCAAGACGGCCAATGCCCCGCTCTTCCAGAAAATCGCAAAGGCGCGAAAGATCCCGCCGGTAAGCTGCGACTGTGTGCTCCGACAGTCGCCGCTCGTAACGCAGGTGCTCAACGAAAGTCTCTATGGTCTTGTCGTTACCTGACATGATGCGCGTTCAGGATACCCCGAGGCGAATGCAGGTCGCACCCACCAAACCAGCGAGCCCCTCCAACAGCACCGTATCCATATCCGGCCGATAATGTCCCGGATCACTTGATACCAGAATAATCCATCCGACCGGTTTGTCGCTGCGGACTGTTATCGGCAAAACAGCGCAAGAGGCCGCCTGTGCCGCACTGGCCGGATCGAGCAGATCCGCGGTTTCCGCAGACAGGGGCGCCTCCAGCAGGCAGACCTTTCCAGACAGTCGACGCATCACCAGGGCTGCACTTTCGTTATCGTCAGAGACCAGCGCTTTTACGGGGAGTACATTTTTTGCCGTGTGATCGGCAAACTGCATGACTGCTGCAACCAGACCAAACTCCGCCTGCAGCACCCGGGGCACCGCATCGAGCAATTCAGCCATATCGCGCGTACGCGCAATACGCTCAAAACATCGCTGCAGCCGCTGCTGCAGTCGGGAATTTTCCTTGGCCTTACCGATCAGGGCGGCAAGCTGGTTCTTTTCAATGCTGAGCTGATCACGGAGCACGCCGACCTGGCGCTCCAGCAGAGACACTGCCCCACCCCGTGCGGAATGCGGGACGACCAGTTCACTCAACAGAGCCAGATGGCGCTCAAAAAAATCCGGGCGGGCGCGCAAGAAGTCTGCCACCTCATCTTCACTCAGACCGGGAGTCACATTTCGATCAGTGTCTTCTGACGGATCCATCTTATTGCGCCGACCAGAGTCCATCGAAGACCCGCGTCGTTGGACCCGACATCAAGATCGGCCCGCACCCCGGCCAAGTAATCTGCAGCGTCCCACCAGGCAGGCTCACGCGGACACTATCCTGAATCAGGTTCCAACGCCGACACACTGACACCGCGGCACAGGCGCCGCTGCCGCAGGCCAGGGTTTCGCCCACACCCCGCTCCCACACCCGCAACTTGAGGTCTGTCGGGTCCTTTATCTCAACGAAGCCGACATTGGTGCGCTCGGGGAAATCAGCGTGGTGCTCAATCGCCGGGCCTACCTGACTGACGGGCGCCTCATCGATATCATCGACCAGCAAAACCGCGTGCGGATTGCCGAGGAAGGCGACGCCAATCACCAGGTCCTGGCCGTTGGCCAAAACGGAATAGCGTTCGGCCGGCTGGGC
>DDZY01000059.1 GCA_002346525.1 Proteobacteria bacterium UBA2996
CGGGCTGCCGGTGGTGACGACCTGACCGGCACGAAAGCCCAGACCACGTTGCGACAGGTCGTTAGCACCCCACTGCAAAGCGGAGATCAGTTCGTCGAAACTGCAGCGGTTATCGCGTGGGTAGTTCAAGCTGTCAATGGGGCGGCCCCGGAGGGTCGTCTCCTGAACGTGTTTACCATTGACGTACACCTCGACCGACAGCGTGGCCAGGTCGAGGGCCTGCCAGCCTGAGAGTACATCGCCGATAACGTAAACACCCGCATTGGCGTTGTCGGCATTGCCCAGAAACGAATTCAACTCGAAAGGATGCGTGCTCCAGCGGGTATCGACCGCATCGATCGTCATGACAACGTCGGTGATGGCATCACGCACTTCGGCTTCGCTGTAGGCCTGTTCGCGAGGTGGTAGGTCGCGGCCCAGGCGAAAGGCAAACTCCCCTTCGATCATCGGGGCGTGGCGAAAGTCGGCCATCCGGAAACGTGCCGGACTGTGTTGAGTAAAATTACGGTATTCGCGGCCAAAAAACGCGGGATGGTCCAAATCGAAGTCCTGCATTCCGGCCCGGCTGGTTGCGCCGATTTTCCAACCCGTCAATTCAAAGCCGAGGCGCTCATCGAGCGCATCCTGAACCTGAAATGCTTCCTGCCAGTTTGTCGGCAATAAGGCTTCGTCCAGTTCAGCCACGGTGCCGCCGTTGCGGTAAGCCTCGGCTAAAGCATCGGCGACCACCTCGATCTTGCTCTGAATCATTGGTTGTCCTCCTTTAAATTCGTTAAACCCGGCGGACGCACTCTGACTCCGCTCATTTGCTCGAAGATTTCCATAATGACCCAGTTGTGTAACGGCCTGCAAAGGAACTGTTGAAAGGAGTGAGTGGAAGCGACAAAAAGATATTTGGTCTAGCCGCCGCATAGCTATCCTTGCTCTCTTTGTACGAACTTTCAGATAACCGGGGGCAACTATTCTAACTGCAAGAAACTAATCTATAATAATCAGTTAGTTACATATTCCATTCGGTAGACGCCGCCTCCACCATATAATTATCTAAAGATGTCCCAGGATGTCTTTGAAACCTTATAGACGCCTTTAAAAATGGGCGAAAAACCTCCAATAGCGTCAGGCTTTGTGCAGCCGAGCTGATGGGCAAGCATTACAGGCTCTTTACTGACCGTCTAGAAGCCACCGTGCCCGTGCGCTCCTCTCAGGAAATGGAAATTGAATTAGAGACAAAACTACAACAGTACTTGTTGTTGAAATTGGACTAGAAGGCTCGTAACTAGGCAGTTTGCGTGCGTTTCTCAAAAGGTCTATAAAAAACCTTTGAAAGCGAGCCGTGTGGAAAGTCATCGATGAAAAATCTTCTACAGCGATTGTCTCCAATTAAAGAGCTGTTGAAACTACCATCTATACTGTCATGCCACTCGGATGGCGGGCCGCCGGCCGGGGAGGCGTACACGTGAACTTTGACAATCTGTTCGATGTCACCGGCAAGGTGGCTCTCGTGACCGGCGGCGGTGGAGGAATTGGGCGAGGGATTGCGGGCGCCTTCGTCGCGGGCGGGGCCAGGGTCTACATCGCGTCCCGAAGTGACCTTGCGTCGTCTGCCATCGAACTTGCTGAGTACGGACCCGGTGAGTGCACCGCTCTGCGGGCCGATCTCGCGAAAGACGACGACATTACACGTCTGGCCGACGAACTTCGGGAGCGTGAGGGTCGTCTCGACATCCTGGTCAACAACGCGGCGCTGGGCAACCTGATCCACAAGTTCGAAGAGTTCGTCATGGCGGACTACGACACCATGGTTGCGGTCAATCTGCGGGCGCCGTTTGCGCTGACCAAAGCCTGTTTGCCGCTGCTGACGATTGCAGGTACGGCAGACGCCCACGCCAGTGTGATCAACATCGTTTCCGTCGACGGGATGCGCATCGCGGGAGACAATGACTGGGCGTACGGTTTGAGCAAGGCCGGCCTGATCCACCTGACACGCCAGCTTGCCGGTCGCGAAGGCGCAAAACACGGTCGCGACGGGGGCAGACACATCACCTACAACGCGATTGCGCCAGGCCCGTTTCCCGGCATGTTAGACCGGTATCTCGAAACCGAGGAGGGTCGCGCCGCCATCGGCGCCGTCACAGTGTCCGGTCGGGTTGGCAGACCTGAGGACATCGGCGCCGCATGCATCTACCTCGCCAGCCGCGCGGGGTCCTACGTGACCGGCGCAGTCCTCCCGGTGGACGGGGGCCTGCTGGTGGGCACGAAAGCGAATAGTTGACGAATGAGCGGGAGGACACGATGACCGAGTATATGCGCCGATTCGACAGGGACGCCACGGCTTCGGGCATCGCTACAGAACTTGTAGCGCGCGGCGGCACGGTCATCGAGTCGCTCGTACGTCCTGAACTGATGGACCTGGTTCGCGAGGAGGTTCGCAGCGACTTGGCGGCCGGGGCCGAGCGGGGCTCGAGCGCGCTGTGGCCCGAAGGTAACCAAACAGCCGGCGGCCTTGCCGCCGTCAGCCCGACGTTCGTCGAGGAACTGCTCACGCATCCCACGGTGCTCGAGGTCGTCGATCACGTTCTGCGTCCGGAGCGACCCATGGTCTTGCGGCGCGAAGAAGCGAAGGAGACCAACCGATCTCCGGCCACCGCCGAGCCAATCGCGGATGGTGGAACCCAACTCGTATGGCATTCCGGCAGGACCCGGTCACATTGTCACCATTACAACGTGGGCGCCGCCGTGATGCTGGAGATTGGCGCGGGGCGCGAGGACCATCAGTACCTGCACCGGGAAAACGCAATCTACCAGCCTTACATCGAACGGCTGGACATGCCCGAGTTCATCGTGTCGACCATGTGGGCAGGATCCGATTTCACCGAGCAGAACGGCGCGACCCGGGTTGTTCCGGGTAGCCACCGCTGGCCCGAGGAGCGCGTCGCGCAACCTTCCGAGATTGCCCGGGCGGTTATGAGCAAAGGATCCGTCGTCCTGTGGTTGTCCCGAACGCTGCACGGTGCGGCGAAAAGCACCAGCACCGCCAATCGAACGGGATTTTTCACATCGTACATTGTCGACTGGATGCGTCAGGAGGAGAATCAGTACATCGTCGTCCCGGAGCGCGTAGCCCGCACGCTGTCGAAGCGGGCGCGACAGTTGATCGGTTATCGCAGCAGTCCGTCGCTCGGTTGGGCAAAAGGCCGCGATGCGGACAATCTGCTCGAACCCGGACAGTCGGGACAACTCTAGCCGCCAGAACCGTTTGCTTTGACCGCTACGGAGTGTGCTGCGGCAATTGGCGAGATGGCACGAGCTTTTCGATGGTAAAGGCGAGATTCAGCAGCTTCTGCTCTGCCCAGGGCTCAGCCAGTAGCTCGATCGCAACGGGCATTTTTGATTCGCCAAACCCCGCAGGGACTGAAATCGCTGGCAAGCCCGATGCTGCGGAAAGCATGCAATTGAAATGCGATTGCTCGGTGCCGACTGGCGCTGCTTCTTCCGTAGCGGTCGGGTATACGAGGAAGTCCACATTATGGTCATGTAAGAGACTCAGCAGTTGCGTGCGAACGAGCTTCCCTTGCTCGTGGGTTTTAAGTGCAGTGAATTCAGAATCGAATTTCGGATCAAGAAACGTGCTAAAGCCCTTAGCAACAAGAGGTTCTAGCTGTCCACTTTTCGCGATTTCTGAAAAGGAATTTACTGGCAGTGAAGGGAATTGCTGCAGGTAGGCAGAAATGTCTCGCTTAAATTCGTAACCATCTAGAAAAAATGCAGAGGGCGAACGTGTCTCTGTCCAAAGTTGTTTTAGTCGTGCCGAGGTTAGTGGCTTCACGTTCGCCCCTTTGGCCTCTAGGTTTTGGATGACATTTTTGATCACTGCGTTCACCGCCTGGTGTTGCGGTTGGTCTCCAAACCAGTCTGATAAAACCCCAATTCTTAGTGAATGCAGCTTAGTTTCTCGCAGATTTCTGAGATAGCTCTCAGGTATTTTTCCATAGGATTCCGCGGTTTGAGGGTCGTTCGCATCATAACCTACGGTCGCATCAAGCATGGCCGCGAGATCGCGCGTGCTTCGAGCTAGAGGCCCTCCGATATCGCGCGAACTTACCTGAGGGATAATCCCGTATCTGCTGCTTAATCCACGAGTACCCCTGAGCCCGACCAGGTTGTTATGGGCTGAAGGCACGCGGATGGATCCACACGTATCGCTTCCCATGCCTGCCACTGCGAAATTAGCAGCAACCGCTGCGCCAGTACCGCCACTTGAACCACCAGGATGTCGAGTGGGGTCGTAGGGATTGCGTGTCTCGCCAAACAAGGAGCCGCGGGTCGTCCATCCATAAGCAAACTCGTGCATGGTGGTTTTGCCCAGAATAATGGCACCTGCTGACTTCAATCGTGCAACTTGCGTTGAATCGCGCTTGGGCCAGTGGTCTTTAATGGTGGCGGATCCTGCGGTGGTGGGTGCATCCAACGTTTCGTAGTTGTCTTTGATCAACACTGGTATCCCGTGCAATAGAGACCGTGGGCCCGATCTCTTGCGTTCGTTATCTAAAGCTTGTGCTTGAGAACGTGCGTTCTGATTCAGGTGTTGTATGGCGTTCAGTGATGGCCCTTCTTGATCGTAAGCACTTATGCGTGCCAGGTAGAAATCTACAAGTTCGACTGACGTAATCTCGTCAGCCTCAAGCCATGACTGTATGTCTTCGATTGATGCTTCCAATAGATTGGATTCGGCGTTCATATCTGGCGCTAAGAGTAGGGAGATGACTAAGATTGATAATACATAATGCCGCTTCGGCGACAGCCTTTTTTTATTTATAGCCATAATCATATCCAATATCGTCTTTGGTCCTAACTCTGCTTTTATCTGCACCTACGGCAAATGCTCTGAGGCACCTGCTAATGGGACGTTTCAAACAAAAGCCTGTGAAAAAGCATAGTATTTTCTAGGAAGCATGCCCAATTGTTAGGCGAAGACATAGCTACAGCGACGACTTTATGGGGGCATCTATGGTAGTAAACATAGACTAAAATCCTATTCATCAGATTGTTAGAAAGTTTTATCGATTGTCTCCACCACCAC
>DDZY01000222.1 GCA_002346525.1 Proteobacteria bacterium UBA2996
CCAAATAAATACAACACCAAGATGCTGATTGCGCTGCATCCGATCAGGTAAAAAAATGTTTTGGCAAGACTATGCTCTTTCCATGACTTCAAAAGGCGCACACCTACAAGGACGGATACCGCTGGCACCAAAGCAATCTTTACAAAGAATGTAAGCAAGACAATTGCTGGCGCTAGGACCGTTACGTGAAGAGTTTGTTTTTTTACCAGTAAGAACGAGGAAATTAATAGCAACAAAATTCCAGCCGTCTTGGAGATATCCCAAACCCCACCCCCGAACTCTTCAGGACCATAATTACTAAACGGGATAAATCCTTTTACTATGATGAGTAGCATTCCGAACGCGCCATGGGCCTGTGCGTTGTATATGAACCAATAATAGAGATGCTCTCCCAGGCGAACAAAAGGTAGAAACAAGATCATCGCCAAGCAACGGTACATTGCTAGCTTCAAGATAGAGCGAGCAATCAAATGAAAAGCCGAAAAGCTACCTATAAGTAGTAAAGGTATTACTACCCAGAACATAGATTTGTGAAGCGCAATTCCTGTAATTGCCGTTATCGCTGAAGCGGAAGACGGTCCTCCGTAATGGTATGAGCGATATACGCCACTCGTTGTCAAAGCTTCCGGTGGATATTCCGTCAGGCCAAGTATTTCGTGGGCGTGGGTTAATCGGAGGGGTGTATCAACATTAAAAAACACTCGTGGGTAGTCGCCTAATCCCATCAGAAAAGAACCAACTAAAACCGTTCCACAAAAGGCGAAAAATAGAATCGACAGAATTCCGAGATGGGAGAGGCGCGGTGGAGCAATGTCGGGAATAATTTGCTTACTTCGATAAATGGTGTTAGCTGTGGCTAAACTTAGAAACAAGACCGGGACCGTTATCTCGCCAGCCATGCCCACATCTGCCGAGAGGACGTAAATTAGTCCTGAGACTAGAATGCCAAAACTGGTTGCAACGAATAGATTATCGAGTCGAAGAGTGTTTTGGTTATCAAGAAATAGTGGTGCGAAAGCTAGATAGCAGACAACGAGATAGAGGGTAACTTTGGGTCCGAATAGAAGGCAAACGCCGAGCAAGAAAAAAGCTATCCACTCACTATTTTGGGTGGACGGATTGATCGCTATCGACCAAGGTTTGCCTGCTTTGGTTTTTAGGTGTAGATAAATGAACACGAATATGCTAAGGCTCAGGACTACAGCAATTAAGCTAATACTGAGAGTTTTCGTATTCTGAAAACCAAAGTGAGCCACTACGACGTGGGCCACGCTTGATGCAAGAAACCCGACAAGAAGAACAAGTAAGCGCCGCCATTTCTGATAGTCAGAAAGTTGAGCAAAATCTGGTAGAGCCATAACTTCTCGACGATGACGGAAAACTACGGTAACGAACTCAATTCATGGACACGTTATTGAGTCTAATCGACCGCAATAGCGGATCCATGGCCAACGATCCATTTAAATTAGACTCGTCGGAGTCTAGGAGGAGCCACATTGCTTGGAGTGAATTTTCTATTTTTGGGATCAGTTGCATAGATCTAACTTCGATATCAAAAAACGGTGAAAGCATACCGAAAATCCTGAGTATTCTGCACTAATTAACCAACTCAGATTTAGTGTAAATATCGACTAGATCTAGACCCGCTAACTCCTTATGCAGTGTACCGACTAAGGTGCGCTATGCGTCCATTATTTCATTAATCATGCGAAAACTTGAACAGATGTTGGCGCAAAAGTTCGGGTATGTCTCCGAGTTTTGATTTGGCTGGCGCAAGCTTGATCTTCCGATGATTCGTGGACTGATCTATTCAAAAATAACAAAGCATCGGCTTTCGATGCTTTGCCGGCCTGCGCTAGTTGCGTCTTTAGCGCGTGGATCCTCAAATGAGGTGTGTGGGGTAAATCTGGCTCGGCCGTCATTGGCCGAGTCATAAACCTTAAAGAGCAAGGCTTCGTTCATCTGCATGTGCGGGTAGTAACACCAGCGGTGCGAGGGATTAAAGGTCGCCATCTGGACAGTGCCGACACGATCTTTTGAGACTCGAGGCACGCTGACCAGATCCCTGTCAGTAACTGATGACGCATCACACAGCGCGAGTGGAAAGTTGGACACGGGCCCGTTCATTGAGCGCCAGATGTTGATAATCGCAAAACGATTCTTCGCGAGTGCCTCGGCCTCTTGAGGAAAAAAGTCGCGCAAACGCCTGGGGCCAGATGCGTCATCATAGTCATTGTGAATGGTTGCCGCGGGTTCGCGAATGCCGTGCTGGCGTTGGGTGTCAATTGATGAAGCGCGCAAGGTGTGATCAAAGATCTCGACTCTCTTTGCTCCGGTGATATCGGTCAGTAGCGATTGGAGTTCCTTTTCGTAGATCGACGCAATCTCGGTCTCTGAAAAAAAATCAGTCACTTGAGTTTGTTGATTGGCCAAAAAAAACCCTTCCCGATCAAGCGAGGTTTCCATGCTGCGCGCGTTGCGCATCTTTACGGATCTTGTTTCATAAACGCCCTCCTCAGAGGCGCTATCGCCGCCGCCGATAGAAGGGCGGACCACCGCACTGTTCTCACCGACGGCAAGATACCGTAGGGAAACTGTTAAATCGCCAGTGAAAGAGGATGAGTTCATGGGTCTTGGATCTTGTTCACGGATAAATTGTAAGATGAAAGAGTGATCAATTGATGTGAATCAAAGCAGTAACATACTATGTGCTAAAAACGACGGATTCGGTGGAGGCGAGATCAAATGGCGAATGTAGGGGTAGCAGCAACGCAGATGGCGTGCACTTGGGAGCAGGATGAAAACATCAATCGGGCAGAAAACCTGGTACGTCAGGCGGCGGCCGGTGGGGCCTCTATCATCCTGATTCAAGAATTATTTGAAACGCCGTATTTTCCGATCGAGCAATGCCACAAGCACCGCTCGTTGGCTCGTCCGTTAGAGGAAAGTCAGGTGGTCAGGCGCTTTTCCGCCCTCGCTAAGGAGTTAGAGGTCGTACTGCCGATCAGCTTTTTTGAAAAAGCGGGGGAGGTCTATTTCAATTCTGTGGCGATGGCCGATGCGGATGGCACGATCCTTGGCGTCTACCGAAAATCACACATCCCCAATGCGCCAGGTTATCAGGAAAAGGAGTATTTCAGTCCGGGTGACACGGGTTTTCGGATCTGGAAGACCCGATATGGCAAAGTCGGTGTACTCATCTGCTGGGATCAATGGTTTCCCGAGGCGGCGAGATGCGTGACTCTCATGGGGGCCGATATCATTCTTTATCCTACTGCGATTGGTTCGGGTCTTGGAGGTGGCGGGGATATGCTGACAGGCAATGACTCGGTGGATGCCTGGCGTAACGCGATGTGCGGACACGCGGCGTGCAATATCCTGCCGGTCGTTGCGTCTAACCGGATCGGTCGGGAGTACATGACCGAATCACCGGACGTGCATCTCGACTTCTACGGTAACTCCTTTATCGCGGATCACGAGGGCCAGGTGGTGGCGCAGGCCGGAAGGGACCAGGAGGAAGTCCTGGTGCACCGATTTGACTTCGATCAGGTCAAAGAATACCGTGACTCATGGGCGGTGTTTCGAGATCGCCGGCCGGACCTCTATCACGCGCTCGCGACTCTTGACGGCAGGTGATGCCCCCTTGCGGGTGGTTGTGCTGTTTAGCGAAGGTTACGCAGGTTTTATGGGTTCGCCGCTGATTGCGGTGGACCTGCGCCCATCCGTTCCGACAGGCACCTCACCGTTTAGCGTCACCCGGTAGAGTTCACGACTGAAGTCGGTATCAAAAATGTCGCCGATGGCCTGATGCTGGGTGGCCCGATTGTCCCAAAAAGCGATGCTGCCAGCGTTCCAGCGAAAGCGGATGGTGAATTCGGGCTGCAGGCAGTGTTCCCAGAGGTATTCCAGCAGGCACTGACTTTCTCTTGGGGTCAGGCCGACGATATGGTCAACGTAGGCCGGGTTGGTAAAGAGTGTTTTCTCACCGGTCTCAGGGTGGAGGGTAACCAACGGATGCTCGGATACCATGCCCTTTTGCTCAATCAGGTCGTTGTAATCACTCTGGTCCTTGGGGTCGGACGCAGGTCGATATTGATGAATGGCCCTTAAAGAGGACAAAAATGCCTGCATCGGGGAAGATAGCGCGTCAAACGCCTTCACCATATTCAGCCACTGGGTATCGCCGCCGTAGGGCGGCAGGATGACTGAGCGAAGGATTGATGCTGCCGGCGGATTGATCGCAGCGGTGATGTCGGTATGCCATCCGGTCCAGGCCCGCTTGACCGTCACGTCGCCAGCCTGGGCCGTACGATGCTTCACCACTGGGTAGATTTCAGGGTATTTGCTGTGACTGCCAAAAATCACATGTCCGGGTGTGGGTTCCCCGAACTGCCTCGCGAGTGCAACGTGCTCGGGGTGGGTCAGTTCCTGATCGCGAAAGAACACCACCCGCCACTTCAGTAGTGCATTGCGAATCTTATGGATCTGGACTTCGGTAAGAGGATGACGCAGGTCGACGCCGCTGATCTCCGCACCGGTATGCACCGACATCGGTGTAATTGAGATTGAGTCTGAGGCGATCTGTTCCTGGGCAGTCATCGATGCCAGAACCGTGTCAGGGCCGGTCCACCAGAGCAGAGTATAGTCCACCCATTAGCCTTTCTGAACAAAGGAGTTATCTATGGGTGTCCAGTTGTCCGAAAGGGTTGGCCAAAAGCATCACTGTGGGATTGACCAAGTGATTTCAGGGCAGTCTACGTCTGATGGTGCGGGCGTCCGTCTGACCCGCTACATTGGTTCGCAGTCTCTTCCGGAATTGGATCCCTTCCTGTTGCTGGATTTTTTCGAGTCTGATGATCCGAATGATTACATTGCAGGCTTTCCCTCGCATCCGCACCGAGGCTTTGAGACGGTGACCTATCTTCTGGCGGGAAAAATGCGTCACGAAGATAATGCAGGGCATGGCGGAGTGATAGAGGCGGGCGGAATCCAGTGGATGACCGCAGGGCGGGGAATTATCCACTCAGAAATGCCTGAGCAGGAGCATGGCCGGTTGGCAGGTTTTCAGTTGTGGGTAAATCTTCCTGCCAAAGATAAACTTTGTGACCCTGCTTATCACGAGTATCCAAAGGATCAGATTCCTGTCGAACATCGCACACCGGGGGTGGACATAAATGTCATCACAGGTGTCACCTCTGAGGGAACAGCCGGACCCGTCAGAGGTGTCGTAACAAGGCCGCTTTACTTTGATATCCGTTTATCTTCCGGGACCAGCATAGAGGAGTTGATTCCCCCAGATCACGCCGGTTTTGTTTTTGTGAGCGAGGGTGAGATATCGGTAAGATCAGATACAGGTAGCGATACGGTTGCCGCAAGGCAACTGGGAGTTCTCGGTCCCGGTAACGCCGTGCATATTGATTCCAAGGCGTCTAGCGTAAGGTTCCTGCTGGTGGCCGCGCAGGTGTTGAACGAGCCCATCGCGCGTTATGGCCCTTTTGTGATGAATACGCATGCCGAAATTGAGCAAGCCATTCGTGATTTCAACGCTGGAAAGTTTTAATCAGTCGCTCTCACTTCATTCAATAAGCCTGATCCCATGATCGCCAGCGCGACTGTAGTGAATCGCCTCGCTTTTCGAGACGCGGTTGGTTTCCCCTCTATAACCTTGCTTGCAAGCATGACGGGCTTCG
The DNA here is from genome assembly GCA_002346525.1 of Proteobacteria bacterium UBA2996. Classification (GTDB taxonomy): domain Bacteria; phylum Pseudomonadota; class Gammaproteobacteria; order Arenicellales; family UBA868; genus UBA868. The sequence continues at coordinate 5,691 of DDZY01000222.1, forward strand.
GTTCTCTGGTTCATGAGAGCGACCTCCCTTTTCCGATGGCCATTGCAGCAACCGTGGGAATCTGGGGGCTACCGGGCCAACTGACGCTGGTGGAGATGCACGTTGCCAACCTCTCGGCATTTTTTGTGATTCTGGGGGTGGCACTCGCCAATGCGCGGTTTCTTCCCATGGTGGTCTCGTTTATGCCTCTTATGAATGAGGCAGGGTTCAAGTCCCGATGGGATTTCGCACTGGTTCAGATGCTCTCGATCAACTCTTGGGCGGCCGGTCTTAAACGGTTTCCCGAGATTGAGAAAAGGTTTCGCCGCCGTTACTACATTGTATTTGCGGTGATCTGCATGAGTGCAGGAACGCTCGGAACCGTCATCGGATATTTTGGAGTGGGTTTGATGCCCCGGCCCATTGCGCTTGGGCTGATCTTCATGAACCCCCTGTTTTTTGCCGTGCTGCTTGCAGGAGTCCAGAGCAGGCCTTCGATGATTGCCCTCGTGGTAGGTGCGCCGCTTGGCCTCGTTTTCCATCTCGTTGCGCCGGATCTCGATCTTCTGTTGACCGGTGTTGTGGGCGGCACATTGGCTTTCCTGTTGAATAAGCGACTTAACCTTCGGTAATCCGCTTCATGACCGAGTCGTCTACTATAGCGCTTGCACTTTTGACGTGTGGTGCTATCGCAGGCACCTATATCTGGCGCGGTATCGGCGTTATGTTCGCAGCCAGAATCAAAAGCGATGGCCCTGTCTTCCAATGGGTCACCTTCGTGTCCTATGCGATGTTAGGTGGCCTCATTGCAAGAATGGTCATTTTGCCGATCGGACCGCTCATGGAAACCCCGCTCCTCTTCAGGGCTCTGGCCTTTGTGATCGGGGTGGGGGTGTTCTTTGTCGCAGGGAAAAGGGTCCTGCCCGCAGTTTTCATTGGTGTTGCATCGTTCATTTTACTGGTGTCATATTTCTAACCGAGAATGGCGTGTCGCAATACACCAGTAATGAGTCGCAGGTGACATAACGGAACCCCTTCCCCGGAATAACACTTGCCGGGGGTTTAGAGCGCTCTATAGTTGCTTCGGGTATTTGGGGATAAAAATGCTGCTAAAGATTCTCGCATTGGGGGGTGACGGGATCGGCCCTGAAGTCGTCCACTCGGGCCTGCAGGTGCTGGAAGCCGTCGCGGGAACTATTTCTTTGAAACTTGATATTTCAGAGGATGTGCTCCACGGTGCTGCCTTTGATGCGCACGGCGTTTTTGTCCGCAAAGAGACTCTCCACCAGGCTCATCATTCCGATGCCCTGTTGGTCGGTGCAGTCGGCGGGCCGGATTGGGACCATATTGCGGTGGAGGGCGGACCTGAAGAACAGGATGGGCTCATGAAACTGCGCCATGAGCTTGAGGTGTTTGCCTCCCTGCGTTGGGCGCGCGCGTATGATCCTTTGCTGTCCCGTACACCGTTTCGACCTGAAGTGGTGCGAAGCTCAGACGTGATGGTCGTCCGGGAGCTTTGCGGAGGCGCCATGTTTTCGCCCACTCGCGGTATCGACAACGCCGGTGAAAGCCGCCGGGCCTATGATCTCAACGAATATACGGAGGCGGAGATCGTGCGCTTTGCGCGGATCGGGTTTGAGGTCGCCCGTCGTCGCAGAGGAAAGTTGCTTTCTGTAGACAAGGCTAACGTTTTTATGGCGGGAAAGTTATGGCGTGAAGTCGTACAGGAGATTGGCGAAAGTGAGTTTCCCGATGTGACGTTGACTCATTTTTTTGCGGACAATGCGGCATATCAACTGTCCTGCAATCCAGGTGATTTTGATGTGATTCTGGCCGATAATCTCTTTGGCGACATTCTTTCTGATCAGTCAGCGGCAGTCTCGGGTTCACTTGGCATGTTGCCGTCGGCATGTCTGTCACAGTTGCCGCAGAGCGGCCGCTCGGAACGACCGGCAATTTACGAACCGGTGCACGGCAGTGCGCCTGATATAGCCGGTGCCGGTATCGCCAATCCGATAGGTACCATTCTGTCCGTCGCCATGCTGCTTGAGTACAGCGCGGGCGAATCGGCGGGCGCCCGAAAGATCGGCACGGCCGTTGAGGCGGTGTTACAGGCAGGGTTCGCAACCCCTGATCTTGGCGGTAAAAACACCACTCAACAGATGACCGATGAGGTGATCCGGCAGGTGCGGCGCATCTAAGGGTTTCGAGAAGCGATGGAATTTGATTACGTCATTGTCGGAGGAGGCTCTGCAGGATGCGTATTGGCGACGCGTTTGGCAGAAAACCGAGAAGCCCGCGTCTGCCTGATTGAGGCTGGAGGAAAAGGCCGGAATCTCTTTATACGGATGCCGGCCGGTAACGGCTTGGTTTTTGGGAATGCAAAGCTGGATTGGGGTTTTGAGTCAGTCCCGCAAGCGGCACTAAATGATCGCAAGATTTACTTTCCGCGCGGCAGGGCGCTCGGAGGGTCTTCGATCATGAACGGCATGATCTATATCCGTGGCGTTCCGCAGGATTACGACGCATGGCGGGAGAGCGGCCTGTCGGGATGGGGATTCTCCGATTTATTGCCGTATTTTCGCCGTTCCCAGGGCGCCATTGATCGCAAGGGTGCCTGGCATGGGGTCGATGGCCCGGTGAAGACCGAAGCATCCGTGAATTTTGGCGAGTTGGAGCAGGCGTTTATAGAGGCCGCCGTGGCCTGTGGCCATCGGCGTCTGGATGATTTCAACGGCCCTGACCGCGCCGGCGTTGGCCGTACGGACAGCACGGTTCACCGCGGAATTCGCCAGTCTTCCGCGATTTCCTATCTTGCGAAGCCGCCTTCCAATCTTAAGATCCTGACATACCGGCAGGTGGCGCGGGTGATCCTTGAAGGCGGAGTAGCAAAGGGAATCGAGACACTGGGCAAAGAGCAAATATATGCCCGTGAAGAGGTCATCCTGTGTCAGGGCGCGTTCGGCACGCCGCAGACCCTGATGCTTTCTGGAATAGGGCCTGCTGTCCACCTCAATCAGCACGGCATCAACGCTGTTGTTGATCTGCCCGGAGTAGGTCAGGGTCTCGCCGATCACGTGGACGTATCGATGCAGTACGGATCAGATCGCACGGATCTGAGTTTGGCTCGCCACCAGCGCCTGGATCGGGCAGCTTGGCTGATGGCGAGATGGTTACTGAATGGCAGTGGTCCCGGCGGGGGCGCTTTTTTTTCGGCGGTAATTTTTCACGGCCTAAAGGACTCGGCGATGCCGGAGTTCGAGACCTTCATGACACCGATGACGGTTCATGAAAATATGACCGACGGTGAGGTCGAAAGGACCCCGTTACTGCAGCGGCTGGGCCGTCACCTGTTGGTGCGCGGCAGGCAGGTGGCCAAACCCGGTGTTCAGATCGATATCAACCTGGAACGACCGAAGTCTCTGGGGACTGTGAGTCTGGCAAGCGCCAATCCGGCTGACCCCCCGTGTATCGACCCCCGTTTCTTTTCACACTCCGATGATCTCAATGCGATGGTAGCGGGGGTAAAAACCATGCGTGAGATCATGGCCCAACCTGAGATTGCCAAATACGTAACAGGTGAAATAGGAGCCTGGCAGGGCGCAAAGACGGACGCGGAAATTATTGAGGCGATCCGGCAGACTGCCTACACCGGCCATCATCCCTGCTCAAGTGCGAAAATGGGTCCTGACGATGATCCTCTTGCTGTGTTGGACAGCGAACTGCGGGTACGGGGTATTGATAAACTGCGGGTCTGTGATGCATCCGCCATGCCGTCTCAGATCACGGGTAACCTCAACGCAACCGTGATCGCCATGGCAGAACGCGGCGCTGATCTCATTCTTGGCAAAACCCCACTTGTCCCGGAGGATCCACGAATGTGACTGAACACGTGCGTACAAAAATCGAAGGACTTTCTCGCGAACGAGACCGCATTACCATCAAGTGGTGCGATGGCGGTGTCAGTCATTTTCACTTCATCTGGCTGCGCCATCAGTGCGAATGTGAGGAATGCGGATCTTCTTTAAATGGGGTACGCGGACTGCGCTTGGACCTTATTCCGGAACGCCCGAATCCTCGTGAGCAGTCGTTCGATCCAGACAGGTTACGCGTTATATGGGAAGAAGACGGACATGTCTCGACCTATGAGGCAAAGTGGCTGCGCGATCATTGCTACTCTGCAGAGGAGCGGGCACGACGCAAGCACCGGCCGGTGCTCTGGGATAAGCGCATAGAAGCCAATCCGCCTACATTTAATTTTTCAGAGGTTGAAGACCGCTCGTCTTCTCGCCTTCAAATGCTTGAAGCAGTCTGTGATTATGGATTCTGCAAAGTCGAGGGCGCGCCCGGCCTGGCTGAGGAGGCGGGCCGATTAGTTCAGGTCGTCGGCGCAAAGCGGATTACGCACTTCGGGGACTTTGAGCTTTCCAACAAGAGAATGAGCAACACCTCCTCCGATATGGCGACGTTGACGGATAAGAAATCGATCAACAATGTTGGAGATATTCGGCAGGCGCTGCAGCCGCATTGTGATGAAACTTACCGCACGTCAACGATCGGGATTACGATATTTCAGGTCTTTGAGCCGAGCGCTGAAGGAGGTCACTCCACGCTGGTGGATGGGTTTGAGGCTGCCCGGCGTTTCCGCGAGGCCTGTCCGGAGGATTTCAACAGATTGGGGAGCACGCCTCTCACAGGGCAGCGCTTTGATCCAAACCATGCCGAGGGAGAGTTGCCTCGGTGGTATCGGTGCACGCTTCCCATGATCCGGATAGACGAGGATCAGGACGTCTGCGGTATCCGGGTCAACGAAAGACAGATTGCGCCAGTTGATCTTCCTCACGATCAGGTGGTTCCGACCTATCGAGCGATTCGGAACTTTTTGAAGATTGTTTATGACCCGGACCTAATAATCTCTTTTCCCCTGGAGAAAGGCGATGGCCTTATTTTCAACAATCAAAGAGTCCTTCACGGACGCACAGCATTCAAACTGGAAGAGCGGGGACGGCAGGTGCTGACCAATTCAGTGGATCTTGAAG
>DDZY01000136.1 GCA_002346525.1 Proteobacteria bacterium UBA2996
CGCTTGATATCAGACAGCAGCAATACGCCTTCGGCACGCTTGACGTCATGGTAAGAGCCATCAGTCCCAAAATACTGGAGCTGTCCGCCTTCGATCCTGTAGAAACTGCGGTCACTCACTTTTTCAAGCAGTGTCGGTACGGCCATGCCTTCAGCAGCAAGGCGCTCTGCAAACCAACGGGCTCCAAGTTTGTCGATGAGTTCAAATGGCCCCCATTTCCAGGCGTAGCCGTTCTTCATGGCTTCATCTACCGCGTGGATGTCGTCGGCGATTTCAGGAACCAAAGACGCTGCGTAGCTCAATGTATGGGACAGGACCTGCCAGGCATACTGTCCTCCCCGGTCAGGATGATCCACCAGTGCCCGCAAGCCGCCTCGAGCGGCCTCGACGCTTTCCAGAGTGGGTTTGCTTGCGCGGTGGTATTCCCCCGTGACGAGATCCAGGGCTTCTTTCACTTTTCCCCCATCGCTGCGGTTGAGCCGATAAAACCCGCCTTTACCTTTTCTTCCGGTGTAGCCGTCGGCGATCATCTTTTCAATGAACTCGCTGCGACGGTGAATGCTTCGGTACATGTCGTTCTCGGGCAGCAATGAGAGCATGGAGCGTTCGACATGGGGTTGAAGATCAATGCCGACCAGGTCGAGCAGGCCGAAAATTCCTGTTTTCGGAATCCCCATAGGCTTGCCGATAACCGCATCAGCCTCTTCAACAGTGATGCCGTCCTCGAAAGCAAAGCGCACTGCGACACCCATCCATAAAATCCCGATCCGGTTTGCAATAAAGCCCGGTGTGTCCTTGCAGTCCACCACCGACTTTCCCAGCAACTGATCACCAAAGTCCCGAAGACTCGAGATCACCTCGGCCTGTGTATCCGGACCGCCCACGAGTTCGAGCAGGCGCATGTATCGGGGGGGATTAAAGAAATGGGTTACTGCAAAATGCTGACGAAAACCTTCCGGCATATCAGTTACCAGGTGATCCAGCGGAATGGTCGAGGTGTTGGAAGTCACGATGCAGTCGGCCCGGCGATGGGCATCGATCTTCCGATAGAGGTCCCTTTTGATCTCAAGGTTTTCCAGGACCACTTCAATGACAAGATCGCAGTCTGAAAGCCAATCCAGATGATCCTCGAGATTGCCGGGCCGTATTCGCGCGGCATTGCGCGGATGCATCAGCGGGGCTGGGTTGGTCTTGCGCATACGCTGTACTGCTCCTGCAGCAACGCTATTGCGGTCATCACTCTCTTTGGCGACGATGTCGAGCAGGATCACTTCAAGGCCGGTATTCGCGGCTTGTGCGGCGATGCCCGAGCCCATTACCCCTGAGCCGATAACGGCAACTTTACGTATGGCGGGCATCTAGGCGGCCTCAAGTACGGTGGCAATACCCTGTCCGCCGCCAATGCATTGGGTGGAAAGAGCGTAGCGACCCCCTTGTCGTTTCAGCAACTGAGCGGCTTTGCCCGTGATGCGCGCACCGGTTGCTCCCAGAGGATGGCCGATTGCAATGGCGCCGCCATCAATATTCACTTTTGCTGTATCAAGTTCCAGATCCCGAATCGATGCGATTGACTGTGTAGCAAAGGCTTCGTTGATTTCGACAACATCAAGATCTTTGGCTTCAATACCCGCCCGACTCAGTGCTTTACGCGATGAGAAGATGGGTCCGAGGCCCATGGTTTCGGGTTTGCACCCGGATACCGCGATGCCCGCGATACGTGCTATCGGTGTCAGACTGTTTGCGTTGGCATAGTCCAAAGAGCAGACCAGAGTGGCTGCGGCGCCGTCTGTCAACGGTGAGGATGTTCCTGCCGTAACCGTCCCGTTTTCATCGAAAGCCAGTTTCAATCCGGCGAGCCCTTCAAGATCGGTAGTGGGACGAAGGCAGCCGTCTTCTTCAATAGAATGCCCCCCAACCTCAATAGGGACGATTTCATCGGCAAGCAGTCCTTTGGTTTGGGCCTCCCCGGCTTTGTGCTGGCTGGTGACCGCAAACACTTCTTGCTCCTCGCGACTGATGGAGTATTCCCGTCCGACATTTTCAGCCGTTTCGCCCATGGACATATAGGCCGCTGGCATGCTCTCGCACAATGCAGGGTTAGGCATCGGATTAAAACCCGACATCGGCACGCGGCTCATGGACTCAACACCGGCGCAGATGAAGACATCCCCGGCACCCATCTGGAGCGCCCCGGCGGCCATATGAATCGCCTGCATGGACGAACCGCAAAACCGGTTGACCGTCGTGCCGGCTACCGAGATGGGAAGACCGGCCATGAGGCCAACCAACCGCGCCATATTGAATCCCTGTTCGCCCTCAGGAAAGGCACAGCCCAGGATAAGGTCTTCAACGTCGTCCGGATTGACGCCCGTGCGCTCCATCAGGCCTTTGACAACGTGTGCGGCGAGGTCGTCGGGCCGGACTTTGGTCAGCGCGCCTTTAGTCGCGAAGTGAAATGGTGACCGGGCATATCCGGCGATCACGATGTCTTTCATTACAAATCTCCTTTGGAAAATCTCTGGGGGTACTTATTTAAAGTTCAATGCTTTACGCGCTTCAGGCTTGAGCTGCCTGAGCGGATTCGTCCTACATGGCCGCGAGCGCCTGCGCCCGCACGCTGGACAACTCCTTCAACGTGTCATCAATATCAGCTTTTTGTGATTCCAGTTCGCCTATCCGGTTGTTGACCTTATCGAGGAGCAGCACAATCTGGTCGTGCTGGGTGGGATCAGCGTCATACAAGTCGAGATATTCGCCGATATCGGTAAGAGTGAAACCAAGACGTTTGCCGCGCAGGATCAACTGCAGACGCCCGCGCTCCCGATGGGTATAAATCCGCGTGGTGCCTGCCCGGCGCGGAATCAACAGACCTTTGCTTTCATAAAAACGGATTGCCCGGGCTGTGACACCGGCTTCCCGGGCAAGTTCCGTAATCGTGAGCACGTCACCGATTAAGGTTGTCATGAGGCGGCCGATCCCTGCTGCTTCTCTGCTTCTTCCGCGACCAACTCCTTCTTGGAGAGTTTGCCGATGATGGTCTTGGGCAACTCCAATCGGAACTCGATCTCTGAAGGCATCTCTATCTTCGACAGTTTGTCCTCAAGGAATGATTTCATCTCGGACTCAGTCAGCTGCTCGCCGTCCTTCAGTTTCACGAAGGCTTTGGGGCTCTGTCCGCGATACTCATCATCGATTCCAATAACCGTCACTTCGGCGACCGAGGGGTGCAGGTAGATGGCTTCTTCAACCATACGCGGATAGACGTTGTACCCACTGCATAAGATGAGGTCTTTCAGTCGGTCGACCAGGAAAAAGTGACCCTCGTCGTCCATGTACCCCACGTCACCCGTGCGGAACCAGCCATCACGCAGGCTGTCGGCCGTTTCTTCGGGACGATTAAGGTAGCCCCTCATGACCTGTGGCCCCTTGATCCAGACTTCACCGCGCTCCCCAACAGGCATAGCCTCGTGCGGGGCTTCGAGATCATGAATAGAAATCTCGGTGCCTGGCATGACTTGCCCGATGGAACCCGGTTTGTTTGTATCGGACATGGCATTACAAGTCGCGACCGGAGCGGTTTCACTCAAGCCGTACCCCTCAACAAGACGACAGCCTGTCAGCCGTTCGAAGGTTTCCTTTACCTCGAGCGGCAAAGGAGCGCCACCTGAGACACAGAAACGCACCGCCGAAAGATCGAATTTCGACAGGTCCGGGCTCTGGTTGATCGCGGTATAGATAGTGGGCACTGCAGGGAAGATTGTGGGTTTCTTTTTACTGATGGTTGAGAGGGTTTGTCCCAACTCGTAGCGGGGCAGCAAAATCATTTGTGCGCCGGCTGCGACGGCAAAGTTCATGACCGCTGTCATGGCGAAGACATGAAAGAAGGGAAGAATCCCCAGCACTTTTTCGTCCTCGGGATTCAGATCAACATACCAGAGCAGCATTTGCGATACGTTTGCCGAAAGATTACCCTGACTCAGCATTGCACCTTTGGGTCGGCCGGTGGTGCCTCCGGTGTATTGCAGCACGGCAACGTCGTTGTCGAGATCGACCGTGACCGGTTCCGGATCGCCGGCGTTATTCACCAGATCGGCAAAGTGCACGATCTCGGGTCCTGAATCAATTTTGGCGAGATCTTTTCTCTTGAGGAGTCTGAACAGGACGCTCTTGATCTTGGGCAGGATGGCCGCCATCGGGCAGACGATGACTTTCTTGAGACTCTTGGTCTGGGAAAGCATTGCAGAGACCTTGGGATAGAGCACCTCAAGATCCATCGTTATCATGATCTCGGTTTCACTGTCATCGATCTGGAATGCGAGCTCGCGTTCCACGTAAAGCGGGTTGTAATTGACAACAGTCGCACCGGCGCGAAGCGCACCGTAGTAGCAGATTACGGAGTAGGGAGTGTTGGGCAGACACAGGCCCACCCGAGTCCCCTTAGTGACACCCATCGCCTGAAGACCTTTTGCGGCCTGCTTGACCTGTCCGAACAGTTCTCGATAAGTCAGGCAGTAGTCAAGGAAATCAATCGCGGTCTTGTTAGGAGATCGATTCGCAGTCGCCTCCAGGGTCTCAAAAAGAGGCCGACGTTCTATCGAGGCATTCCAGTCGATGCCTGCAGGGTAGTGATTGCGCCAAGGTTGCGAACTGGTACTCATAGTGATCCCTCCTTTTATCCCTATATTTTTCGATTACCCAAATCCGGGTTCGTCGACGACGTTATGAGGGAGTCAATGTAAACCAAGGTGACGTTAACGTCAACTAAGTTACGCATGGGTAATTTCAGCAGAAAACACCTAAATGACCCATCAGATCATCAATTCTTTCGATTCCAATATTGACCTGATTGATTGGCTTTGGGGGGTGCAATTTCGGGAAAATGAGAGCAGAAACTTGGGGTTGAGAATCTTTATTTGTGGGACGCGATGGGCGACCGCCATGAGACATACCCTTGTCAATAAAGAGTTTGTCCCATTTTGGCGAAGCATGAGATGATCCGCGCCCGAAATTTTTTGAAGTCGCTCTGGTCTCGCAGCGAAGACCCGGAGAGGTTTGGAAAGTCTTAGATAAACGGAGTATCTATGCCAGCGTTAAGAAAGGATGTGGATCCGGAAGGATTGCTCGAGTACTCGGTCGTGTATACCGACCGCGCTCTTAATCATATGTCTCAGTCCTTCCAGGGCGTGATGAACGATATCTCCTCAATGCTGAAAGAGGCTTATAACGCTGAGGCTGCAGTGGTGGTGCCCGGCAGTGGCACCTTCGGGATGGAAGCGGTGGCACGACAGTTTGCCACCGGAAAAAAATGTCTGGTGGTGCGTAACGGTTGGTTCAGTTTCCGCTGGACGCAGATCTTTGACATGGGGAATATTCCGACCAGTCACTCAGTGCATAAGGCGAGACCTGTCGAGTCGGGAAAACATCCCGCCTATGCGCCAGCGCCGATCGATGAAGTGGTTGCAGCGATCCACTTAGAAAAACCCGATGTGGTGTGTGCCCCGCACATTGAGACCTCTGCAGGCATGATGCTGCCCGATGATTACATCCGTTCATTGGCCGATGCGGTGCATGAGCACGGCGGTCTGATGGTGCTGGATTGCATTGCTTCCGGAACACTTTGGGTGGATATGGTGGCGACAGGTGTGGATGTCCTTATCAGTGCGCCGCAAAAAGGCTGGAGCGGTTCTCCCTGTGCGGGCCTGGTTATGTTGAGCGCACATGGCGAGACGGTACTTGAGGAAACGACCAGCACGAGTTTTTCCTGTGACCTGAAGAAATGGCGAGAGATCATGGCGGCCTACGAGAATGGCGGCCATGCTTATCATGCCACTATGCCGACTGATGGGTTACGTGCCTTTGCTGAAGTAATGCGGGAAACTCGCGAGATGGGCTTTGCTCATGCCCGCGCTGCACAGGAAGAACTGGGCGGCCGGGTGCGCGAACTGCTAGAAGGACAGGGCATCAAGAGTCTCGCCGCGGCCGGGTTCAAGGCGCCAAGTGTCGTGGTGAGTTATACCGATGACCCCGAGATGCAGACTGGCAAGAAATTTGCCGAGCTCGGGATGCAGATCGCAGCAGGGGTCCCGCTACAGTGTGATGAAGCCGAAGACTTCAGGACGTTTCGGATCGGCCTTTTTGGATTGGACAAATTGAAAGATATCGATCGGACCGTGAGCCTTTTTGCGAAGACGCTTGAGCAGATCGCGGTCGACGACGCGGCCTGATCAATGCTCCTCAAGTCGGGCGATGCCGATCGCGGCCTCGCCCGCACCGCTGTACAGAATGTAGACCTGATCTTCATCGACAAAGATGCCAGGGTCGCGCAATTCGCACAGTCTTTCGGTCGCGGTGCCCACTACTGAAGGCTGGCGCGGCAGATCCGAACCCTCCCAGACCTCTTGAGGGCTCAACAAGATGCGTGGCTCGGTGAAAACCCAATCGTCCCAGTCTTCATCAAGTTCGTACTGGCAGTGATAAATCTGTTCGGGACAGTCGCCCATGCATGAAAAAAAAAGGTGCAGAGTGTCCCCTTTCAGCCACAATGCGGGATGACGGGGCTCAAGGGTGCTGTTCTCGCCAAAAAGTTGCATGGCAGGCCCCGGATCGCGCTGAACTTCAAAAGGCCCGTCCCAGTGCCGGGCGCGAAGAAAGCGTCCCTGCCAGGTTGTTGCGTAGATCCAGTCCTTGTGCCGAACCACCCGGAAGTAGGGTGGCCCGAGCAATGGTGCGCGTGGTACGAAATGGAGGCCGTCCTCAGAATAGGCTATCCGGGTTTTTTGATCTCCGTTGTCCAGCAGTCCATGGTAGTACATCCGGATCTGCTGGCTTTCTTCGTCGATATTCACATCCGGTGAGGCGACGTGAGCGTAAAGATATCCTCCGGGCAAGGTATCTGCCCAACTGGGACGCTGATCTGGCGGCGGTTCGGGCGGGTCCGTTGGCGCAAAAAGCGACTCTGAGACATCCAATACCCCCGGGCGGTGAATTTGCCACGGACCTTTAAGGTCATCCGCATAAGCCAATCGGATGAATGTCCCCTTGTGATGCGAAAAGTAAAGATAGTAGCGTCCGAGCGGTTGCGTTACCCAGGCCGGCACCCGGATCACGCTCGGACCGTTGATGTTGGTGCCGATCCGGTCATCCATGCCGGGATGAATGATGGGCTGGTCCAGCATTCGGGTCGCGCGCATGAGCGCAGTATACAGGCGGGCGAATACAATCCGGACTCTGCCGTTTCGAACCCATTTGTAAATCGAGCCCCTTAATCTGTTCGGGCCAATGTCAAGCGAGAACACTCATCATGAATAAAGAAGAACTCATTCACATGGTTTACCGAGGAGCCCACGCGGGTTCTTCTTCCACTGTACAAATCTTCCGTCGCGGGATCGAGCAGTCGCCTTATGCCGATAAATGGCTGACAGACGGCATCATGTATTCGGTTTATGC
>DDZY01000171.1:0-1321 GCA_002346525.1 Proteobacteria bacterium UBA2996
GCCCGCTCATCGTGGAATTGTCGCTGAGCAAGGGGGTAGGGTCAAACCGGCGATAATCATAGGGTTTCGGGAGTATCACCAACTTAACATAATATACATTATGCGAAGTAAAGGGATATCGCCCCGCCAAGGCCGCCCGAACTTCTAGCTTTTTGCCCCACTGAAAAGCTGAAAGAAATTTGCTGTCGTCTGTTCGGCGAGCGTCTGAAGATCCAATCCGCGTAGTTCCGCCAGGCATTCAGCCGTGTGTCTGACGAAAGCCGGCTCATTCCTCTTCCCGCGGTACGGCACGGGTGCCAGGTATGGCGCATCGGTCTCAATCAGAATCTTATTGAGCGGAACCTTCTTTGCGACGTCGCGAAGATCCTGAGCGTTCTTAAACGTCACGATCCCGGAAAATGAGATATAGAAGTCTTGATCCAGGGCGCGCTTCGCGGTGGACCAATCTTCTGAGAAGCAATGCATGACGCCGCCAGGTTCTGATGCTCCCTCACTGCGCATGAGGTCGAGGGTTTCGTCCGCCGCATTACGCGTGTGGACAATGAGGGGCTTTTTGCTTTTTTTGGCGGCTTGTATGTGCCGCGCGAAGCGCTCCTTTTGGGTATCTTCGGCGCAATCGTGCCGATAAAAGTCGAGCCCGGTCTCCCCTAGAGCAACCACGTCGGGATCGTCCGCAAGGGTTTCGAGCAACTCGGCCGAGGGTTCAGCTCTGGCCTCTAGGCAAGTATTCGGGTGCACACCGACACTTGCAGAAATCCGTGCTGATTGTCTGGCAAGTCCCAGAACTTCGGGAAAATCGGAGAGATTGACCGAAACACACAGTATATGCCCGACATCGGCCAACACGGCCCGTTCGAGGACTCCCGTGCGGTCCTCGGAAAAATCCGGGAAATCGATATGGCAATGTGAGTCGACCAGCATCGTTGTCTATTGGGTAAGCTGCTGGAAAGACCCGTTAAAGGGTGTGCGTTGCTGTTGATTTCTGGGCTGTGCCGGCGACGAGCTCTTCGATGCGATCTTTCAATTTTGCGCCGTCCGGGCCTTTGAACTGGACCCCAACGCCTTTGGTCCTACTGCTTTGGGCGCCAGTCGGGGTTATCCAGACAACGGTGGCGGCAAGCGCGTATTGCTCTTCGCCAAGGAGCTTTACAACGAGAAACACCTCATCGCCCATGCCATATTCGTTGTGAGTGGGAACGAATAGCCCTGCGTTTCTCAAAAATGGCATAAAAGCCGCCCGTAACGTTCGCAAATCATTAATCGAGACCGAAAGGACTCGGGGCCGTGTCTTCTTGCTGCGGTCAGTTTCGGGCATCTTAGG
>DDZY01000171.1:1693-2840 GCA_002346525.1 Proteobacteria bacterium UBA2996
CGCAAATATCCTCGAGAGCAAGCTGATCGTCAACTGCAGAACGAACGCGTTCTCTTGCTAACCCGAGTTTGTGGAAAGCGCGAAGGGAAAACTTAACGTCCTGAAAGAGGCCCCTACCGGCCGCCGGCGTCTGGCCCTTGGCGGACTCCCGCACGGTCGCAAGCGCCATTGATTGCAGAATGGTTAGGGCTCGCTCCAGACCAATGTTTGCACAGCGCGCAGCCAGGCCAAGCCCATGCGGTATTTCATCGTCGTCGCCCATGCAGTAGGTAATCAGGGCGTTGATGGGTTTCAGCTCCTCGTTTTGGAGAACCTCGTCAAGTTCAATTGGTCCGAGCCCGGAGAGGAGTAACGCTGACAGCTGTTTTTCTTGAACAGGATGCCGTGCCCTGAGCCAGGTTGATATGTCTTTGCTGGAGGGCCCTTGGCACTCGACCCGGACACACCGGCTGTGAATCGTTGAGGGCAGTCGATAAGGATAGCTCGAGACCAGAATAAAGTGGGTCGTACCAACGGGCTCCTCAAGCACCTTCAACATTGCATTCGCCGCATTCCGATTCAAAGTATCCGCTGCCAGCACCAGAGCAACCTTCCGTCCGCCGATCCGGCTGGTTCCCAAAAGTGCGTCTGACAGCAGGCGTGCGTTGTCGACGCTGATTTGGCTACTGGGTTTGCGCTTCTGGCTGGATTGACCCGTATCCAGATACCGATGAGCGTGATTGAGCAAGGTGGAATCATCGGATTCATCGTACGTCTCTGGCATCAATATATGGAGGTCTGGATGTATGCTGCCGGAAACCAAATGGCAAGCCCAGCAAGAGCCGCAAGCACCCCCTTCGGCCGGGTTTTCGCAGAGCAAGCGATTAACCAGGTCGAGGGCCAGCAGATACTTTCCGATCGCTGGTGGTCCCGTGATCAGCAGGCAATGATGCTTGTGACCGCCCTGCAGCAGTTTTGTCCTGCCGGTGGTGAGCCAGGGAAGATCTGCCGATTCAGTCAATGGGGACTCCAAATCGTTCCTTAATCAGGTTTTTCAGTTTTTCGTAGATCTCATCAATCGGCCGGCTTGCATCCAATGTGACTACCCGATCGGGATCTTTGGCGGCGACTTGGTGATATGCCGAGCGCACCCGTTCCTTGAACGCGA
>DDZY01000227.1:0-2102 GCA_002346525.1 Proteobacteria bacterium UBA2996
TGATCGTGGCCCAGGACGGCAGACTGCTGACCCTGGGAGACATCGCCACGATCACCCGGCGTCCCAAAAACGCCCAGACCGAGGTCAGTTTCCGCGGCAAGCCGGCGGTTGAGATGCGCCTTTCCCGAACCCGCGGTGCAGACAGCCTGGAATCGGCGCAGATTCTACGGCGCTGGGTCGACAAGACCCGGCCCGGATTGCCGCCCGGCATCGGTCTTCATATTTATGACGAAAGATGGGAATACATCCAGGACCGGATTCAGCTGCTGCTGAAAAACGGCCTGTCAGGGCTGGTGCTGGTGATCCTGATTCTGTATTTCTTTCTCAATGCGCGCGCTGCCGGCTGGGTGACCATCGGCATCCCGACCTCTTTTCTGGCGGCGCTTGGCGTGCTGTACCTTTACGGCGGTTCGGTCAACATGATCAGCCTATTCGCGCTCATCATGACACTCGGCATCATTGTCGATGACGCGATTGTGGTCGGAGAAGATGCCGTGACGCACTTTGAGCGCGGCGAGGATCCTTTAAGCGCGGCAGAGGGGGGCGCCCGGCGCATGTTGGCGCCGGTCGTGTCTTCATCACTCACCACCATCGCGGCCTTTATGCCGCTGCTGCTGATCGGCGGCATCATCGGCTCGATCCTGCGCACCATCCCGATCATCGTGATCTGTGTCATTCTGGCGTCGCTGGTGGAATCTTTCCTGGTGTTGCCGGGGCACCTCAGAGGCACCTTCGCGCGTATGGGCCGCTACCGGCCAAAGGGACTTCGCAAAAAACTGGATGCCGGCTTTGCGCGCTTTCGCGAGCGAGTGTTCCGCCCGATGGTCAGTGCCGGGGTTCGCGCGCGCTGGATTACCGTGGCACTCGCCATCGCTATCCTGACGAGCACCTTTGGGTGGGTGGCAGGCGGCCGGATCGCTTTCAATTTCTTCCCCGTGGCGGAGGGTCCGATCCTCTTTGCCAACGTGGATTTTGTCTCCGGCACTCCGGAATCCCAGGTGGCGCAGTATCTTGAAGAGATTGAACAGGCCGCATGGGACACTGACGCACACTTTAGCGGCGGATTGGTTCGCACTACCATCTCGCGCAAGGGGCTTGGCGAAAGTGGTGACTGGGAAAGACGGAGCAGCGACAACATCGGCTCAGTACTGGTCGAACTGATCAAACCTGACGAAAGGTCGGTGCGCAACCGCCAGTTCATCGATGAATGGCACGCCCGGATTCCCAAAGCCGCAGGGCTCGAAAATCTCTCCATCAAGGAGCCGACTGCCGGACCGCCGGGGCAGGATCTTGAAGTGCGCATCATCGGCTCGGATCTTGAGAGCGTGAAATCCGCCGCGATTGATCTGAAAAACGTACTGAATGAAATTCCCGGCGTCTCCGGCGTGGAGGACAACATGCCCTACGGGCGTGAGCAGCGCATTCTCCAGCTGACCCCAACCGGCGAAGCGCTGGGACTCTCCGTGGAGAATCTTGGGCGACAGTTGCGGGCCGGGTATGAGGGCCAGCTGGTGCAGGTCATGGCGGACAACGGGGATGAAGTCGAAGTCCGGGTGATGCTGCCGGACAGCGAGCGCGACCGCATCAACAGTCTGGAGGAGTTTGAAATCATGCTGCCAGGGGGCGGGGCGGTGCCGTTCGACAACGTCGTCAACATGACACCTCGGCGGGGTTTTGATTCGATCCGTCACGTTGAGGGCAAGTTGGCCGTGACCGTCACCGGTGATGTTGATGACACTGTCAACAACGACAACCGTATCATCGCCAACCTCAAGGCCAACACCTTAGGCGAGCTTGAGACCCGCCATGGTGTGACGTTTTCTTTTGAGGGTCGTCAGGCCGATCAGCGCGAGACGCTCGCCGACATGGAGCGCGGCGCCCTGGTTGCACTCATTCTGATTTATCTGGTGCTGGCCTGGGTATTCGGCTCTTACGGCTGGCCGCTGCTCGTCATGGTGGTGATTCCCTTTGGGCTCATCGGTGCCATCTGGGGTCACGTGCTGATGGGAATTGATCTCACCATTCTTTCCATGTTCGGCTTCTTCGGCCTGGCCGGAATCGTCATCAATGACTCGATCATTCTTGTCACGTTCTACAAGGAG
>DDZY01000227.1:2491-2854 GCA_002346525.1 Proteobacteria bacterium UBA2996
CTGACTTCTTTGACGACAATCGCCGGCCTGACACCGCTGCTTTTTGAAACCTCTTTGCAGGCGCAGTTTCTGATCCCGATGGCAACCTCTATCGCCTTTGGGCTGGCCTTTGCCACATTCTTGGTGCTGTTTCTGATTCCGTCCCTGCTGGCGGTCTATGAGCACTCATTTCTCGCCCGGCAAAGGCAAATGAGTGCTGACACGCTAGAAGATCAGGCTACAAGTTCCAACCAGACAGGCTGATGATCTGAACCCGGTGCTGCTTCATCGACCCAGCACCTAGCGATACGTTCGCGAAGCCCCGCGCTGACAAAAGCGTAATCCAGGCGTGCGGGCTGATCTTTAACGTCGGAAGTAAAACCC
>DDZY01000227.1:3232-14715 GCA_002346525.1 Proteobacteria bacterium UBA2996
CCCGCCCGCCGTACGGCGATAAGGGCCCTGAAATCAGTTCGTACTCAGGGGTGTCCGGTGTGCAGTTGAAGTCGCCCAGCATCACGGCATGCGCGGGCACCTCTTCTGACATTAGTCCCTCAGCCCAGTAATCCCCTCCGTCACCAAGCGGATTCACCTCTATCGTGCCGCATACGGGCAGGCCCTCGTAAGGCGCCTCTTCGTGAATGCGCAGTAACTCCCGCGCCTGCGGCACGCGTGTCTCGGAGCAAAGGTGCGTGAGGTGGGTATTCACAAAACGGATGGGGGTACCGGAAACCGTCACGGCGCACTCCAGCGCGGAGCGCTGGATGCTCAAGGGACCGATGCTCGCCCTTTTCGGCAGCAGGTGATGACGAGTGTATTTGATCGGCTCCCTACTCAGAAACAGATTGCCGAACTGACGTCGCTGGGACCGGCCGTCTCCCCCAACGGTTCCCGTTGCCTGATCAACGCCTGCACCAAAGGCATAGTCATAACCTGGAAACGCGTCGACGAGCACCTCGACCTGGTCCATCATATGAGAGCGCGTCCAGAACCGGTCTACCTCCTGCAGCGCAATGACGTCGGCTCCACTAACCGCATCGATAATCCGGCTGAGGTCGACCTTGCCGTCACGGCCCCGTCCGAACTGGATATTGTAGGTCACTATGCGGGTCATGCTTAGACAGTCGTGGTTTAGACACTTTATATACGGTTATGTACTTCTTATTCACTACAAAACATCAACTTAATATCCGAGATGGAATTAGAGCCGGAAATATTTCAAAGGCGTAATCTATAGTTTCGAACTTTATATCTTAGCTTTCATAATTTTAATCTTTTCCGGATACGAAGCTACGAGTGATCATCTTATGTCACGCGGCTCGAACGCAGCTATTTCAGGGTTAAACCTATAACCCGCAATCGACCCGTCTTTTGCTCTATCCATCGCTTCGTGGGCAATGTGATCGGCCAGGTGCAGCGGAATTACTATGACCCTCTCCCTTGATCGCCAACGATTACGTCACCAGGGGCCACAGCCACATCGCCGCAGCCGATGGGTCCGTTCAGTTCAATGGTCTGGTGGATGGTTAGATTGGTCGACGCGGAGGGACGGTTGTGGTAAGTATGAATGTCCAGTTGTCCAATTTCGGGAGCGTCTCGGGATCACCATCTGTGACTACCCCGCCGACCGGTGCCAACAACCCCATGCTAATCAGAACAACAGCCATCAATTCCTTCAGTATTAGTAGCATTAGTATTTGATGCGTGATCTATGCCCCAAAAATCTTATATCTTTAAAAACTTTAACTTCCTCTCGAAATTAAAAAAGTACGATAGAAAAAATAGGCTGGTTCCGAGAAATAACTCTCGACCACTTCAGGAACCGAACATGAAGTTGTACGAGTAACTGGAGATCGACCGCTGATGATAACAATCTTAATAGCAAGGATGATGACCTCGTAAATATTGGATGCCACACTTGCCCGGATATATTTTCTGATTGGCCATTGCTATCCACCGAAATTATTCATCCAGCCATTTAGGAGTTAAATTGGTTTCATCCAGTAGTTCAAAAGCTGTATGCGGCTTCACTATTTTCTTTCTGAGACAACTTCAGGCTATATGCGGAATCAGTTAAACGTCGTGAAACGAACAGGGTGGTTGGTTGGACGAAACCGATCACCCCTAGTTGATATCACCCAATTTGCAGTTTTCGCTGCAGGACTGATCTGGCTTTCAGTTCATGGCGCCCAATCTATGGGGTACGTATGGCAATGGTATCGAGTGTCTCAATATCTGTACCGAATCGTTGACGATGAATTAGTTTGGGGTCCATTAGTTAAGGGATTTCAAGTAACGATTGAGATCTCTATTCTGAGTCTGCTCTTCACCATCGTGATCGGCCTAGTCATTGCCATCTTTCGAATGTCAAACTCGTTAGCGGCTCGATTACTGGCACGCGTTTATCTAGAGGTGATTCGTAACTCTCCGTTGCTAGTACAACTGTATCTTTTCTACTTTGTTTTGGCTCCTATACTTGACGTTGATCGCTATTGGATTGGGATATTTTGTCTATCCTTCTTCGAAGGAGCTTACGCATCCGAGATATTTCGCGCAGGCTTTCTTTCTGTTAATCGTGGTCAGTGGGAAACGGGGGCGAGTCTTGGACTTTCTCGTTATCATACGTATCGTTACGTTGTTTTACCTCAAGCTGTCCCGCTCATGTTGCCGCCTCTCACTGGTCTTTCGGTATCTCTAATTAAGAATTCCTCTATTGTCAGCGTGATTGCGATATTTGAGTTGACTGCAGAAGGGCAAAATATTATTGCCGACACATTCATGAGTTTCGAAATCTGGCTAACAGTCGCAGCCATGTATCTCATGATTACCGTGAGTCTGTCCTTACTGGTGAATATCTTTGAGGCACGTATGAGAAAAAGGTCTAAACGATGAAACCTACGGCAGGAAATCTTGATCGTTGGAAGATTGGTTGGCTCGACATCATCGTGACTTGTGCGGTTCTTGGCGCCCTCTTCTACTTGACCTACCGGGCGGTGGGTGTGCTTCGTTACGACTGGAATTGGGGTGAAATACCTCAGTATTTTTTCCGCTATGACGAAGTGGAGGGAAAATGGGTCGCTAATCTACTGGTACAAGGGTTCCTAACCACAGCTCGGTTGGCTATATGGGCCGCCATCCTAGCTTCGATTATTGGCCTTGCAATGGGCCTCTGTCGAGTGAGCAATATTCTGTTTTTGCGGCTCGTCTCTCGAGCGTATGTGGAGTTGGTTCGCAATCTTCCGCCGTTAGTATTCATTTTTATTTTTTACTTCTTCATAAGTAGTCAACTCACTCCTCTTCTAGGACTTGACGACTTTGCCCGCAATGCTTCTCCTACGAGCCTGAAGATAATCAATATTCTGTTTTCAGAGCCAAAGTTATTCTCAAATTACATGGCTGGCCTGTTCTGCCTCGCACTTTTTGAAGGCGCATATTTTGCTGAGATCATTCGCGCAGGTATTCAATCTGTGCCTAAAGAACAATGGGAAGCTGGAGAAAGCATGGGGCTTACCCGCTTGCAAGTTCTTCGATATGTTGTGGTACCTCAGGCTTTCCGAAACATCGTTCCACCCCTAGCCGTTCAATTTATCACCCTAATCAAGGATTCAGCGATTGTTTCGTTAATTTCAATACAAGAATTAACCTTTCTTGCTATGGAGATTGCAATCTCTACAACGCGTTTCTTCGAACTTCTGATAACCCTTGCGATTTTATATTTCGTAATTTGTTACTCATGCGCGCTTATTTTTAATAGGCTTGAGAAACGCATGGCAAGAGCGCACCAATAAATACGGAGTTGGCCCAAATCGGCCGCTTTTCTGTGCTTTGAATTCACCTGACGGGTGTATTGAAAATTAGAGGATACAGATGCATAGTTGCTCTCGAACTCCAGATAAACGCTTCCTATCTTTGTAACGATCGGAACTGACTTCTGTCGTTCATTCTATTAACCGATCTCAAAAGGTAAACGATCATTTCTAAAGGGGGGGGATTATGAAACTTAGAAAACTATTCAGTACGGTCATTGTTTCGCTGGCCTTAATATGCGGAGCCTCATTCCAGGCGCGAGCCGAATCGGCCGGCGAAGCGTTAACCAAGGCTAGTGTTTTAGAGACCATAAAAAAACGCGGGGTTATGCGCGTAGGAATCTCGACATTTGTACCCTGGGCATTCCGTGATAAGACCGGGGAATTTGTCGGATTTGAGGTTGATATCGCGAAGAAAATCGCTGAGGACATGGGGTTAGATGTCGAGTTCGTACCAACAAGTTTTAGCGGCATCATTCCCGCGCTGCTTGCAGGTAAGTTTGATGTGATTATTACTGGAATCTCGATTCAAACTAAAAGGGCGATGACAATTAACTACTCAAACCCGTATGCTCAATCGGGGCAAGCCCTGACTGCAAACAAGAAATTGGCTGAAGGGTTTACAACCCTTGCTGATTTCAATAAACCAGACGTCGTAATATCAACCCGACGTGGAACTGTCGGCGCGAAAACTGCTAAGGCATTATTTCCAAAGGCGGAACATCGATTTTTCGATGAGGATATTCAGGCATTTCAGGAAGTAATGAATGGAAAAGCCCATGCTTTTGTCGCCTTAGAGCCGATGCCGACTCTTTGGGCACTTGCTCATGCGGATGTTCTTTTCAAACCTCTCGGAGATCAACGCCTCACTAACCAACTATCGGGATTTGCCGTGCGTCGTGGTGATCCAGATATTCTTGCGTTCCTAAATTCTTGGATCCATATGCGCCAGGCAGATAATTGGTTGAACCAACGTCACAAATTCTGGTTTGGGACAAACGAGTGGTACGAACTATTAGAAGTGCCGCCGGTTCAGTAAAACCGGGATGGAACTGAAATCCGCCGGAGATGTAGGCCTTCCTTGATGAGGCTTATTGCCTTCGGCGGATCTCATCCTCTGTGCTCGCAAATGTGATGGCTGAGACTGATTTTCCACGGGGTAGCTGGGGTTGGGTAATACGGCGTACCCAATGGTCAGCGCTTGGTTTGTCAGAAGAAGACTTTGCGAAACCAAAAATCGCTGTCGTGAATACATCATCTTCTATGTCTATTTGTTATGGACAATTGGATGAAATCTCGAAACATGTTCAACATGGTATCCGGGCAGCGGGCGGCTTCCCCTTCGAGATCCATACAGTCGCACCATCAGAAGCATTGTTTGCCTGCGAGGGCCAAGGCGATGCGCTTGCCACTGCCCGATCAGCGATAGTACAAGATATCGAATTGATGGTTCGTGGTTCTGGACTACAGGGCATGGTATTGCTCTCGTCTTGTGATTCAACTACTCCAGCCCATTTACGAGCCGCCGTTCGTTTAGATATTCCCAGCATTGTTGTGCCATGTGGATACCAAACCGGTATTGGGGGTCAGTCAACAACTAATCTTTATGATGCGTATGAAGGTTTTGGAGCATATCTTTCTGGAAAATCAAAATTCGAAGAGATCGACGTATTAGCCAGAAATGCTGTCGGTTCTCCGGGTGTCTGTCCAGGAATGGCGACGGCAAGCACAATGCATGTAATTTGTGAAAGTCTTGGAATCACACTACCCGGTGCATCACCAATTAGTGGTGGAAGTGCCAAACTGAAAAGGTACGCAAAAAGCGCGGGTGCGAGGGCAGTCGAACTAGTCCATGAAAACGTGACGGCGCGACAGATTATTACTAAAGAATCATTCCTAAATAGCATAATGGTCGCTGTTGCCGTAGGCGGTTCGACAAGCGCAGTCACCTTCTTAGAGGAGGTCGCGGTAGACATTGGGCTAGACCTAAACACTCGTCACGAAATGGAGCGGTGTGATGGGAAAATACCGATGCTCCTTCAGGATATCATTCCAAACGGATCGCTTCAGATTGAAGAATTTGAAGCAGCAGGCGGCACTCAAGGAATCATGAAACAACTTTCCGATAGACTGGAGACCAATGTGCTAACGGTAGGTGGTGGAACACTTCGAAACCAACTCGATGCTGCTGCTCTACCCAACGAAGCTGTCATCAGAACACTTGAGAACCCGGTGGACAACTTGCCAGGAATCGTAATCATGAATGGAGATGTTGCTCCAGGAGGAGCTTTCCTACGGCCATTCACTAGTAATAATCGAAAAGGGCTTAAGGGTAGGGCCAAGTGCCTTGAGGGGCTCGATAACGCAATTGATGCGTTACGATCAAACCAGATTAAATCCGGAGATATTCTGGTTATGCATGGCCTGTCTAATGAATTTGCGTCTTTGCTCTACGGAGCTGGCTTACATGACGTGGCGGTGATTTCTGATTCATCAATTATCGGAATGGGGCGTGGACCGATACTTATCTCAGAAGTTCGCCCGAGGTTTGATGAAGGTGGACCCATCTCAATGATAAAAAGCGGCGACATCATTGACATAGATATAGAGAACCGGCAGATACGTCATCTTACATAACAGAGATACTAGACATGTTTTGGTTTTGCGCATTCGTATTCCATCTAGGCTTTGGGTAGTCTCTCATGAATATTTTCTCTAATCCTGTGGAAATTCCCACTCAGAAAGTGAATGTTCAGTATAAGTTTGATGGCGGCCCCGCACGGTATCGGATAGGATTAATTGCTCTCAGTACAGACGTCGCAACAGAACGTGATTTCCATAACATGCTGCCTGAAGACGTAATGTTTTATACCAGTCGAATTATGGCGATTGATCCTGTGACGATAGAAAACCATCGTGCGACCGGACCTCATCTTGCTGAAGCTGCTCGGCGGATCCTCCCTGGTATGAGACTTGATGTAATTGGTTATTGCTGTACTTCCGGAACTGTAGCTTTAGGTTACGACGAGGTTGCTTCACAGATTCGGAAAGGCCGTTCCGATGTACCAATCGTGACTCCAATCACGTCAGCGATTACGGCGATGGAACGGCTTGGAGTTAAGAAAATTTCCTTATTGACGCCATATGTTGACTCCGTCAACCAAGCGATGCGCGAGTTTCTTGAAGACCATGGAATAGTGGTGCTCAACATTGGGAGTTTCTGTATAGAGAACGGCACACTTTCAGCTGAGTTACCCCCGGATGCGATCTTAGAGGCGGCACTTGAGGTCTGCCGACCCGAAGCTGATGGATTATTTATTGCATGTGCTGCAATTCGTGCAGTGGAAATTCTTGAGCGTGCGGAACAATCACTCGGGAAACCTGTGTTAAGCGCAATTCAAACCCTTTTCTGGCAGTGTTTACGAGAGTCGGGATATACAGGATCGGTGCAGAACTACGGCCGTCTGCTTAGAGAGAAATTGTGACTCTTAAGCTAACTGATCAACAACAGTCGATGTTGTCAGGTGGAAATGGCAGCGGATGCCAGATTGCAATGCGTATGGTCGTAGCTGCTGCAGAAGCATTAACTGCGTCGCAATTAGTAAGAATAAACTCAGCTCATGTGACAAGTTGTTTTTATTCGGGCCGAGTGAATGTGGATTTTGCGGAACATCTCGTTGCAAATGAAGCAAAAGTTGCCGTACCAACTACGCTCAATGCCAGTTCTATGGACTTTGTTCACCCTGAATTGACCCTAGTGAACCCAGATCTACAAGGAGTGACTGGAGCCCAACGGCTAAGAGAATGCTATCTTAAAATGGGTTGCAACCAGACATGGACATGTGCTCCTTACCATATAGATCCTAAACCTCAATTCGGTGAAAACATTGCTGGTTCCGAATCAAATGCCGTGGTATTCAGTAATTCGGTCCTGGGCGCTCGAACAAATTTGTATGGAGATTTTCTAGACATTGCGGCCGCAATTACAGGGTATGTACCTTATGCGGGCTTACATCAGGATGAATCACGGAGGGGAGAAATTGTATTTGACGCTCAAGGCATTCCTGATTCAGTTAAGGAAACCGACATTTTTTTCAACGCATTGGGTTATGTCATTGGGCGAGAATCGGGTAGTCAGATTCCAGTAATACTGGGGCTATTGCCGACGACTAGCGAGGATCAGTTAAAAGCTCTGGGATCGACAGCAGCTTGTGCCGGTGCGGTAAAAATGTTTCACGCGATCGGGGTGACCCCCGAGGCGAGAAGTCTGGCAGAAGCCTTGCAGGGGAGCCAACCGAATCGAGAAGTCAGTGTGTCTGCAAGTCAGATAATCTCGGCTAGCGATGCCCTATGCATGGAGACCCATGGTCGGATCAGTGCAGTTTGCATGGGAACGCCCCATTTTTCTTTCTCGGAGTTCCAGACCTTAATTCCGTTGCTTTCAAATCGAAAAGTACATGCAGATGTCCGTTTTTACATCTCGACGAGTCGACATATTATTAAACTTATCGAGAAAGAAGGATGGCTAGAGGAGTTGGAAGAAGCTGGGATAACAATTGTTGCAGACCGATGTACATATAACGTTCCTCGACTTGATGGCGTTGATGGTGTCGTCATGACAAATTCCGCGAAATGGGCCTATTACGGACCAGGAAACGTGGGTGCGAAAGCGATATTCGCAAGTCTTAAGGAGTGCCTGGATTCTGCAGTTGCAGGACGAGTAGTTCGAGATCCAGATCTTTGGGCAGGATTAATCTAGTTTAAATGATGAAAGCAAAGGTTCTTTTTGCAGCCCAGGCAGAAGGCGAGGTCATGGTATTAGATGACTGGCTAAGTTTTGGCGGTGGATTAGATCCTGAATCAGGCTTGATCTCTGATCAGAGTCACCCGCAGGTGAACTGCTCTATTACCGGCAAGATCCTGGTCCTCCCCGGGGTCCGCGGCTCGGCTGGATCACCTAGCACTTTAGCCGAATCCTTGCGTCTTAGGACTGGCCCTGGTGCAGTAATCCTCCTAGAAGCAGAGACATCTTCTTTAGCAGCCGCATTTGTCGCTAAGGAACTGTATCAGATTAGGATTCCGGTCCTGCTTATGACAAAAATTGATTACGATGGAATGAGAAACGGACAACTGGTTCGTATTGAAGAATCCGGCTCAATTGTTCGACTACAAAGCTAGAAAACTAGGATCCGGGGATCTCTTTATCTAGCAAGACTCTCATCAGCACCCATGTAGTGCTCAAGTTTCCGGACTAGTTTGGACGCAATCACAATAAGGACAAGGTATTCCAAAACCAGCACCGTGTAGATTTCCAACGGGCGATACTCGGTCACCACCAGTTCATTTGCCTGACGAGTCAGATCCGCAAGACCGATGACAGAAACCAAGGAAGACATCTTGAGCATATAGACGAATTGATTTCCCAACGGCGGTAAAATCCTACGAATAGCTTGGGGCAATATTATGTACCGCATTTTGTTTATGTAATTTAGCCCGATACTGTCAGCTGCCTCGTGTTGTCCTCGATTGATCGATTGAATTCCGGCTCTAAATATTTCCGCCTCAAAGGCGCTGTCACAGAGCGCGAGAGCCAGCATACCAGCAGCAAAGACTCCAATATCAAGATTTAGCAGAACGGGCAATCCGTAATAAGCCCACAGAATCATCACTAACGGCGGGATCGATCGGAAAGTTTCAACATAAATTCGGTTGAACGTCCTACCAAAACGGCTCCTCGTGAGACCTGGCAGCGCCACTGCCAAGCCAACTAGGATTGAGATTGCAATCGAAATTAAAGAAAGAGAAATTGTATAACCGAGCCCACTTAACAAAAACTTCAAATTAGTTTGACCTTGAGATGTCGTTGGTGACACCACATACCATCCCCAATGGTAGTTGGTGTTTGCGCACCCGGAAATAATCAGGACGCTGATGGCAACTAATAAATAACGGAAGCGATACATATTAAAAATTCGGGGTGAAGTGAGCGGCATTCGGCGTTATTTTTCGGTGAAGCGCCGAAACAAATAAAGGGGTGACGAAGCAGTCGGCACATCGTCACCCCTCACAAAGGTTAGATAGGCAAAGTCCCATCTCAAAGTTATCATTATCACAATGACTCTTACAACTAATCGGTCATCATAACTTCCATTTCCGGCACTAACCACTTGGCCTCAAGAGCGTCAAAAAATCCTGCCACTTTCTTCGCTTTGATCCAATGATTAACGAAATTGATCCAAATCTGATCATTCTGGGGAAGTAATGCTCCGAGCGGACGGTTGGATTTTCCGGTCACTGGTAGTGCCATTAATTCAGGAAATTTCTGATTCAGTGTAACCGCCTCAACGTTGCTGGTGATATGAACATCTGCCCGACCCACAAGCACTTCCTGATAATCTCTAGCCGGCGCTTCAATCACGCGGTGTTTGGCATCTGGAAAATATTGTTTAGCCTGTTGCTCTTGCACCGTACCCATAGTACTGGCGACCGTGACATCTGGGCTATTAATGGATTCCCAAGTTGGATATTTACTGTGGTTTTTCGTTAGTGCAAGAGGCACAGTGCCAAGTTCGTAATAGTGATCCGTGAAGCCAACGCTCTTGGCTCGGGAAGGAGTCAAGGATGCGCTATTACTAATGTCGTACTTATTTGAGACAATACCGGCGAGCAGTGTTTTCCACTCGGTTTTAACAAATTCGATTTCAACACCCAAATCCTTAGCGAGCTGGGTGCCCCAATCGATATCAAATCCGACCATTTCGTTATTTTCCGGATTACGAAACGACATAGGATTCCAATCAAGAGTTACACCCATACGCAATTTCCCGGATTCAAGAATCTGGTGGAGTCGAGACCCTGAATCAGCCTGGGCGATACTCGACCCAACTACCATACCGGCGGTTATTAACGTAAGTATTAGTTTCTTCATATCTTCCTCCTTAGGGAATGGTTGAAACACCTGCGATGGACCCCGCTTATGACGGGTTCTTAACTATATTAATCCGTTAAATTTGTTTCGTACAAAGGATTACTCCGCTCGATCGTCTCATAAGTACGTCACGTTCTGTTTTTGCAGAACTAGCGAGTAAAAATTTTATAAAGTTCAATGGTCTAGAATTTGGGAAAGAAATAGTTTTGTTCTTTCACTTTCTGGGGAAGCGAAAAACGTTTCGGTGTCAGCGGTTTCCACGATCTGTCCTTGATCCATAAAAACTACTGTATCCGCCGCTCGTTTTGCAAAACCCATTTCATGGGTTACCACAATCATAGTCATACCACCCTCGGCGAGTTCAATCATGACATCGAGCACTTCCTTGATCATCTCCGGATCAAGCGCAGATGTCGGCTCGTCAAATAGCATGATTTTCGGTTCCATACACAAACTTCTTGCAATGGCGACTCGCTGTTGTTGACCCCCCGACAGTTGTCCCGGATATTTTTCGGCCTGCTCAGGAATATGGACAAGATCAAGATAATGCTTAGCGAGCTCGATCGCCTTAGTTTTCGGCATCTTCCTCGCTTTGAGTGGTGCGACGGTCAAATTGTCGAGCACTGTCAGATGAGGAAATAGATTAAATTGTTGAAAGACCATCCCGATATTTCGCCGAATCCCCGCGATATCTTTCACGTTATCTGTTAGTTCTATTCCATCTACGACAATAGTGCCTTCATCGTGCGCTTCTAGGCGATTAATACATCGGATCATGGTTGACTTGCCTGACCCCGACGGCCCACAAACAACGACTCGCTCGCCGTGCTGAATCTCTAAACTCACTTTGTTCAACGCCCGAAACGTTCCGAAATCTTTTGACACGTTTTGAAGGGAAATCATGATCGACCTAGTCTTCGAAAATTAAATTTTTAGGTACCACTACTTCATTGCCATTGTTTAAATTATTGAGACAGACGAGTTAAGCGTCAATGTTTGGCGCTGGGATCAATTGCTTAGAACGATTACCCGATCCTACTAGATTACAGCAGATAAAGTCCTCATTTTTAATAATGGCTTATCTTCATGGGTAATACACAACGATCCGTTACCAGCTACTGACACGTCCCTCGCCTGTGTAGCAAGTGAGATCAATCGTCGCCTGATCAACGCCTGCACCAAAG
>DDZY01000227.1:15008-34105 GCA_002346525.1 Proteobacteria bacterium UBA2996
GCCTGATCAACGCCTGCACCAAAGGCATAGCCGTAACCCGGAAATGCATTGATCAGAACCTCAACCTGGTCAGCCATATGGGAGCGCGTCCAGAACCGGTCCACCTCCTGTAGGGCGATCACATCTGCACCCTCAATCGCATGAATGACTCGGCTTAGATCGACCTTGCCATCATGGCCTTGGCCGAACTGGATGTTGTAGGTCACTATGCGGGTCATGCTCATGTGTCGGGTCACAAGCATCGATAGTTTAGGAAAATTGTTATGCAGAACGCCTTTACGTTGAAATGTAGTGGTTTTTGTAATAACTGTGCCATTAATATTCGCTTAGAAAACCAAACCGGCTTATGAAACATTATGTTGCTGTACACACCTTTATTGACGATGAACGAAAAGCGCAGTTTTTGAGGCAGCCCCACATGTGGGAACGGATGACGTATTGATGAAATCCGAAAATGCAAACGCGATGCAGAGTTGGATATCAAAAGACGGGGGACGACATCCTCCAAATACTAGGAGGGGGGTTATGAGAAATCCTTTCAGACTGTCTGCTATGAGCTACCCGTCTTCACATCAAGAGACACGGGAGAATTAGATGTTGCGGAGATTGCGAAAAACTCAGGTAATTCGTCAAAACAGGGAAGGAACTTCACAGCTTCGACTGAGTCCTCAGTCGTGCAATCCACTGCAGCAACATCACCGCGGCAACCGTGACACTCGCCCCTATTACCTGCTGTGTGGATAGCCACTGCCCCAGCACAACGATTCCAACAATCATAGCCCATACCGGCGCAGTGTTATCGATAATGGCTGTCTGCAGGGACCCAACTAGATCAACCGCCTTGAACAAAAACAGTGTGGCTATAACGTATAGGGCGGAACTGCCACACAAAGCCAGCCATCCCGGGAAGGACGCCGGCCAAGTTAGCTCGGCGATAAATAAGGACACAAAGCCTATAACAGCTGTTGTGCTCAACAGCAGGTAGAGCATCATGATTTTGGCTGGCTGTTTCTCCAGAATCCTTTCGCTAAGCAGCAATATAGCCGCCATGCATACTCCACTAATTAGAGCAAGCGCGATACCGTTTTTACCAACCCAGCCTACCAACAGCGTATCTGATCCGGTCAAGGCGATGATCAAGCCTATAAAGGCCAGTGCCATGACACCCAGACCAAAGTAAGAAAGATGATTTCGGCCCGTACACCAAGTCCACAGCGCGATCATTATTGGATAAGTATAGAAAACGAGTATTGCCAGAGCGGCCGGAATAAAAAGCACTGACGCCAACAGCAGATACATCTCGGCACACAGCAGCACGCCGAGAATAAGGCAGCGATAAAGTTCGTTTCGTTTGATGGAAATCTGAGAACCGGACAACCATACCGCCAGCAGCAGGCAAACTAAAAGAAAAGTAGCTCGGACCAAATTGAGCGCATGCAGGTTTGCGCCAAAGTCATAAGCCAACTTTGACAGTACAACATTGGACGAAAACGCAACGGCTGATATTAAGGCAGCGGCACTGCCTAACCAGAACCGGTAGCGGGTTGATACTGTATTACGCATCATGCACCTTTAAGAACAATGGCTATTGCGGGGTAAAGGGTAGAGTGACGTGTCAGGATGGGATCTGAACGCATCTGCGGACAAAATCCGCCCTGTGGCGCTTTAAATAAGGGGTAATCTTATTTGATCCGTTCGGTGATCTTGAGTGAACAGCAGCCCTCCTCTCCAGGCTGCCAGGTTTGGATCTCTGACTCAAAACCTGCTTCATCCATAGTCCCAATATCCATCGTGGACGCACAATGCAACAATAGACTCAACTCTTGCTCGGTGACATCTGCGCTTTGCCACGCTTCTTTTAGAGGACACTTTCGCATCTTGAGCTCAAGAGCTTTGTCATCACGCCGAACTTCCTCTGGGTGAAACATTACACCGCCGTCGGGCACATAGGCGAAAGCATCACATAAACCTCGAAAATTCCGGGTGCAAAACTTTTAAGCAATTTGCCAAACGCTCTCCCACGTCTCTCAAGTGCTGTACGCAGAATGTCTATCGCTTCTCGCTCGCCACGCCGATGGCGAATCCCACGGAAAATATCAAGATAAATGAGTGCACGTTCTTTATTAGCATCATGAAGTGCATGTTGTAGACGATGGGTATTCATGTCGCATTATCAGTTTTTTAGGTTGAGTTCTTGCAACGTAGGCTCATGACTATCAGCATTTGCACTTCCAATCTCGAGGTACCGGCGCTCTCCAGATTGGCTCCATAGAAGTCCACCGGCTTGCGCTTGCTCACTCCCACCTTACGCTTTCTTCTTTTTGTTTTCTTCTTTTTTAAAAAAGGGAATAAAAAACACGAGACATCCCGCCAAAAAGAAACAACTGCCAAACATAGACCAAAAACTCCCGATACTCGCGATACAAAATCCTACTGCCGAAACAGTAAAAAGAATCCATCCGACGAAATTAATGGCTTGATTTCTCATTTATCTCACTCTAAGAAATTATATTGTTCCGACGCTGTGGGGAAGCTATAGGAGGCGTTAAGCAGCAACTAGGAAGGCCCTCTTTGTGGTTACCCACCCCTTTAAATCGAATCCAACGATCCCATGCGTTGACTGCCGGGAACGATCTCAACACTGGCTAATCAGTGGAGAACCCCGCATCTTCCGGAACCTCGTCTTCGGGCCAGCTGTGTTGCCACATGTGATGCTCGTAGACTTTTTCTCCGCGAAGATAAAACAGCTCTGCCCCACGTTCAAGAATTTTCTTAGCAGTCTCGGGATGGGTGTAACGACTCTCCCAGGTACCAGCGATGCAGTTACCATGATGGCCGCGATAGGTCTTGGTGATCGATAGGTCCCGCGCATACTCAAACCAACGAGCCGGCCAGTTCCGCAGGCGTTCACCGCTATGTGATTGCCCCTGACCGTAATAGACTATGGCGTCTTCGGTGTAACCTGCCGCCGCCCTAGCGCCATCCCGAGCCTGCCAAATCTTCTCGATTTCGCGGATGAATGCTATCGGATCAACCGACAGGATAAGTTCTTTGTCGTCATCGCGACGTTTCATACCGGTATCTTACTCATGTTGACGAGTGGGCAACTAATCGCTGCAGGAGATGGTCATCCCGAGTTCTTCGACATCGAACTTTCCGTACCGATCCCTGACATAACCTTTTGAAGTCAGGCAGGCTGTCCAGGCACCGCAGTTGACCGTTGGCGCTCCGTCAGCGGTTCCCATCAGTGCGCTATAGCACTCCGTTCGCGCGGTCGCGAAATCCTGAACAGTGCCTGGGCCGTCGTATCTGAGTGACGAGCACCCCACCAAAAAGAGTGACAAGACTGCGGGCAGCCAAACTTTCAGATTAAACATGGTCTTCCTTGTAAAGCGATCGGCTTGAGATTCTGACATGGGTCAGGAATGATCGACCGGCAGCGCCTGCTGCTGCCATGCCTCAAAACCCCCGGCGATGTGGCTCACCCGGGAAAAGCCCTGATCTACGAAGAACGACGCTGCAGAATGGCTGGAGATGCCGTGGTAGCAATAGATGACCAGTGCGGCATCCTTTGCCGTAGTTTCTAGGAATGGTCCGAGAGATGCCTGATCCAACTGAATCGCGCCCGTGATATGTGCGCTGGAAAACGAGTTATCGTCCCGAATATCGATCACGCAGGCGTCTTCTGCCTGTATCAGCTCCTGTGCTTCAGCCGGTGATAACTCTGCGTATCCGCTCATTATTTGCTCTCACGCTCTGCCGCCCGGCAAGCCCGAACGGCCACGGACATTATCTTCAAAATCGGCCGAGGTCGCCCAGTCGAGGAATCTGCCCGCGACACGGCACCGGATACATCAGGTAAGACCCTAGATCCAGACATCGTTCTGTGCCGTGAAGGCTCCCCCGCTCTCACCGGTATTGACCACACCCTTAGGCTCAATAATCATGACCTGGCACTCGTGCTCCGCATACGGCCTGTGCGGCTCTCCACGCCTGACAACGATCATCTCACCGGCCTTCAGCTCAACCACGCGATCGGTGAATTCGATAGACATGGCGCCTTCGATGACCAGAAACGTTTCATCGGTGTCACTGTGCTCATGCCAGACAAACTCGCCTTGCAGCCGAACGAGTTTGAACTGGTAGTCGTTCATCTGAGCGATCACCCTGGGGGCCCAGTGGTCCGAAAAAAGATCGAACTTGGATTTGAGGTTAACTGCGTGACTCATGGGCTCTTGCGGACCGGTCATGTCAGGTGGGCTCCTTTGTTATCGTTATCGCTCAGTACCACGCATCCGGCAGTTGCGCCTTTCTTGTGCTAACGAAGGACTCGAGTTCTTCTTTTAACGAAGGATCAATCGCCGGGGGCTCATAATCTTTAAGCATCTGCTGCCAGCGCTGGGTTGCCCGCGCGCGCATGTCTTGGGCGCCGCCCTCTTCCCAGCTCTCGACATTTTCACTGTCACTGAGCCGGGGTTCATAGAAAGCGTGCTGGTAGTGACGCATGGTGTGCGCCGAACCCAGGAAATGTCCGCCTGGGCCCACTTCGCCGTAAGCGTCTTTGGCAAAAGCCTCGTCAGAAACATCGAGGCCCTTGTCGAGGACCTTCTGGTATGCCCCAAGCCGGTCTGCATCCATCACGAGTTTTTCAAAGCCGGTACACAGCCCCCCTTCAAGCCAACCTGCGGCGTGCAGCACAAAATGCGCGCCAGCCAGCATCGTCGAATGCATTGAATCAGCGGATTCATAGGCAGCCTGAGCATCTTCTATTTTGGAAGCCGTCAATGACCCGCCACATCGTAGCGGCAGGCCCAACCGACGGGCCAACTGCCCGATCGCATAATTCGACATCACCGGCTCAGGCATGCCGAAAGTCGGCGCACCGGATTTCAGCGACATCGACGACAGAAAGTTGCCCAAAACAAACGGTGCCCCTTTGCGGACCAGTTGCGCGTATGCACAGACCATCATGGCCTCCGCCACCGCCTGCGCGACGCTCGCCGCCGTTGAGACCGGCCCCATCGCGCCCGAAAGAATGAACGGCACCACGACGATCCCCTGGCCGCGGCCGCAGTAGACGCGTACCGCCTCGGTGACCACCTTGTCCACCAGCAAAGGGGAGTTGGTATTGACGTTACCCATGATCACGCAGTGTTGATCCAGGGTCTCACGGCCGAAGACAATCTCGGCCATATCAACGCTGTCCTGCGCCCGGCTCATCTCCGTGATGGCACCAAGGTGGGGCTTGTCAGACAGGGTCATGTGCGCCAACAGCATATCGAGATGACGCTTGCTGACCGGCACATCACAGGGCTCGCAGGTCACAAAGCCTCCGTGATGCAGCGCCGGCGACATATAGGTCAGTCTGACGAGATCCTGAAACGATGCGATGTCGCCGTAACGTCGACCCTTCTCAAGATCCCGCACAAAAGGGGCGCCGTAGATGGGCGCAAACACCTGGTGCTGCCCGCCGATCGTGACGGAGCGCTTGGAATTCCGGGCGAGTTGTCTGAAACTGCTTGGGGCGTCGCGGCAGATCTCGCGGATCCAGTCAGCCGGCGCGCAGACCACGTCTTCCTCGACCCGGACCTCGGGTTGTGCCCGCCACAGCGCCAGGGCTTCGGGATCATCACGGAATGCGATACCCACATCCTGGATGATCCAGTCCACCTGTCCTTCCAGGCGCGAGATCGCATCGTTATCGAGCGGATCAAAAAACGGCAGCCGGCGCTCAATCTGCGACTCAATATGGGCGGTGGCCTGCTGCGAACGGTCACGGGCAGTTCTGTTTCGACGGGCCATGCTGTTTTCCTCTGGGCGTTGGCCCGCGACTGATCAACCGGGCCGAGACCAACAATCCGCGTAATCTTCCAAGGACGCGCCGCCCGAGTTTATCCTGATGCGACACGGCCGAGTATTGTGCCGGGTGGAACGCATGGAAGCGTCTGCGATCTGCGGCGCTAAAGGTGTTGTAACTCAGCGCGGGATGAGGGCGTTCAGCAGATCCTGCGCAAAGTCCTCGACGGGCGGCGTGGCGAGACCCACCACCTTGGCACGGTCATCGATACGACGTAACTCGAGCGCGGCGTCACAGGCCGACAGTTTTGCAAACGCCTCGACTTCCGTCGATTTCATGGGCCCGCCCTGCTTGCAAAGGCTGATCCTGGAACCTTCCGACAGGTCATCCCAGTAACCGGTTTCCGTTGCGCACAGGTACCGCTTGGCGGGTACATGCAGGCGCACCGGTTCTGTCACCTCTGGCACAAACGCCTGCGAAAGCCAATTGGCGCCGACAATCTCGTGCCTCAGATCGCGGTCCTGGTTCCGCTCATCCTGCGCGGCATCCGCCATCAAAAAGTGGCCGATATCGTGCAACAAGGCGGCGGCAACCGCCACGCTGGTCCCCTGCTCCGAGCGGGCCAGTAAAGCGCTTTGCACCGCATGCTGCAGCTGGCTGATCTCCTCGTCGTAACACCAGTCAACACCACGCTCCACGAGGACTGCGAGCAAGCCCTCCACGAACCCCCCGTCATCCGCACAGTCTGACCTTCTCGGGACTGATGTCTTGGCCATCTTAAGGGTGGGACTTCCTCACGGCCCAGTCGTCGATCGGTGAGCGGGCCATATCGAACGCGGGAGAGGAATCCATAAAATCATGGGTGTGCACGATGATCGTGTCATCGCGAAACAGTACTACCCCGTACGCCGGTGGTTCGAAGTTGCCCTTAAGGGAGCTGTCCGTCATATCCAGCTGCACCTGGTGGTTCATCGCCCGCAGACTGGACATCGGGATACCCAGCCAACTGCCCGACAGAGGCCGGTGGATGTGGCCGAAGAAAAGATGGCGGATCCGATCGCGATAAGGCCTAACGGTTTCCGAGAAGGCTTCTTTTTGTACGAGCGAAATCCGATCCAGCGCGGGGATGCCGATATCAAAAGGCGGATGATGCATGAAAAGATAGATCTCTTTTTCGGCGGCTGCTGCCAACTGCTGCTCAAGCCATTGCA
Source organism: Proteobacteria bacterium UBA2996 (assembly GCA_002346525.1). GTDB lineage: Bacteria > Pseudomonadota > Gammaproteobacteria > Arenicellales > UBA868 > UBA868. Next base: position 22,017 of record DDZY01000227.1, read on the forward strand.
GTCGGTCCTCACAGTACCAGCCCTCGTGGTGTCCGGGCTCGTTGGTATCAAGATAGATAAAGCGCCCTACGGACAGATCCTCAACAGACTGAATAAACCCGTTTTCATCTGAGGGGTGATCCGGGAACCACTGCCGGAACACATCCCGGTTATCGTGGTTGCCGACCAAAAGCCGAAGGGGCACGCTCAGTTGATCGAGATGGCGTTTTAAATGATCAAATGCCTCGGTCTCACCCCAATGCGTAAGATCGCCGGTAATGACGCACCGCGCCGCATCGGCATGATGCCCGTTGATATCTTCAATACACCGCTCAAGCGCAGCCGCCGGATCACGGCCGTAGAGGGTTTCGCCTTCCGGAATAAAGTGGGTATCGGTGAAGTGAATGATTTTCATGGTTTGACTTTCAGAGGGCTCGCCTTAATTGGATTCACTCTGGCTTGATAGTGCAGTATTCGCGCTCCTGCAGCCGTGCCAGATACTGGGAAAGCTGCGTAAACGACGCAAGATGGCCGGTATTGGCCGCCCAGTTGATGCTCCACCCGACGATAATGTCCGTGACACTGAATCGATTACCGATTAGAAAATCTCTCGAGGCGAGTTCTTTGTCCAGCACATCCAGTGCACTCTGAATCTCTTTTGCATTTGAGGCCGTGACCTCCGCCGAACGGTGTTCCTCGGGGTAAGCGCGGGTGTGTTTGAAATCGCTCCACAGATAAGCATCCAATTCGGTCAGCACAAATGAGGTCCACTGGGCGTGCTGGGCTCGCTCGTAAGTCCCCACTGCGCCGATCAGCATGGGTTCCGCAACGAGGTCACACAGGTACTCACAGATCGGTGCCGATTCGAACAGCGGCTGGCCATCAATCAGGATCGCGGGCATCTTGCCCTGCGGATGCAATCTACGCAACTCCTTGCTGTGCAGCAGGGCACGGTCATCAACAGATTCGTAGGCGAGTCCCAGTTCATCCAACGTCCACCGGCACCGCGCCGAGCGCGTCCGGCCCATGCCGTACAGTTTAATGTCGAGTGTCATCGGAACTCCTGCAAAGTGTGTCGTCGCCAGTTGCCAGAAAAAATCGTAAGGACGCGTCATCCCCGCATGCGCGACCCGTCCGCGTCAAAGAGCATCTGATGGATTCTCTTTGCCGGGCGCATATCCCCTAGGATCTCGATTTTGGCCTCGAGATCATCACTCAGCGACGCGCCGTCAACGAGCGCCAGGGCGATGGATTTTTGCGCGGTATGTGAATATCCGCCCGAGGTGCAAAAGCCTTTCACTTCCCCATCGATCCAAACGGGCTCATACCCGACGGCATCCGCATCATCCGCATCGACCTCAAAAATCACCAGTTTTCTTGCCGTGCCGCTCTGGCGTTCAGTCTCAACCGCGCTGCGCCCGATGAAGTCTGCTCCTTTGTTGAACGCAACAAAACGATCCATACCCGTCTCTGCCGGGGTGTAGTCCGGAGAAAACTCACTCAGCCAACTGCCAAAGAACTTGTCGAGGCGCAGGCTCATCATCGCGCGCATCCCAAAAGGTCGCATACCGTGCTTCTGACCGGCCGCGAAGAGCGTGTCCCAAAGGGAGCGCTGGTCCATTGCATCCGTATAGATCTCGTAGCCCAGGTCTCCGGTATAGCTCAACCGCTGCACGATGCAGTCACACATCCCCACGGTCATCCGTTTGACGTCCATAAACAAAAACGATTCGGCCGACACGTCAGCGCGGGTCACCTCGGCCAACACAGTACGCGCCAACGGGCCTGCAATCTGAAAACCTGTGCGTCTGTCAGAAATATTCTCGATATCGATCCCGGCCTCAAGATGGCCTTGCAGCCATCGCTCATGCACGGACTGATACCCGTAGGAAGAGGTCAGCTGGAATTCCTCCTCGCTAAGACAGGAGATGGTGAAGTCACCAATCAGTCGCCCCTTGGGGGACAGCATAGGGGCAAGGCTCACCCTTCCGACATCGGGAATCCGGCCGGCCATAATCCGGTCCAGCCAGGCCCGCGCACCTGACCCGGTTACCGAGAACTTGCTGAAGTTCTGAACCTCATTGATGCCGACCTGCTCCCTGACCGCCTTTACCTCCCGGGCGGTTGCCGCAAACGCGTTGGAGCGTCGAAACGACGGGGTTTCATATCTCGGCTCATCTTCGTTCGCAAAATAATTTGCCACCTCAAGACCGAACTGCTGGCCAAAAACCGCGCCAAGCGATTGCTGGATGTCATAGACCGGCGTGGTTCTGAAAGGTCGTGCCGCCGGCAGTTCTTCATTGGGGTAACTGACGGAAAATCGCTTCTGGTAGTTTTCGATGACCTTGGGCAGGGTATAGCCCGGGTTGGTCCAGGAACCAAAACGCGCCACGTCCATGGCGAAGACATCACGATCCGGTTCACCTTCCACCATCCACTGTGCCAGGGTGAGTCCCACACCGCCGCCCTGGCTGAAACCTGCCATCACGCCGCAGGCAGACCAGTAATTGCGCAGACCGGGAACCGGACCGACGAGCGGATTACCGTCGGGCGCAAAGGTAAAGGGGCCGTGAATGATGGTCTTGACCCCTGCCGTTTCCAGTACCGGAAAACGCTGGTAGGCGAACGCGATCGACTCGCTGATCTTGTCGAGGTTATCTGGCAGCAGTTCATGACCAAAATCCCAGGGCGTACCGTCGACTGCCCAGGGCTTGCAGGCCTGCTCGTAAAACCCGATACAAAGGCCCCTGCCTTCCTGGCGAAGGTAACTCTCACCGCCGGGATCCATCACGTGCGGGTGCTCCGTGTCACGCTCGTAAATCTGCACAATATCGTCGGTGACCACATATTGATGTTCCATGGGATGCAGCGGCAGATAAACCCCCGCCATGGCACCGACTTCTCTCGCCCAAAGACCCCCGGCATTGACAACATGCTCCGCGATGAGCACGCCCTTATCGGTCACGACTTCCCAACTGCCATCCCTTCTGGGCGTGGTCTGCTCGACCATCGTGTGAAGTTCGATCTTCGCACCATTCAGACGCGCCGCTTTGGCATAGGCGTGCGTGGTGCCGGCAGGATCAAGGTGGCCATCAAGAGGATCATATAAACCGCCGAGCACGCCCTCGGTATTGGTCACCGGTGCAACCTCTCGGATCTCGGCAGGAGAAAGAATCTCGGTCTCCAGGCCCATATACCGATGCTTCGCCCTTTCGGCCTTGAGCATATCCATGCGTTCGGATGTGTCCGCCAGCGTGACGCCGCCGACGTGATGCAGGCCGCAAGACATTCCTGTCAGCGCTTCGAGCTCGCGGTAAAGCTTGATCGTGTAACCCTGCAGGGCGGCCATGTTGGTATCGCCATTCAGGGTGTGAAAACCGCCAGCCGCATGCCACGTGGATCCGGAAGTGAGCTCAGAGCGCTCCAGCAGGACCACATCCGACCAGCCGAGTTTGGTGAGGTGGTACAAAACCGAACAACCGACGACGCCGCCGCCGATCACACACACCTGTGCGTGCGTTTTCATCTGGACCCCCTGCGATGTTTTCTGCTTAAGAGCCCTATGAATTTTCCAATTGCCGAGCCTTGTCATGCACTTTGGCACTTAAGGCCGCTTTGTATTCGTCAAGCCGATGTCTCAGGGCATCATCTCCTGTGGCGAGCATCTGGGCCGCCAGGATGCCGGCGTTGGTGGCGTTATCAATCGCAACCGTTGCCACGGGTACGCCAGCCGGCATCTGGACAATCGACAGCAGCGCATCTTCACCTTCAAGACGCGTAGCGCTGATGGGCACTCCAATAACCGGCAGAACACTAAGCGACGCCGCCATCCCCGGAAGGTGAGCCGCCCCGCCCGCACCGGCAATGATCACGCGCAGACCGCGACCCTCGGCGTTACCCGCATACTCATACAGCCGATCGGGCGTCCGGTGAGCGCTGACGATCGTCATCTCGAAGGGCACTTCCAGTTGGCTGAGGATGTCCCCTGCCGCGCGCATCACAGGCAAGTCTGAGTCGCTGCCCATGATGATTCCCACCTTCGCGTTCATGATCCGTTCGCCTTGCTTATTGCTTCGCCCTCGGGAGGTTGAAATGTATCACTTTGGAGCCGTTCCAAGCCGCTATGGGCGTGGGCCAAAGCTTCTTCCCCGGTGTTGCCCAGCGCGTTGACATGACCCATCTTCCTTCCCAACCGGGCTTCTTTTTTTCCATACCAGTGCACCGTAACCTGGCCCTCTTCCTGCAGCCGGACGGTGTAGGGCACCCCGGTGTGAGCAGGAGACAGACGGTCTTCGTACAGAAGATTCAGCATCACTGAGACCGGTGCCCGCGCCTCAGTCGGCGCGATAGGACGGCCTGAGATGGCTCTAAGATGCTGCTCGAACTGATCACATCGAAACCCCTCCATCGTGAGATGTCCCGAGTTGTGCACCCGCGGTGAAATCTCGTTAATGAAGATCTCGCCCGACGTACTGATAAAAAGTTCCACCGCAAAAACACCTGCCGCATCAAGGGCCTGAATCGCCCGGGTGGCTACTTCAATACACTCGGTCCGCTGGGTCTCGCTGAGATCCCCGGGGCTGATGACGGTGCTCACTGCATTCAGTTTGGCATCGAACATCATGGTCACCGGGGGGTAAACGCTTGTTTCACCAGAAGCAGCGCGGGTCACGACCACCGCGACTTCCAGACAGTCCTCAAGAGCTGGCTCAATAACGCTCGCTACAGGCCAAAGATCACTGAGCGCTGCGGGTTCAAGAAGCATTTGCACCCCTTTGCCGTCGTAACCGCCGCGCCGTGTTTTTTGAACAAGGGGTGCGCAAAAGCCGCTTTGCAGCACTGCGTCCTCATCTACGTTTTCATCAGCCAGCATGAAGGGCAATGTCGGCAGTACCTGATCCTGGAGCCAGCTCTTTTGTAGACCCTTGTCCTTGATCAGGCGCAATGTGCTCACGCCGGGATGCACCTCGATCTTGCCTTCTGCCTGCGCCTGATCAAGGAGGTCAAGCGTCTCATCCGGAATCGCCTCCAACTCAAAAGTCACCACATCAGAGGCTTCGATAAGACGCGCAACGGCCGAAAGATCATCCAATGGTGCAACGATAGACTGGTCTGCGAGGTAAACCGCCGAACTCGTCGGATCATCGGTTACCACGGTCACGGTAACGCCCAATCGGCGAGCCGCCTCGCAGAGCATCATCCCTAACTGACCGCCGCCCAAAATGCCGATGCGATCGAGAGTGGCTTTTTTGTTTTTCAAAGCAGTAGTCACGCAGGTTTAAAGAAGGAGTGCACAATAGAGGCGGCGCAAATCTCGGCAGGGGCGGGCCAGCGAGAACTCACTCACAATTATAGCGATGGGGCTCCGAATACAGGACACGCGCAAAGATCGCCTGCGGTCTCAGGCGCTTTGAAGAAAATCCCGAAAAGGTCCCGTTACCGTAAGCGTTAAGCCTTCCCACTGCAGATTCAAAAACAGCCACTTGCCGTCCGGGGAAAAACACACCCCCGTGATTTCGCTGTCTCCATGGTTTAAGACATTTTCGGCGAAATAGCGCAATCTGCCGTTGGGACTGAGGACACATATACCGTTGGGTGCATCGCCGTCCTCTGCTAAAAACACATCACCCCAGGGTGATACCGTCACGTTATCCGGTTTATCAAGAGCGTCGTCGCCTTCTGCTTGAGCAACAAGAGTAATCTGATCCTTTGTTTCCGGAAAAATATCAAGCCTATAGAGCTGCCCGCGATTCGCGGGTCCACCATCCGTAGAGCAAAGATAAACCTGACGGTCAGCAAACCATGCGCCCTCGCCACGCGAAAAAAACGCCGCTCCGGCTTTGTGGGCCTGATCTCGCGTCGAGGTCCTGATGGCTTGTGGGTCGGCCACGGACACCCATTCCACATCAAATGCATCTCCTACCTTGAGGCCTTCAGAAAGCCTGAATCGGTCCTTGGACGACACTTTCAATGCCTGTAACTCTCCGCCGACAAAAGGCTGCGTCGAATGGTCCGGAAGATGGCGGTAGATTGCGCTATCGGACTTATCCTCGGTGAGGTATGTGATGCCGGTAATCTCATCGAACGCGGCCGCCTCATGAGGAAAACGGCCCAGCGCGGGCAACTTGTGCGGCGCCTGCAGTGTCGATGCCGATGCGTCGCACAAAAAAACGTACCCGTGCCCCGGTTCCTCAACCTCCTCGCAACTCAACCAACCGTAGGGACTCGGCCCACCGGCGCAGTTACGTGACGTTCCGGTCAGCACGAAATTGCTAGACAAAAGCGCGCCGCTTTCTCTATCCACGACCAACCGAGTTACGCCCCCGCCCCGGTTACCGGCAAAGCTCAGCGCTGCATCCACGGGTCTGCCCTCATGAATCTCATGGTTGCGCATGACCACCCAAGTGCCGTTATCACCTGCAAAACAGGCCATGCCGTCGGGAGCCTCCGGCATTGTAAAGCCGTCTGTCATCCGGTCACCGGCGCGTTGCAGGACCTGATAGGAAAATCCCGGCGGAAGATTCAGGATTCCCTCTGGGTCTGCCGCAAGATCACCCAACGACGTGCCAATACTCCGCGGGCGATAAAGCCACCCCAGGGCTCCTGCGGTGGCCAAGACCCCTACCCCCGCGCCGAGAAACCGTCTTCGGCTCAGACTGTCACGCATGCTGGCCTGAGCGCGTTATCCCGGGTTATCTGGAACGATAACGATCTGTGACACGACCGCATGCGGCGGCTGTTCGAGGGCAAAGAGCACAGAACGGGCGATATCCTCAGCCTCCAGGCAAAGGCCGTAGTTCTCATAAAACGCATCGCCTTTATCGGCATCGGAAAAGCGGGTCTTGGCAAACTCGGTCTTGACCATGCCCGGCAGGATCTCCGACACCCGGATCCCGCGGCCGGCGTATTCCTGACGAAGCGTGTCACTCAATCCGTGCACCGCATGTTTGCTGGCCACGTATGCCGCGCAGCCCCGCACACCGCTCAGTCCGGCGACCGACCCGAGATTCACAATATGTCCCCCTTGACCCGCCAGCATGCCGGGTAACACTGCTGCGGTCACCTGCATCAGTCCAGACACATTGATCTGTATCGTGTTGACCCACTCGGCGATATCGCCTTCGTGAAAATCGCGCCGGCCGCCGATATCACTACCCGCGTTGTTGACCAGGATATCGATTGTCTGCCACTCGGGCGGTAATTGGGTCATCAGGTCAGCAACAGACTCGGCATCCGCCACATCAAGCTGCACCGAGAGCGTCGGACCAGGCAGTTCATCCATTTGGGGACGAAGCACGTCCAGGCGACGGGCACAACCGATGACCCGCACATCGGCTTCACTCAGCAGCCTCGCGGTCGCCAAACCGATTCCGGCGCTGGCACCTGTCACCAGTGCGGTTTTTCCCGCTAGCTTGCTCATGATTTTTCCCGTAAGGAGGGTCTAATTCGACGAGCGCAAAGTATAGTGTGCCTGCCCGGAAGACAAGCCGACGACGATCACGGCCGATGCGAAAGAACGCGCCCGGCCCCGCGTCAGTCTATGTCGAGTTCTTTCAGTTTGCGGGTGAGGGTATTGCGACCCCATCCAATCCAGCGGGCAGCCTCCTGTTTGCGGCCTCGGGTAAACCCAAGCGCCGTTCGCAGAAGGACTCGCTCAAAGTCCGGGCCGAATTCGGAAAGCACACCCTTTTGACCCAGCGCAAAACGCTCAGCAGCCGCCTGCTCCAGAAGGCGCTGCCAGGTTTGCGCTGACTCCACCCCGGCTGAGTGAGCGTTGACGTCAGGCGGCAGGTCCCCGGCAGTCACCGTCGCACCCGGCGCCAGCACAGTAAGGCGCCTGCAGAGATTCTCAAGCTCTCGGACATTTCCGGGCCAGGCCGCCTCGCAGAGCAACTGCATGGTAGCCTCATCGAGTCGCTTGGGCTCAACATCCAGCTCAATTGCCGCCTGATGAAGAAATTTCTCAGCCAGGGCGGGAATGTCGTCCCGACGTTCACGCAGCGGTGGGAGCGCAATCCCAATCACGTTGAGCCGATGAAAGAGATCTTCGCGAAACCGCCCTTCTGAGACCCGGCTCACGAGATCCTGGTTAGTCGCCGCGATAACCCGCACATCCGCGGTCAATTCCTGATGGCCGCCGACACGGAAAAACGTACCGTCAGACAGCACTCTGAGTAACCGCGTCTGCAACTCAAGCGGCATATCGCCAATTTCGTCGAGAAACAGCGTACCGCCTGCGGCCTGCTCAAAGCGACCGCGGCGCTGATCCTGTGCGCCGGTAAAGGCACCCTTTTCGTGGCCGAAGAGTTCCGACTCCAGAAGATCAGCCGGAATGGCAGCGGTGTTTATCGCCACAAAGGGCTTCGTCGCACGCAGACTGTTACGGTAGATCGCGCGGGCAACCAGCTCCTTACCCGTTCCCGACTCACCCGAGATCAACACATTCATCTGGGAGCCCGACAATCGGCCGATGACTCGAAAGACGGTCTGCATGGCGGGAGCCGCGCCTATCATCTCGCTGTCCTTCTCGTCAGCAGCAGCACGCACTGCGCCTTGCGCTTTTTTCTGAAGCGCTCGGCCCACCAGTGCCACGACCTCGTCCAAGTCAAAAGGCTTGGGAAGATACTCAAATGCCCCGCCCTGGTAAGCCGACACCGCACTGTCGAGATCGGAGAACGCGGTCATCACAATCACAGGGAGGTCCGGCGTATCCTTGCCCAGCACATCGAGCAATTCCAGTCCGCTGGTGCCAGGCATACGAATATCGGTCACGATGACGTCCGGCTGTTCACGTTCGACGCGCTTCAGGACATCGTCGGCGTTGTCGAAAAGTGTAACGGCAAACTCCGCATTAGACAGTGCTTTCTCCAGCACCCAACGGATCGAGGCATCATCATCAACTACCCAGACGGAGGATCTGCGCGTCATGTCTTCGCCCCCACCGGCAGCAACAGGGTGAACGCGGTCTCACCCGGCTGACTGGTACATGCAATCAGGCCCCCATGGCGAGAGATGATCTCCTGTGTGAGAGCGAGGCCCAAACCCGTCCCATCCGGGCGTCCGGTCACCATGGGAAAGAAAATCCGCTCCTTTAAACTCGGGTCGATACCAGGTCCGTTATCCGTAATAGAGGCCTCAACAGCCAAGCGGTGACGGGCGTGATGAATCGTACATTGACGGCGGACACGGGTTCGCAAACGAATACACCCCCTCCCCTCCATTGCCTGCACGGCGTTGCGCACCACATTCAAAACCGCCTGGGTCATCTGGGCGTGATCGCCGAGAATATCCGGGATGCTGGGGTCATAGTCCCGGTCGAATTCCAGGCCTTCGGGTGTTTCTACCTGCGTCAGTTTTCGCACATGCTCGAGAACCGAGTGCAAATTGAAGGATTCGCGTTGACTTGCGCCATAGCCTCCGGTCAGTCGGTCGACAAGACCATTCAACCGATCGGTCTCATGAGTGATGATCCGGGTGTACTCCCGCAAATCCTTGTCACTCAACTCAGCGTCGAGCAGCTGTGCCGCGCCACGAATACCCCCGAGCGGATTCTTGATCTCGTGGGCGAGTGCACGGGCCACCTGACTGAACGCACCCTGGCTCTCGTGCAGGGTGGTCTCTCGTGTCATCCGGGCAAGCTGGTCAACCGGGCTGAGTTCAACAATCATGCAGGGGCCATCGGTTCCGTAATCGATGGGTGAGACGGTACAGTCCACGGTGACGCCTTCGGCCTGCATCGGACCTTGAAGCGCTTCCTCCCGTAGCGTCGTGGTTGCGCCTTCCTCAGCTGCGATCAATGCGCCCTGCAGGGTCATCCCCATCGGCAACAGGTCGAGCACATCCCGGCCAAAACCTCGTTGTGTACTGGTGTCGAGAAGTCCCTCTGCTGCCGGATTCATAAAAATCACCCGCCTGTCGGCGCCCACCAAAATTACTGCCGCCTTAAGTCCATCGAGAACTGCACGGCTGACGTCCGCCTGTGAATACTTCATCTGAAAAACATTTGCACCATAGTGGTGCATAATATCCCAAGGGGAGCGGGTACTTGTCAAACACCCGCTTTAGGGCCTAAACGCTGTAGTACATATCAAACTCAGCCGGGTGAGTGGCCATCCGCAACCGCTGGACCTGCTCCATCTTAAGATCAATGTAGCCATCGATCATGTCATCACTCATGACGCCCCCGACCTTCAGGAACTCCCGGTCTGCGTCCAATGCGTCGAGCGCCTGATCCAAAGAACGCGCGACCGTGGCGATCTCTTTTGCTTCTTCCGGCGGCAGATCGTAAAGGTCTTTGTCCATGGGGCCACCGGGATGAATACGGTTCTGAATACCGTCAAGGCCGGCCAGGAGCATCGCGGAAAACGCGAGGTAGGGATTGGCAGTCGGATCGGGGAAACGCACCTCAATGCGCCGCGCTTTTGGATTGCTGACATACGGGATGCGGCAGGACGCTGAGCGGTTCCTTGCCGAGTAAGCCAGCATGACGGGCGCCTCAAAACCCGGCACCAGACGCTTATAACTGTTGGTACTGGCATTGGTGAACGCGTTCAACGTGCGGGCATGCTTGAAGATTCCCCCGATGTAGTAAAGGGCGGTTTCACTGAGACCGCCATATTCATCACCGGCGAAGGTGTTATCTCCGCCTTTGAAGATCGACTGGTGGACATGCATGCCGCTGCCGTTGTCTCCGACCAGGGGCTTGGGCATGAACGTCGCCGTTAAGCCATGCGCATGGGCCACATTGTGCACGCAGTATTTGTAAATCTGCGTTTGATCGGCTTTGGATACCAAGGTATCAAAGCGCACGCCGATCTCGCCCTGGCCTGCGGTCCCTACCTCGTGGTGGTGTACTTCTACGCCGAGGCCCATATCCTGCATAGCAAGACACATGCTTGAGCGGACATCCTGCAGGGAGTCCACCGGCGGCACCGGGAAGTATCCCCCCTTGACCCCCGGACGGTGGCCGATGTTGCCGTCTTCGTAATCCTTATCGGAACTCCACGCCGCTTCGACCGACTCGATATGGTAGGCCGCGCCGGACATCTCGTTTGTCCAGCGTACGGAATCAAAGACAAAGAACTCAGCTTCCGGCCCAAAGTAAGCCGAATCACCTGCCCCGGTCGACTTGAGGTAGGCTTCAGCTCGTTTGGCGATGGAACGGGGATCCCGGTCATAGCCCTGCATGGTCGCCGGTTCGATCACATCACAGCGCAGCAGTATCGTCGTATCCTGCATGAAGGGATCGATCACAGCCGTATCCGGGTCAGGCATCAGAATCATGTCCGATTCGTTGATGCCTTTCCATCCGGCAATAGAGGACCCATCAAACATCTTACCCTCTTCAAACAATTCCCCATCAATTACCGACGCTGGTACGGAGACATGCTGCTCCTTGCCGTGCGTGTCGGTGAATCGAAAATCGACAAACTTTGCTTTGCTGTCATTGATCAGTTTCAGCGCGTCTTCTGCTGACATGGCTTTTTCCTCTACGGTGGACGCGAAGACCGCCCCCGGACAGTCTCCGGTTGCACTCTTCGCAAAGATTCATTAAACCCAGTCTCTTTTACCAAGCAAGTTCCGTGCCAACTGAAATAAGCGGCAAAACTACGACCTATCCGGAATTATTGCACGTTTTTTGTGCAGATAACGAAAAAATGCACTATATCAGTGCATCTATACCCGCCAATAGTTAGTCTTTGGAAAATCCGTGGGATTAACGATGTCGGCCTGGAGATACTGTGGTGTCGTTCAATTCGGGCTTACCTTTGGCTCGCGCGGGAGAACCCTACCGCGTATCCCTAAAACAAGGCGGCTACCCTCGATCCGATAAACCACAATCGATCCAGAGGGCGGCTGGGCTTTCGCCCCGAAAAACAAAACCTCGTTGCAAAACGACGCCTTCTTGAGCCGCCAAACGTATCCACTGAAATAAAGCGCTTTAGGCGCACCGGTATAATCCGTTTATTCCACTGGAGTGACGTCGGGAACCAAATAGTGCATTTTCAGGATTTGATCCTGCGCCTCCAGGCGTACTGGGCGGACCAGGGCTGTGTGGTGCTTGAGCCTTATGACATGGAAGTCGGTGCGGGCACCTTCCATACGGCGAC
>DDZY01000227.1:34148-34298 GCA_002346525.1 Proteobacteria bacterium UBA2996
CAATCGATCCAGAGGGCGGCTGGGTTTTCGCCCTGAAAAACAAAACATCGCTGCAACACAGCGCCTTCTTGAGCCACTGCAGGTATCCGCTGAAATAAAGCGTTTTAGGCACACCGGTATAATCCATTTATTCCACTGGAGTGACGTCGG
>DDZY01000013.1 GCA_002346525.1 Proteobacteria bacterium UBA2996
TCTATCAGGTGTTGTTGGGCGAGAGTACTTTCTCGGAGGCGGTGATCGCGAGCGACTCGGGGTTCGACGTGTTACCGGCTGAACCCGGTCTTGCTGGTGCACAGGCAGAGCTGACCCAGGGAGACGAAAGCGACAATCACCGCTTGCAACGTGTGCTGAGCGCGGTTCAGCAATACGACCTGATGCTGATTGACTGCCCACCGGCGCTGAATGTGCTGACATTGAACGCGCTTGTCGCGGCTCATTCCGTGCTGATTCCGGTGCAGTGTGAGTACTATGCCCTCGAGGGGCTGAGTGGGCTGGATGATACTATCCGTCGACTGCAGTCGAGCGTTAACCCTTCGCTGACGATCGAGGGGCTGATTCGCACTATGTTTGATGGACGCAATTCACTGACCAATGAGGTCTCCGCCCAGTTGAGGCACTATTACCCCAATCTCGTCTATGAAACGGTGATTCCCCGAAACGTTCGTCTCGCCGAGGCACCGAGTTTTGGGAAATCGGTTATCGACTATGACCCGATTTGCCAGGGGGCGCTGGCCTACAAGCAGTTGGCCACCGAGATGCTGCAGAGCCTGCGCTCGTCAGAGACACCCGATGCCAGCACGGTCGTGCCAGGAGTAGAACATGAGTCCTAAGGCGAGACTCGGCAAAGGCCTCGACGCGTTGCTGGGCAGCGCGCCATCGGCGCCGCATTCCACCCAGTCCGACCTTCGCCAGTTGCCGGTCGGTCAGATTCGCAAGGGTCGCTACCAGCCGCGCACAAGGATGGACGAGGCATCGCTCGAAGAGCTTGCTGCTTCAATTTCCTCCCAGGGGATCGTTCAGCCGCTGCTGGTGCGGGAAACAGCCGGTGGCGGATACGAACTGATCGCAGGTGAACGCCGCTGGCGAGCCGCTCAGCTTGCGGGTCTGACCGAGGTGCCCGCAGTGGTTCGGCGCGTGCCGGATGAAGCGGCGCTGGCAGTGGGGCTTATCGAAAATATCCAGCGCGAGAATCTCAATCCGATCGAGGAGGCGGCAGGTATTCAGCGCCTGCTTGATGAATTCGGATTGACGCACCAACAGGCAGCTGAAGCAGTCGGCCGATCACGGGTGGCGGTGAGCAATCTGCTCAGGCTGCTCAAACTCGATCCGAGCGTACGTGAGCATCTTGAGTCAGGCCGCATCGAAGCGGGTCACGCTCGGGCCCTGCTGGGGCTGCCCAAGGGTCAGCAGGTCGTTGCAGCGCAAGCCGTCATGCAGCGGCGACTGTCGGTTCGTCAGGCCGAGGAGCTTGTTCGCAGGATGCTGGAGCCATCCGGGAAAACAGCGTCCAAGAAACCCAAGAACAAAAAAGGACGAAGTCGTGATATTCAGCGCCTCGAGGAAGCGCTGTCCGAAAAACTTGCGGCGCCGGTGCATCTGGAGTCGCGTGACGGGAAATCAGGTCGTTTGGTGATTGAGTACAACTCGCTCGACGAGCTCGACGGCATTATCGAGCGCTTGGACTAAGTGCTTTCTTACTTGCGGCGTATCCCTATTTTGCGCCCTGCCTGATCGGGCGCCGGCAGCGATTCATGCGCTGCCATCATTTGATCGATCACCCCACTGACCTTCGGCGGAAACGGTGAGGTCCGCCGACTCTCAAGGCTGACGTGAATCATCATTTGCTCACTGGTGGCTGCAAGGTAGCCTGCTTCAGCGTGGAACAACCGCAGGAAATAGTGAACCCGCTTGCTGTCGGCGTCCAGCAGCTGACATGTGAGACGGATGGGATCGTCGAGATGCAATTCCTGCAGGTAGTTGATATGCATCTCCAGAGTGAATGTCGAAGATTTCTCTGTCTCGAGGTATTCCGGGGTAATGCCCATCTGGCACATGAACTCATCCACACCGCGATCAAAAGCCAGGACGTAATAGGCCACGTTCATGTGGCCGTTGTAGTCAATCCACTCGGGCAACACACGTTGGCGGCCCACGTCGAGCTCTGCTTTAGCGAATTCTTGAGTCATGAGGGGTCCTGTCGTACGCGAAGATTTCGAATGGCTTGTTCGATGCCGTTGTCGACATAGGCGCCGTAATAGTCAGGAATGCTTACTCCTACAAGCGGCTGACGGATCTGTGTTCCTGCGCCATCGAGAAATTCGAGCGTGGGCACGATCCTGATCCCGCGGTTTTTGGAAAAGGATCGATGACTAGTGACATCTCCACCGAAGCCCACGAGATAGAGATTCGTGTCGATGCGAACCTCCCGCAGCAGCATGCGATCCCGATATGCCGGATCTGCAACGATCAGATTGAAGACGCTCGCTTTTACCTCATCACAGTAGTGACAGTATTCGGCTGTGTAGATGAGTAGGATCGGCAGTTGCGCCGAGCGCGACGCGTCGGCGTCCTGCTGAAGATCAGAGGCAACAGGAATCTTTCCGGCCAGAACCGGCCCCATTGAGAGCCCTGCGAGCAAAAACACAGCGCAGAGGTATTTGACTAAAGGCATGATGAAATTATATCTCGGCGTCACGGTCCCCCAAGCGGCGGGCCATCCCCACGCGGTTCAGGCCGTACGGATCATTTTCCGGATACCCGGATACTGATCACGCGTGATGCAGTACTTGGCGGTGCCCTCGGCCCAGGGTTGGCCTGCTTCCAACAGCCCCTCCAGCCGCGGTAGATCACAGACCATAATGCTGCCAACCACGTCGACGCCGCGATCGAAGATCGGGTCCGGCAAACACGATGCGCTCGGCCCCACCAGGGCGATCTGTGCTCTTGGATCACAGTGGCTGAGCACATCATCCAGCGTATCGTTGATCAGGGTGGAGCCCGTGATCAATACGCGGTCGCACCCGCACAGGCGATCAGTTTGGTCGGTTACCTCAAAAGGGCCAGATCTGTCGAGGAATTGGGGGTCTTTCTCTATGACGGTCAGTGCCCCGGGATAGTTTCCCCATTTCTTGATAAGCGGAGCAAAAAAACCAACCATGCCCACGTGATGGGCGTCGGCCAGATCAAGCCAGCCAAGCGGATCCGTTGCCCGGTCAAGCTCGAATCCAGCCGCCTTGAGCAGGTGCTGACTGACGGCGTTGAGCGCACCGAGCCCTACCGCTGTCGACAATGGGTCAGTACCCAGACAGTTTTTCACAAGGTCCAGGGTCGGCGCCTCAGTAAACTGTCGCAGGTCACACGTATCCAGACGCGACAAGGTATCATCCAGACCAGCAAAGAAAAACCCACAACTGCCGTCGGCGAGAGCGACGACTCCAAATTTCTTCCCCCGCTCCGGCGAAGTCGCCGCACGCGGTTTGTACAGACCACTAACGGCGGGCAACTCCTTTTCCTCGCCCAGGGAAAGAACGAGATCAACCAGGTCGGATAATACAGTCATGGATGCGCAGGACAGTGAGGTCGGCATGCCGCGGGAGCGTCGAGTCTATAGCAAGTTTCGATCGCCGGATCTGATCGATATCGCCAATATGCGCCCCGGGGTATCGAGGGATCGCATCATCGAAGCCTGGGTCGCGACCCGTCTTTCCATTCACCAGGCCTTCTACCGCCCGAGTAACCAACTGCTCTATTTCTGTGATACAGCTGAGGGCGATACCAGTGATATCGTGGGCCAAACCCTGCTATCCCTCAAGTCGCCAAGGCCTTTAGAGCCGGTGCGTATCGATGCGTTGGGCGCGCTTTTTGTCGGGATCAAGGTGCGTGTGGAGCCAGACGAATTCGCCGTGGTGAATACCGCCTTAAGGCTCAGCGGTATCAGCGTTGACCGCCTTGAAGATCTCTAGGCATTCTCTCAGACGCTGCCGGGATAACCACACTGACGCCAAGCCTCAAACACCGCGACCGAGACTGCGTTGGCAAGGTTGAGACTGCGGCTTGTGGTGCACATCGGCAGCGTTAGCTGCTGGGCTTGCGGTACGCGGCGCCTGACATCATCGGGAAGGCCGCGGGTCTCAGGGCCGAACACCAATGCATCCCCGCTTTGGAACGCACAGTCACTGTGTCTCCGGACATGCTTGGTTGAGAACATGAAAGTGCGCTGAGGAGAAACTGTCTCAAGGAATGCATCCAGGTCGGCATGACGGCGCAGCGTGACCGCATCAGCATAGTCCAGTCCTGCGCGCCGGAGTGTGCGGTCGTTAATCGAAAAACCAATCGGCTCTATCAGATGAAGTTGTGACCCGGTGTTGGCGCATAAACGGATAATGTTGCCAGTATTTGGCGGAATTTCTGGTTGAAATAAGACTACGTGAAACACTGTGTGCCAGATGTGTGCCTGATTTACTCTAAATTTGGCAAGTCATCATCCAATTCGATGGTGTCGCATTGCCGTTCCTTTTCCGCCTCAGTGCGATGATAGCGGACTACTGAAGCATGGTACTGCGCCCCGGGTTCTAACTGTTTCGCATGGGATGGTAGCGCGATATAACGCTGACCATTGATGGTAGTGCCGACAACTCCAAGGCAGACCGATGCTTGCCGTAACTCACTCACGGTGAACCCGTAGTATGCGCCACGCTGTATCAAATGTTCAGCGCGACACGTACCACAGTTGTCCTTGAGAATTGAGTGCACTACTTCACCAGATGGTGTCTTTGGGTTGCCCAAGGTTTGTCTCTGGTGTATCCCATACACTGCCTGACGGTTCGGGATTATGGATTCCGTGGATCTTCCTCCTCAACTTCAAACTAATTCGCGATGGCCCCGAATGGCCATCCTCACTCGGTCTCATTCTGAGCGTCGTGCTTTTCTACGTAGTATCAGCATATGTTCGTTCTCCTTATGAAAATACGTTTGTGGCAGTGGCGTTTACCACTGGTGGTCTGTTTTGTTCGTATGAAAATGCCGTATCTGGTGGTGTGCCAGTACGTTTTGGAAACTGGGTCGCATTTACCCAATCGTTCATTCGTCGTACTGTTTCAAGGTCACGCCCCGTAACATCCTTACGGTGGTCCTGACCCTCTATCGACAGCGATGGGTTCATGCTCTCAATCAGCGCAAGGTTTGTCATGAGCATCGTTTGTGTCTTGAAAACGTTGCTTGGGTGACTACCAAAACTGTCGTGTACCGAAACTACACGGTGCTCACTATTCGCCAACGTTGTGTGTACAAGGGATGCGTCAAGGGAATGGATTACGTTCGCAAGACTGCTTGTTATCATCTTGTCGTAGTCCAATTCACCGGTAGGTGCGTGAGCGACAATCCGAGCGCGCCCTGTTGGCAGTGGTAGTTCACCAACTACCTTGTCGGTCTTTTCCTTGCGTACACGGCACAGGAAACCGGATGGGGATAACCATTGGACATATGGAAGTGATGGAAGTCTGGACTTGTAGAACCGCCTCACGGCCTTGGAAAATTCCCTCGTTGCTGGTGCTGTTGACGCCAACAAGTCTATGGCGGTTTGTGCTATTCCGATCAATCGCAGCGAGGGTGAATTGTCCCCACGTTTATCCTTCACGAACGTGAGGTCCAAAGTGTTCAAGTACGGCGCCTTCGCTGGGTTCAATAGCGCCCAATCACGTAAACCCGTGGCAATAGTTCTAGCACCTGCTCCATAACTTCTCGGCATGACGGATTTCTTGATAATTGTTCTGCGCTCGGCACTATCAGCAGGCAGGTCCAACCGGTCACCAATGGCGCGGTACAGGTCATGATGACCGCCTCGCAGGTTGGTCATCTCGGCAAGGTCAGGGTCATTCATTACGATTGCTTGCCACGCAAGTCCGCTACAGGTTTGGTCTATTGGCACAATCAGATGGGACGGGTCACCAACCTTTGTATTCGCCAGTTCAATACAGGCGCGTAGCAACTGCCAAGGTTCTGATGCCTGTAACCAACCGTCAGACAAACCTTCGGCATACTCAATCCACGTAGCGTGGTGGTCCTTGGCGTATTCGATACGTTCGTCTATGTCGCCCTTTTCGCCATTGCAGTTGGCGATGTGTAGGTATATGGCGCGTATGCCATCGTCAGTCAGTGGCACACCTTCAGCGAACTGAAGCAGTCCGCGGGCAATGTCACCCTGTTGGAAGTTGATTGGTGACCGGGATATGTAGATGCGCCCTTGTTGGTCGAGGTGAACGCGATGATGGAAGGTGCTTCCAAGCAGGCGCTCGGCAGTTGCTATAACTTGCTTGTGTTGCTCATACTTGGTTGGATTGGATGTTGTGACACCAATACGCTGTGCTACTTCAAGCACGGGTTGGTTTATCTGGAACGGGATACCTTCAAGGCGGTGTACTGCGGTGACCCATGTGCTATCTGGTTGCACTTCAGGCGTGTAGCAGTCTGAGTACAGCAGTTGCCTACCGTCCTCGTCGATGCTGTTGGTCCACTCAGGGAAGGGACCTTCGGTGGAAAGATAACCTTCGGTCTGTCTTGCGGGTGAATACACTGACCATATTCGATACGGTTCAGTGCTATGGTCATTGGTTGGTTGTTCACCATTGTCCCGGCGTACTTCGTACAATCCGCTATGGACAGCGACGGATAACAACCATAACCCAATGTCGAATTGTTCACGCCAAATCAAGGGTAGCTCGTGTGTGCTCGCTATGGCGGTGCCAATGCGGACGGCAGTGGACGCTACCTTTGAACCACTCGTAATCTGACCAACGGCGATGGTGGCGACGCGCTCTGGATGCTGTATCAGTCCATGCTCTGTAAGGCACAGGTAACCGTGATGACGGCGCCCTCGTCTGTCCTCGTAATAGGCGCCTATCGTTCGCGATAGCACCTTTATAGTCGAATTTGTTTGCATGACGCTCCCTCGTCCTATCCCTTATCCCCGGTTCATCCGGGGCAATGCGTAGTTTGTAATCTGCTCCATAGGTGGCGTAAATAAGGGCGATGCACGGTATTACACCGTACACAACCCTGATTGACTACTGCATCAACTACCCAGCGATACGCCAATCACGCGGTTCTTGCGGTCGATAGATAAACCGTCAACGAACTTGTGAAAGTCGCAAGTGTCCCGAAGGTAGGTGTTTACCTTGTCCACCACTGACAGCGTTGTCGGATTGGTAATCGGTTTGGATAACCAGTCGTACAAATTACTGCGCTCGTCAAATGGAAGGTCCTTGTCGGTCGTCAATGCGGTTGGTGTGTAACCAAATCCGTAACAGGAAACCTGCCATTTACCAATGAGCGGTTTACCCTCGACGGCGAGGCGCTCTCCTTCAACGGGTGCCATCCCGGGTCGTTACCCTCATGGCGCACAGGCGGATAATGTTGCCTGTATTGGGCGGAATCTCCGGCGAGAACAACACCACATGGAACATCGCGGATCCCACTCAGGCCGGCTTTAATACCACCAGCACTACTGCGCCGACCAGCACGAGAACGGGAAACTCATTGAACCAGCGATAAAAAACATGCCCGTGCCGATTTTTGTTCTGCGCAAACCGCTTCACCATGTGCCCGCACCAGAGGTGATACCCAACGAGGACCGCAACCAGCACGATCTTTCCCATCAGCCACAGGCTCTGACTGCCGATCCCATAACCTAGCCACAGCCACAGGCCGGAACCGATTGTCAGCACGCCGCCCGGGGTCGTAATGCCAAAGTAGAGTTTGCGCTCCATCACCTTGAACTGGTCTTGAGCCGCGCGATCCTTACTCATCGCGTGATAGACAAACAGTCGCGGGAGATAGAAAAGTCCTGCAAACCAGGTCACCATGAAGATGATGTGTAGCGCCTTGATCCAGAGCATGGGTGACGAATCAAAAAGTCAAAAAGCGTTGCGGCCGTGAACTTGAGACAGACTAAACGGCCTTGTCTGGTCATCATATCATGCGATTCGGTGGACCCTTATTGATCGAGAAAGCGTTCCAGTAGGTCATCCATAAAACGCCAGCCGAGCGGCGTGGTTTGTACTCGGGTCTCATCCAAACGCAGGAGTCCATCGTTAGCCGCATCCTCAAAAAAAGCCTTCTCTTCTTTCCAATCAAGACCGGTCCGTTGCTCAAAAAGATGTAATGGGAAGCCCGCTTTTAGGCGCAGCGCGTTCAGTAAGAACTCAAAGCGCAATGCAGCGGGCGCGAGAGGCGGTCCGGCGTCAGGAGCGGAGCCCGCGGCGACGGTCTTCAGGTACTCACGCGGGTGGCGCGGCCGGCTCCACCGGTACACCTCTCCTTCAAGAGAAAGTTTGCTGTGCGCGCCCGCGCCGATGCCGATATAGTCGCCGAACTCCCAGTAGTTGAGGTTGTGCCGGCAGCGCTGCCCTGGCCGCGCAAAGGCAGAGACCTCGTATTGCTCAAAGCCGGCCTGACTGGCGAGATCCTGAACGGCGCAACGGATATTCCAGAGTACTTCCTCGTCAGGCAGCATAGGCGGATTCGCCGCAAATGCGGTATTGGGTTCTATCGTCAACTGGTAAAGAGAAAGGTGAGTCGGTGAAAAGCCGAACGCCGCGCGCAGATCGGCCAGCGCATCCGCTGTAACCTGTCCCGGTAGACCATGCATGAGGTCGATGTTGAAGTTGTCGAAACCGGCTTCGCTGATCGCGCGACAGGCCTCTTTTGCTTCCTCTCCGTTGTGTATACGCCCGAGCACGTCGAGGCTTTCATTATTGAAACTCTGTACGCCAAGCGAAAGACGGTTGACTCCGCAATCGTGATAGCGGCGGAATCGATCAGCTTCAGCTGATCCGGGGTTGGCTTCCAGCGTGATCTCCGTCTGCGAATCGAGCCAGCCATGCTGGTCGAGACGCTCCAGCAGCCGGGCGATCTGATCCCCCTCGAAAAGACTCGGTGTGCCGCCACCAAAGAAAACGGCATGAAAGTGGTGTTTTGAATATGCCTGCTCAACAGCGTCGAGATCCGCGATCAGTCCATTGATGTAGTCCGACGCGGGCAGGTCGGTTTTCAGGGGATGAGAGTTGAAGTCACAGTAAGGGCACTTGCGTTCGCACCAGGGCAGGTGAACGTACAGTGTCAGGGGAGGCGGGATGATGATGTTCAATCAGGCCGGCAGCAGTTTCTGGGCGCACCCTCACGATAGGCTCGGATGAGGCCGGTAATTTCATCGGCGAGCCGCTGGCGTGACTGGACCGATCCCCAGGCATTGTGAGGGCTGACCAGGAGGTTGGGGATATCCGGGGCCAGCAGGGGATGATCTGCCCCGGGCGGCTCCTGAGTCAGCACGTCAATACCCGCCCCGCCAATATCTCCTCGGCGCAAGGCGCTTGCAAGGTCGTCTTCATTGACGATACCGCCGCGGGCCGTGTTGATCAGGACGGCAGTCGATTTCATTTTTTGAAACTGGGCTCTTCCGATCAAATTATGCGTCGCGGCGGAAAGCGGGCAATGCAATGAAATCACGTCAGAGCTTTCCAACAGTGTGTCGAAAGCAATCCGGCCATCAGGTATTGCTCCGCTGCCTGGCCGTGCACAGATCAGAACCTGCATACCGAAACCGTGCGCGATCTGTTCGACGCGCCGGCCGAGATTGCCATAGCCGATGATGCCCAGCGTCATGCCATCGAGCTCACGGATGGGATAGTCCAGCAGGCAGAACACCTTGCTGTCCTGCCACCGGCCTGCTCTGACGGCCTGGGTGTAGTCGCCAAGGCGGGAGACCAGTGCCAGCAGGAGCGAAAACACGTGCTGGCTTACCGCAGCGGAAGCATAGTCTCGGACATTGCAGACCGTAATGCCCTGCTCTTTTGCCGCCGCGAGGTCGATGTTGTTGGTACCGGTGGCGGCCACAACGATCAGCTTTAAGGCAGCGCTCTGCATTGCAGCGGCATCGATAACGACTTTATTGGTGACGACCACCTCACAACCCTCGATGCGGTCCACCACCTCGTGAGATCGCGTTGAACGATGATGGGTCCAGCGGTCAAGGGCGTTGTCTAGCGCAGCGGTATCGAGGTCACCGCGATCAAAACTGTCGGCATCGAGAATGGTTCCGCGCATCGGTTCAGCCGCTCCCGTCGGCATAGCGCACCTGCTTGAGTTGCCGCCGTTCCTTTTTGTCGGGTCTGCCCTTGGACTGTCTGATGGGCTGGGGCTGCAGGCGTAACTGCTGACGCAGGGTTTCGCGCCGTTCAATACTGTCCGGATCTTCCACGTAGGCCTCAGCAGCGAGCGTGGCGGAGACTCGTTTGTCGATCAGGTGTCGGATCGTGACGTGATAGACCATCGTTTTGCGGCGGATTCGCAGCCGGTCGTTACAACGGACCGATTTTGCTGAGCGGGTTTTATGGTCGTTCAGCAGAACATGGCCCGCCCGGACTGCCTCGACCGCTTCTGCACGGGTTTTGAAAAAACGCGCAGCCCAGAGCCAGCGATCAAGACGGACACCGTTGTCGTGTTCGCGTTCGGTCATCGTCAGAGCCTCCGATATGGTCACGTCCATCGAACCGAAAAGGCCGGATGATAAAATCATCCGTCTTCCCTTCCAGGAATTGATTCGTGAAGTGTATCGCGCGCGTTTTTTTGATGACAGGGCTGCTGGCATCCGGCCCGGCAGGGGCGTTGGGGCCAGTGGACGGTGAAGCCGGTGTCTTTACCTGGTTGGTCGACGATTATCAGGATACGTCGGTGAATTCCCCACTGACCGGCGGTTATGGCGAGTTGTGGCTGGGCGAGCGGTGGGGTCTTCGGGCGTCTCTTTATCGGATCAGTGAGGACAGTGTTGGCATGGCGCCGGACGAGCAGACGCTGGTCGATTTCAAATACCGTTTGCTGAGCGCGACCGACAACACGTTTCTTGCCCTGGGGCTGGGTTGGGAGCAGGACCGCTTCGGGGCAGAGGGTGACGCCTCAGGCGCACGGGTCATGGCCGAGGCGAGAGTCGGCATTTTTGGGTTCCTCCGGTTTTATGCCGATGCCGGATGGGCTCCCTCGCTCGGGGATGTCGGGTCGCGCCAGGATCTTTCCTCAATCTCGGTCGAGACGGGACTGGTCCTCGATCCCCTGCCTTTTGTGGACCTTCGCCTGGCTTGGCGATACCAGATTACAGACTACACGGGGGCAATCACGGGATCCGGCGCCAGCGAGGGCAGTTATGGCATTCTGCTCGGCGGTGGAATCCATTGGTGATTTCGGTCAGCGAGATCCTGAACCGTTTTCAGGAACACCAGCCCGACCTCGACCGGCAATCCAGCGCTCGCCAGGCAGAGGTGGCGCTGGTCCTGAATCGTGATGCGGGCGAGCACGACCCCAGTATCGTTTTTATCCAGCGGGCAATGTCGCCCGATGATCCCTGGTCAGGGCAAATGGCCTTTCCGGGAGGCCGCCGCGAGCACAGCGATCTTGAAGCGGGCGATGCTGCTTGTCGCGAGACCTGTGAAGAAATCGGGCTTAAGCTGCATCCAGTCGAATCGGTGGGTCGGCTTGGAGATCTGCGTGGCCGTCATGGCGGCCGATCGGCGGATCTCGTGATTTCCTGTTTTGTTTACTTGGTAGACACCACACCTGTGCTCAGGCCCAATCACGAGGTCTCCGAGGTGGTACAGATTCCGCTGTCCCGACTTCTCGATCCCAAGCTTCGGACGTCAGTGCAATATGAAGCCGCAGGCGGGGCGCTGTTTCCCGGTATATTCCTAAGCGAGGAGGACGAGCGGGTGATCTGGGGTTTGACCTACCGGTTCCTGACGCAGTTCTTCTCGCTGTTCGGGCATCCGCTGCCGCCGGGCTGATCCGGCGCCCGCTTCAAAGAGCCGCCGCGTCACGACACATCACAACAGAGGAAGATTGATGGCCAGAGCGAACAACCGAGGTCCGGACGAGTTGCGGCCCGTGCGTTTCACCCGCGCTTATAACCGTCATGCCGAAGGTTCGGTGCTGGTGGAGTTTGGGGACACCCGGGTGCTGTGTACGGCCAGCGTTGAAGAGCGTGTACCAAGGTTTCTCAAGGGCAGCCAGCAAGGTTGGATTACCGCGGAATATGGCATGCTGCCCCGGGCAACGGGAGAGCGGATGGCGCGTGAGGCGGCCCGCGGCAGGCAGGGTGGCCGAACCCTTGAAATCCAGAGGCTGATCGGCCGCTCACTGCGGGCTGCCCTGGATCTGAACGCGCTCGGAGAAAGAACGGTCACACTGGATTGTGATGTGATCCAGGCGGATGGCGGTACGCGGACGGCATCGATTACAGGCGCCTGGGTGGCGCTCGCTGATGCCCTGGACCATCTTCACCAGCAGGGCCTGCTTGATGCTACGGTCCCGCTGCACCAGATTGCCTCTATCTCTGTGGGTCTGAAACAGGGCGAGGTGCTGCTGGACCTCGATTATTCTGAGGACAGTACCGCCGATACCGACATGAATTTCGTCATGAATGACAAGAAACAGTTCATCGAGATTCAGGGGACCGCCGAACACAGCCCGTTCGGTGAGGCCGAGATGCAGAAGATGACCGCCATCGCCGTGAAGGGTATCGAGGAGCTGATGCGCTTGCAGCGCCTCGCTCGAGAGACAGACTAGTGAACCGTGAGTTGGTCGTTGCTTCGGATAACTCGGGAAAACTCCGGGAGTTGAGTGCCCTGTTGTCTGGCGCCGGCTTCTCGGTGGTGGGTCAGGGTGCGCTAGGTGTCATCCCCGCCGAAGAGACCGGCAAGACCTTTGTTGAGAATGCGATCCTGAAGGCCCGCAATGCGGCCGAGCAAACCGGTCGCCCTGCCATCGCGGACGATTCGGGCATCGAAGTCGACGCACTGGGCGGTGCGCCAGGAGTCTATTCGGCGCGTTTTGCCGGGGAGGGTGCCAGCGATTCCGAGAATGTCGCCAGGATGCTCTCCCAACTGGCGGGTGTGCCTTTTGAGGAGCGACAGGCCCGATTTCGTTGCCTGATGGTCTACCTGCGACGGGAGGATGACCCGGCACCCCTGATCTGTGAGGGGACCTGGCCAGGCTACATCGCCGCCTCGCCCGGCGGCGAGAACGGTTTTGGCTATGATCCGGTGTTCTGGATCCCGGAAGAAAACTGTACGGCAGCCGAACTCACCCCAAGCGTGAAGAACACCCTGAGCCATCGGGCTCACGCGCTCCAACTCCTGGTCAACCAGCTGAAGCAGATCGCGGGAGATTCGTGATTTTATGACTGGTGCGAATCTGCGACGCCAAGTCCTAGAGTAACCTCTCTTTCAGAAATCTCCAGATTTTTCAGCCCCGGTACGGATGGGGCATTTTTCCCAATCAGTATTAATGCACATAGTACAAATAATGCCTTTCTCCAGGTTGGATTCGTAGTTAGCGCTGCGTAGCCGAGCACAAAAAAGCCAAACCCAATAAGCAAAAGCGCTCCCAACAAGAGTTTTTCATCGGTGTACTCGAGTTGTACCTCGCTGGATCCGGCTGGCACCGGAACGACCATAAAAGCGTAGTTACCGGCACTGATCTCGGTCCGTATTCCATCTATGCGCGCGCGCCAGTTTTCGTGATGGTTAGTCGCTATGAAGATAAGTGTTGGCTTATCGGCTCTAGCGCGAAATTCGATTCTGCCCTGGTAAACTTTCAGATCTGAGATCGAGCAGTTTTCGGTGAGTTGACTCTCATCAACCAGCGGTGCGCTGACGAAAATTGGCCGATCATAGGCAGTAACGGCCTCCGCCAACCTCCTTGGAATCTCGTTTGTCTTTGGCACCACCAGTTGGTCAGTGCCGCAATAAACACGGTCCAACGGGTCTGTAATCTCGTAGAGTGTATTTGCTTCGTTGGTGAAGCGCTCTTGAACCCGGTCGCTAGCCAAAGGCATATCGGTAACAACAAACCGGGTATTTAGTAGGCGAAGAATTTCGGGACGATGATGCATCAGGAAAACAATACCGTTGGCGGTAACCGAAACATCCTCGTAGGCTTCCCGCAGGAATTTGACGTATTGGTTCCGGACCGTTGTGGCGTACCCGCCTATCGTCGCTAATTTGTAGTAGCTGAAGATGTTGTGATGGTACGAGACGTTGCTCATGATTATCGCGGTACGAAAATCTCCCGGTGTCTTCTGAATGGCGCTGATGACCGAATTTTCCGGGAAATGGTTTTTCGCATCAAGCCGTGTATTGAACGCATATGTGGCGGGAAGCAACTCATACAGCGTGAATCCAATGGCGATAAACCCAACCAGGTTTCCCATGTTTCTTCGTACGAGCAAGTGACTGATGACGACAAAAGATGTCAGCACCGCCACCGGTAGGATAAAGGACCACAGATTGACAATCGGGTCGTAGTGAAACTTGGCAACGCCAATCCATATTAGAAGGAGAACGCCCGGCACAACTGCCCAGATTAGATCATGGGTTTTTCTGTCTTCAAGAAAATATCTGAGGCCGATGCCGCTCAGCACAATGCAAGCAAAGATGATGAGAGTGATGAAGCGGTCGAACTGACCAGCACCCCCCGCCGGGATCAGGTTGACAAGACCCACAATCAGCGGATTGCTATTGAACAGCGCAAAGACAAAGAACAACGTTATGCCAAGAGCCCACACCAGGCGACTATGGCGGCGCAGTCCTCCACATATCCCGTAAAGCGTTAGGTAAAAAACGATCAGACCAAAAAAGGCCATAAATTCAACAGTGTTAGTGTTATAGAGCTCCCTGAGGCCGGGTGCCGAGAGCCCCAGCCCCAGATAGTGCGGAAACATGAATCTCACTATGTCCAGCGAATGGGGCAGTCCGTCTGCCGGGAGGCTCAGAAGCGAATTGAGCAGGGGCACACTTCCTAGGCTAAGGTAACGGAATGGTTGTGCGCTACGTAAACCGTCATTGATTTCCGCCAACTGAGACATCACGTCTGGAAAAATTAGTAGGGCAGTACCGAGATAAAGCCCGTGAACAATTATCCAAAGTTGCCACTTTGCGCGCACCGTTTCCTTTGCGAGCCACAGGTAAACGGTATTGAACAAGCCCAGAAAGATAAAACTATACAGAGCAATCTGGGTGTAACCGCTACTGTAGAAAAGCACGACGCTGAGTACTAGACCGAGTGAGGATGGCCAATCGGGACCATCGCGAATTAGTTTGAAGTTGAGGAGGAAGATCAACGGAATCCATATTTGGGCCGCAAGGTGCTGAGGGAAAAGCAACCAAGCCAGTTGATGGGTGTTGTAGGTCCAGGCAATACCTGCGAGGACGGCGATAATGGGCTGGCAGCCGAGCCAGATCATGAGCGTGTACATGAAGATGCCCGCTAGGATCAATCTAAACCATGTGCTCCAATCCAGGGCGTTCGGAACGTTCATGAACAACTGAAAAAAACTGGTGGCAAAAGCCCCCGTTCCCTGGCCGTTTGATGGCTGACCGGTAAGAATGTGCGGTAGGTAATCGGTGTTTCTGCCTTCCCGCAAGTTGTCCCAAAAAATCCTCCTGTAAGGAAAGTGTGCAGTCGGCGAGTCGGCGAGTACTCCATTATTGACTAGGTGCGGACCCCGTTCTGCCTGCCAAGCGGGCTTGTTCAGAATGAAATCAAACGCGCTGAGGTGCTTATCCTGAAACAGGACATCATGGAGATAGCCAGTCGCAAGTATGACGAAGAATCCAGCGCACAAAGCATGTAGCCACTTGGAGCAAGAGCCGGACCGTGCTTTATTTGTCATTCAATTTGAGTCTCGTGGAATCTACGTCCGCTCTTGCCTATGTCGATCCACTCAAGAAGAGCGAAGGCGATTCTGAATGGGTCACGATCTCAGCAAGGTGCAGCTTGGTTAGGAAGCGTAGAAGCAGGGACAGAATGAACCCAGTATACCGGACTGGCCCAAGATCACTCCTTAGTAAACATGCGTCATGACTGGTTATTCAATTCGAGATGGGCGTTCCCGAGGGTCGAGATGGCCTCGATGCATCCGACAAACAAAATCTTCCCAGGTGTGTCAGGCTTCTCAACTGGTATAGGTAACCGGAGCCTGCTGAGGTCCTGAGCCTCAATCCCAGGAGGGATTGATCAACCCTCCTCTCGCAAAATGCAATGCCCGCTAACAGGACTGGTAACATCCCTCGCAAAGATACTGAAATTTACCGCTATGAAGACATTAGTTCTGATACGCCATGGCCAGAGCGCATGGAACCTCGAAAACCGGTTTACGGGATGGGTGGATGTGGACCTGTCAGACAGGGGTGTGCGCGAAGCCCGCGATGCCGGCAGGACCCTGCTGGAGAAAGGCTACCGATTCGACGTCGCCATGACTTCACTGTTAAAGCGCTCGATTCGCACTCTGTGGCTGATCCTCGACGAGATGGATCAGATGTATCTGTCGGTGCAAACGGATTGGCGGCTGAATGAACGGCACTACGGGGCACTGCAGGGCCTCGATAAAAAGGAAACCACACTCAAGCACGGCGATGATCAGGTGCTGAAGTGGCGCCGGGGATATGCCATTCGCCCCCCGGCGCTTGATGCGGCAGATCCACAGCATCCTTCTCGGGATCCGAAATATGCCGGTATCGTTGGGCTCCCCGATACCGAGTCATTGGCCGACACGCTGGAAAGGGTGATGCAATGGTGGAGTGAGAGGCTGGTCCCAGAACTCAACAACGACAAAAGGGTGCTGGTCGCTGCGCACGGTAACAGTCTGCGCGCAATGGTGAAGTTTCTTCTTGGCATGAGTGAGGACGAGATCATGCAATACAACATTCCTACCGGTATCCCACTGGTCTTCCGGCTGAGTGACGAGCTGCAGGTGGTTGATCATGAATATCTCGCCGACGAAGCGGCACTGAATGCCGCGGTGAACGAGGTTAAGCACCAGGCGTCCTCGGAAACCGCGCCCTAAACGTTGCGCCAGCTAGTCTCTTCGCAGACGTTCTGACAGGGCAATGGGACTGGGATAACGCAGCACCACAAAAGTGGATGAGGCCACGAAGGTGATCAGGGTTGCCACCTGTACAAGGTGGGCAGCTTGCTGACTGATGGTTTGCGCCTGCACCGCGACGGCAACCAACAGCAGAGAAAACTCACTCATCTGGCCGAGCCTGACGCCCGCCTCGCCAGCCAGAAGTGTGCTTTCACCGTATCTTCTGAGGAGGGCGCGGTAAGTGACCGGCTTGATCAGCAGGACACCCGCGGCCAAAGCCATGGCGGATGGCCAAACAGAAGCGGCACCCGCAAGGTCGAAGCCCGCACCAAGGGCAAAAAAGAACATCACGAGGAAGAAGTCGCGCAATGGCCGCAGACTTTCCGCAATAAACGGCGCAATGGGACTGTTGGCCAGTGTGATACCGCCGATGAAGGCGCCGACCTCATAGGAAAGGCCAAAGCTTTGCGCAAATTGTGCAAAACCCAAACACCACCCGAGCGACAGTAAGAAGACATACTCACCGACTTTGTCGAAACGCTCAAAGAGGGGCCGTAGTAGCCATCGTTCAGCGACCAAGCCGCCAGCAAAAAGAAGCGGCAGCCCCGCGAATTCAAGGCCCGCCTGCAGCCAAGGCATCGACCCCGCTGCCAGGGTGTCGATCAACAGCAGGGCACCGATCGCGAGCAGGTCCTGCAGCAACAGGATGCTGATGATGACCTCTCCGGTATGGCGATGGTGTAGCACCGTGGTCGGCAGCAACTTGAGACCGATGATCGTGCTGGAAAGGGTGCTGGCCATCCCGACGACGAGGCAATCGACACGGGACAACCCAGCAGCCAACCCCACCCCATACCCTAGCAGGGCGAAGATGATGGAGCTGATCAGGGTGACGCCGACGGCTTCTCGCATCTGGCCGAGCAGTTTGCGGGGCGACAGGTCGAGTCCGAGCAGAAACAGCAGGAAGATGATCCCGATATGGGCGAGTTCGGCGATGAGATGGGGATCGGCTATCAGACCCGTGACGGATGGCCCCGCGATCACGCCCACCGCGATGTAGGCGATCAGCAGAGACTGGCGTGCAAACAGCGCCACCGTGGCTAGGAACGCTGCCCCGGTGAAGATCAAGAATACGGAAAATAAAACGGACTCACCCATTGCAACAGAGCTTGTGTGCGTCTCGGCACATGATTGGAATCAGGTGGGAAAGTAGTCAGGCTCCTGTCCTGCTTTCCACTTGATGTTGCAGCCGATGCTCGGGATTTGCTCGCCTGAAACGGCATCGCCGCGAAGGACCGCATCCGCCGCGTTTCTCAAATCGATGCCGTTGACCGGTTCGTTGTTTTTTGGCCGGGAGGAATCAAACTGTCCCCGATACGCGAGTTGGCAGTTTGCATCGAAAAGAAAAAAATCGGGCGTGCAGGCTGCGCGGTAGGCTTTGGCCACGGACTGATCTTCATCGTAAAGATAGGGAAACCCGAAGCTGTAGCGCTTGGCTTCTTTGGACATCATTTCCGGCGCATCATCAGGATGGGTGCTTGCATCGTTGGCGCTGATCGCAACGGTCGCCAGACCCAGCGGCGCGTACTCTTTGGCAAAGGCGTTAAACGCATCCCGGATATGAATCACGTAGGGACAGTGGTTACAGATGAAAGCGACCAATAATGCTTTGCGATTGACGTAGTCCGCCAGCGACACCGTCGGTCCGCCTGATGCGGCATGGGTATTGGGCAGGGTGAAAGCAGGTGCCTCAGATCCGAGCGCCTGCATAGTGGAGGCTGTACTGGCCATAAATCGATACCGAAGAGATGAACCGCAAAAAATTGTAGCATGTTGGTAGCTCTGCCGAGGATGGCCAGTCTTCCGCGAGTCACAATAACCGCTAGAATAATCCTCACTTTTTCACAAGCACCCCGTTTTGGCGATGGACAGCAAGACTCTTACCCACCTCAATGAGCAGGGCGAGGCCCGGATGGTGGATGTGGGCGACAAGGAAATCACCGCCCGACGCGGGGTGGCACAAGGCCGCATCGTCATGCAGCCGTCGACCCTGGACCTCATTGCAACAGGGGGCCACGCTAAGGGCGATGTGCTGGCGGTCGCACGCATCGCGGCGATCATGGCAACAAAGCGGACTGCAGAGATGATTCCCCTATGTCATCCGCTTTCCCTTACGCGTGTCGAAGTGGATTTCAGGATTGATTATGATCAACGATGTGTCTTTTGTACTGCTACGGCCGAAACCCGAGAGCGGACCGGGGTTGAGATGGAGGCGCTCAATGGTGTCAACGTGGGTCTTTTGACCATCTACGATATGTGCAAGGCGGTTGATCGCGGCATGACCATTACGGATATTCAGTTGCTGGAGAAATCCGGTGGCCGATCAGGCGACTGGCGGCGCAAGGCATGAGCACCCCGGAACCCGTCGCCCGCCAGCCGAGTTGTGATGATGAGTATGACCCGGCGTGGCTACCGGTCGATACGGCGCTGGATCGCATTGCGCAAGCGGTCACGCCCATCGCCGATGTGGAAGTGGTCGCACTGCGCGAGGCTCTTGACCGGGTCCTGGGAGCCGATGTGCATTCCCCGGTCGCTGTGCCAAATCATACCAACTCGGCCATGGACGGTTACGCACTGCGTTTTGCGGATCTGAACGAATCATCGCTTCAGGTGGTGGGGACAGCCTGGGCCGGCAAGGCTTTTGCCGGCGGCGTGGGACCGGGTGAGTGTGTGCGCATCATGACGGGTGCGGTGATGCCGGAAGGCACTGACACGGTCGTGATGCAGGAACACGTCGAGCAGCAGGATGATCACATCCGGGTCGCCGACGGCCAACGGGATGGCCAGCACGTCAGATACGCAGGAGAAGATCTTGCTGAGGGTGCCACTGCGTTGGTCGCAGGTCGACGGTTGCTGCCAGGCGACATTGGTATGGTGGCGTCGTTGGGCATAGGCGAGCTGCCCGTGCTGCGTCGGCCGCGTGCCGCATTTTTTTCCAATGGGGATGAGCTGCGCTCGATTGGACAGCCTCTGGAATTAGGAGATGTCTACGATTCCAACCGCTACACACTGCACGGCATGTTGCGCCGCGCGGGTATGGCCTTCAATGATCTCGGTGTGGTGCCCGATGACCGGGAGCAAATCAAGAACACATTCCTGAGGGCGGCCGATATGGCGGACGTGGTGATCACGTCGGCTGGGGCTTCAGTGGGAGATGCCGATTATGTCAAGGATGTTCTGGATGAAATCGGCGAAGTCAATTTCTGGAAGATTGCCATGAAGCCGGGCAGGCCGTTGTCTTTCGGGCGGATCGCTGACAGCCTCTTTTTCGGCTTGCCGGGCAACCCCGTTTCCGTCATGGTGACCTTTTATCAGTTTGTTTTGCCTGCGCTCCGGCGACTTTCGGGCGAGACGTCCTGGCAGCCGCTGCGTCTTCAGGCTCGCACCCTGGATCGGTTGAAAAAGCAACGCGGGCGAACGGAATTTCAACGGGGAGTGCTTTCGCAGGATGATACCGGTGCGTTGGTGGTATCCACCACGGGCGAGCAGGGTTCGGGTATCCTGAGTTCTATGAGCCAGGCCAACTGCTTTGTCATCCTGCCCGTCGACAGCGCAGGTGCCCAGCCGGGCGAGATGGTGGAAGTTGAACCTTTCTTGGGTCTTGTCTGAATGCTGCCCGAGGCAAGACCTGATCACCCCAACGCCTGGACGACGGACTCGGTCCGTTCCAAGTCGGATATCACCTATGTGCTCAGTGCTGAAGAGTTGTCGGCGCTTGATGACGCCCTGAACGCGGTCAAAGCCAGTGGTCTTCCCGTTGAAGAGGTGACGGCAGGCGATTTTCCACTGGGCATCATGGAGGAGACCGTCGCCGGGTGGATACAGGAGATCGACTATGGGAAGGGGTTGGTACTCCTGCAGGGGATTGACGTCTCGAAGCATTCAAAAGAAGACTGCGCGCTGATTTTTTGGGGCCTCGGGGCGCATATGGGCGAGGCGCAGTCCCAGAGTCTGGCGGGTGACCGGCTCGGTCATGTGGTAAATCTTGGCGGAGACAACCCGCGATACCGTGCCTACCAGAACAGCACCGAACTCGCGCTACACACTGATGCCACCGATATCGTCGGCATGATGTGCCTGGTGCCTGCGAGCGAGGGCGGACTGAGTGGTTATGCCGGCGCCGCCGCGATCTATAACGAACTGGCGATGCACCACCCGCAGCTACTGCCCACGCTGTGTGAGGGCTTTTACTACCATCTTTTTGGTGAGCATGCCCCGGGAGAATCGCCCGTCACCGAAGAAAAGATCCCGGTCTTTTCGGAAAAGAACGGTTGCCTCAGTATCAGTTATCTGAGGAGTTACATCGAAATGGGTTTTGCCCACATGGGCAAGGAAAAGACCGCCGCCGAAACTGAGGCGCTGGATACCCTGGATCAGGTTGCCCACGGACCAACGTGTTATCGCCAGTTCATGCTCTCGCCAGGGGATATGCTTTTTTTCAGCAACTATACGGTGCTGCACAACCGCACCGCTTTCATTGATGATGAAGACCCTGACAAGCGCCGCCACCTGCTGCGCCTGTGGTTAAGAGCGCACAATCCACGTCCGCTGGTGCAAAACATCTCAGCCTTCGGCAAGCGCCAGGGTATTGCCAAACAGGAGGGGCGGACCAGTATTTACGATGGGGAGCTGGAGTACGAAGAGTACAGGGTAACGATACCCAGGCAGTAGCGGTCGAGCCTGTCTTCTCAGCATGAGCCTGGTTTCGTGGTAAGCGACACTTCACGCTGGAACGAAAAGTACGCCGCGGCGAGTCTGGCTCCCGCGCTTCGCGTCGAGCCATTGCTCGAAAGTCACCAGCAGGATATCGACGGGCTCCTCGCGCCCCGTACCGCCCTGGATGTCGCTGCGGGCACCTGTCATGCAGCCGTTTACCTTGCAAAACGCGGTTTGCATGCCACAGCACTCGACTGCAGTGCCGTGGGCCTCG
Organism: Proteobacteria bacterium UBA2996; assembly: GCA_002346525.1. Taxonomy (GTDB): domain Bacteria; phylum Pseudomonadota; class Gammaproteobacteria; order Arenicellales; family UBA868; genus UBA868. Next base: position 21,705 of record DDZY01000013.1, read on the forward strand.
CGTTGGGTGAGCAGCTCGCAGAACGCGAAGGTGTTGCCATAAAGACCGTGCCAAAAAACCTGACAGTTACCAAGCTGCCCGGCGGACCTTGGTCGGTTATCTGCTGTTTTCGATACCTTGATCGAAACCTGTTTCCCCAGATGGCGGCAGGTCTTGCTCCGGGCGGCCTTCTCTTTTACCGCACCTTCAACGTGCAACATCTCAAAAAGGCGACGACATTTAATCCCGAGTATGTGCTGCAGCCGGGAGAACTCAACAGGGAGTTTGCAACGCTGGAGATACTTTCGCTTTCTGATGGCGATGACCCTGAGGAGAATACCTCCTGGATCGCCGCCAGGCGGCCTGCCTGATGCGTGGGGAAAGCCGGCAACGCTAGCCGGGAGTATTTCGCTCTACCCAGCGCTCACCTTCGGCGAGGGTTTCTTTTTTCCAGAAAGGGGCAGTGGACTTCAGCGTTTCCATCATCTCCCGGCAAGCGGCAAGCGCCTCTTTTCGGTGAACTGAAAAAGCGGCCACCAGTACGATATCGTCGCCGGGATGCACGGTTCCGACACGATGGACGACAAGAGCGTCCTCTAGTCCATGCTTGGAGACGGCTTCAGAGCGCATGTCTTCCAGTTGTTGTTCTGTCATACCGGGATAGTGCTCAAGCACCATTGCTTTGACCTCATCCCCTTCGTTGAAGTCGCGCATGGTGCCGACGAATACCGCGCTCGCGCCACATTTAACTGAAGCAAGACGGGTCGAGCGGTACTCGGAGACCGCCTGCCAAGGATCAAACGGACGTTCGCGAATTTCGACAGTCATCAGAGTGTCAGCCGCCGGTGACGGGCGGAAAGAACGCTACCTCATCGCCGTCCGCTACGGCACGATCAAGGCCGGCGTATTCCTTGTTGATTGCAACCAGCATCTCCTCGTCGGGGGATTCACCACTGACCGCCTTCCAGACATCGCGCGCGCTGGCAATACCATCTGCCTGCACGGTCAAAGTGGCATGGCCGATGCGCTCACGCAGGCTTGCAAAGAATCGGACGTTGATAGTCATGGAAACAGGGCCAAGGGATCGACAGACGGTGCCGTTTACGGCTCTATAATAGGCGCAGAAAACCCGACCTACAAGCAACGGTAATCATAATGTCGACCCAGGGACGTGAATTTATAGCGGTGCCGATCGCGGTGATGACTGTCTCGGATTCGCGTACAGAGTCTGATGACAAATCCGGCAAATTGCTCGTCGGCCGCGTCCAGGAGGCCGGCCATCGATTTGTTGAGAAGGTGATCGTGCCCGACAATATTTTCAAGATCCGCGCAGTGGTATCACGCTGGATTGCGCACCCCGAAGTCCAGGTTGTGCTCATGACAGGGGGAACGGGTGTCACGGGATTTGACGGCACACCGGAAGCCATCAGGCCGCTATTTGAAAAAGAACTGGACGGTTTCGGCGAGATTTTCCGAGCAATCTCCTTTGAGGAAATAGGCACTTCGTCGCTGCAGTCGCGCGCCGTTGCGGGCGTTGCCAACGGCACTTATCTTTTTTCGTTGCCGGGGTCTTCCGGCGCCTGTGCCACTGCCTGGGACAAACTGCTGACCCACCAACTGGATTACCGCACCCGCCCCTGTAATCTCGTTGAGTTAATGCCGCGCCTGCTCGAGCATCGACAGAGCAAATAGCGGGTGGCGGCCAATATCGATCGGTCTTTGATCCTTCTATCTCTTTGCGCTGATTGCGGATCCATATCCGCAGCGAAGCAGATCTTTAGTCATAAAGGCGGGGCATGCACTGCGCGATCAGCTTTCTCGCTTTTTCATTAGCCAGCAGGACTTTTTCGCCCTGCTCGTCATCATCTGCGGCCATGATGTCGAGACTGAGCATGGCGGCCTCTTCCAGGGTCATCTCTTACGACATGAGATTGGTAAAGCAGGCACAGTATTCAAGTTGCGCTCCGAGAGCCGTGTCTTCCATGGGTTCTTCAATACACCCATCGAAAACCTCAAACAAAAAGGACTCGCTTGTAATCTCAGCGTGAGCCGATGAGAGTGACAGCATGAGTCCAAAGAGCAGCGCGAGCGGTTTGTTCATTTCTTTACCCTTACCGTGAGTGTTTGCCTGAAGTGTGTATAACATAGCGACATCGTAGGGGTTCTGCTTGGTCACGACCCCGAGGCGCTGAGCGCGGAAAATCGTTTTTGCGCCACTGTGTTTGCAGAACTGTATCCCGGCCGGCAGCCATTTAGCGTGCGTCAGAAATAAGCCTGACGGACCAAAACAAGATACGTTTGGGGCATGCTCTCAGGGAGGGTTTCATAATGATAATGATTGGGCGTTTAGAGTCTAGCGCCAGGGCTTATGTTTGCGCCATCATTCTCACTGCCTTCACCAAATCATGTCATGACTGACCGTAGCCCAGGGTCTTTTCCGCGACGCTTTGCGTCGTCAACGAGTATTGCTCTACGGTTGCCCACGGCTTGATAGTCACGTTTCGGCCGTGACGGTATCCAGAAAATGAACACAGAGTTTTCATCTTCGGACAGTGCATCCAGGACTGGGCGCCGAAAAAGGGCGCGCAAAGAGCGGCCCATGCCGGAACTCTTTCCCCAGTCTCCATGGGGCCAGCCGCAGTATGTTGACGTGCCAACGGAGCCGTTGGATGCGGAAGGTGTCGATCGGATTCACAATGCCGCCATGCAGATTCTCGAGGAGATTGGTATCGATTTTCTGCATGAGGATGCCCGCGAGATTCTCAAGCAGGCGGGTTGTGAGGTTCGAGATGACTCCGTAACGGTCAAGATGGATCGCGGGCTTGTGATGGAAGAGATTGCCAAAGCGCCTCAGCGTATCGTCATGACCCCTCGCAATAAAAATCGCGCGTTGGTGTTCGGTGAGTCTTATGCGGCGTTTTGTCAGGTCTCGAGCCCGCCGAATGTCTCCGATCTGGATCATGGGCGGCGTGTGGGTAACCGTGCGGACTACCAGAACCTCTTGAGACTGACCCAGAGCTTCAACTGCTTGCATTTTGTTGGCGGCTATCCGGTGGAGCCAGTGGATCTGCACCCTTCTATCCGCCACCTTGATTGCCTGTTCGACATGCTGACGTTGACCGACAAGCTGGTACATGCCTACTCGCTGGGGGTAGAGCGTATTGAGGACGCTATGGCGATGGTACGAATTGCCGCCGGCCTGGATGAAGCCGGTTTCGCTGAAGCCCCTCGGATGTTTACCAATATCAATTCATCCTCTCCACTCAAGCATGATTGGCCCATGCTGGACGGCGCCATGCGCCTCGCCAGGCAAAACCAGTTGGTGATCGTGACGCCGTTTACCTTGGCCGGGGCGATGGCGCCTATAACGCTCGCCGGGGCGATCGCTCAGCAGACGGCGGAGTGCCTCGCTGCAATTGTGCTGCTGCAGTTGATCCGTCCGGGAGCGCCTGTAGCGTATGGCTCCTTCACGTCGAATGTAGACATGAAGTCAGGCGCGCCAGCGTTTGGTACTCCCGAATACTGCCGCGCCACGCAGATGTCGGGTCAAATGGCGCGTTACTATAGACTGCCTTGGCGGGCCTCCAATGCCAATGCAACCAACTGTGTGGATGCGCAAGCCACCTGGGAGAGCGCGTCTTCTTTATGGGCGTGCTCAAGCGCCAATGCCAATATCATCTACCACGCAGCGGGATGGATGGAGGGAGGGCTTTGTGCCAGTTTCGAAAAGTTTGTGATTGATTGTGAGATGCTCCAGCAGTTTGCTCATTACCATCAGCCCGTTGGTGTCACTGAAGAAGATCTTGCTCTTGAGGCCATTAGAGCGGTAGGCCCTTCAGGCCATTTTCTCGGGGCAGATCATACGCAGGAACGATACAAGACGGCGTTCTACAGCCCGTTTCTTTCTGACTGGAGCAATTTCGAAAGCTGGGAGCAGGCAGGCAGTATCGAGACCCCAAAGCGCGCTAACAAGATCTTTAAAGAGGTGTTGGCTCAGTATGAAGCACCCCCCATGGATATTGCGATCCGCGAAGCGTTGGAGGATTTTGTCGAAAGCCGAAAGCGTGAAGGCGGCGCCCCCACCGATTTCTGACACGTGTTGCGCCGCTCATGTGGCTGACAGCTGAAACTCATCAGCCAATTCTTGTTCGTAGAGTCCACATTGTGTGGTTTTGTGATGCTATGGATATGTCGGTAATGCAAACTGGCCCCGGTGTCGCCGGAAGCGATCACGACATTTTACCGAGTGGCCGGTGACTTCCTACAGGTACCCTTTGCTCTTGTACCACTCGGCCGTTTTTCTCAGGCCTTCATCAAGTGCTACCCTTGGAACATAACCAAGTTCAGTTTTTGCCTTGGTTATAACGAATGCACGAACCTGCCGGTACCAGTCAACCCGCCTGGGGAATATCGGTGGTGAAATGCCGAATGGTTTACACAGTTTCTCCATGATATGGCCAGCGATGATTAGGGGCGTTATCGGGAGATGCGGTATTCTGACTTTTGTATCCATGGCAAGCGATACCTTTTCGACTAACGTTTGAATCGAAACATATTCCTCGTCCGCGATCAGGTAGGTCCCACCCGCGCCTTTATCTAGATCTAGGGTAAGAATAAAGGCATCCACCAGATTATCTATGTACAGTGGATGATAGAAGGTTTTTCCAGAGCCGAACATCGGAAACATACCTTTCTTAACCCGTTTGAAGATCATGAAGAAGCGTTCGGGATCTCCCGGACCATACATGGCGGTTGGTCTGAGAATGGTGCAATTCATACCTTGGCTTATGAATTCCTGGGTAACTTCTTCACCCTCATATTTTGTTTGCTGATAGTAGTCTGCCGGCGCTATTGGCGAATCCTCATTACCCGGAGGGTTCTCAACATGCCCATGTACGCCCTGCGTACTGCAATAAACGACCCTTTTTACATCACAAGCCTTGGCGGCTTCCAGCACGTAGCGCGTACCCCTGACGTTGACATCATAATAATAACTGTCGGGGGCATTCATTTGTCGGAACGCCGCAGCGAGATGAAATACAAAATCCATCCCCTGTGTGGCATCCATAACTACCTGTCTGTCAGTTACGCTACCTGTTATGAGTTCAGCCCCTTTCGCGTTCAGCTCTTCATAGAATATCCCAGGCTGGTTATCGAGTGATCTGACTATATGTCCCATATCGAGCAGCCTTGATACAAGAAGCGCGCCCGTAAAACCTGTCCCGCCAGTCACTAGTATTTTCATCGGTAAATCCCTGAAGTAAATTGGTTCAATTGGTCCGTTTATTGTTGACGAGATCGGCAACTCTTTTTATTTCGTACTCGGATTTGTCGCGATCCCAGCCAAACAGCGAGCACAATTCTGGTGCTATATCAATTGCCTGACCAGGAGTTTCCCAAAGTGTGGTGCGGCGAAAAACCAGATCATCTAGATGAATCACAGACTCTTCGCCGATCAGTTGTTTAAGACCATCTTCCCACCCGTAAGGTTTGAGCTCCCCGTTTTTGGAGAAATCCCAAATGTGCGAATTGTCGCTTAAGGATTCGGAAATCCCATCCTGCGAACTGTCTTTCCAATTTTTGCTGGGGAAAATCACCCTTAATGCTTTTTCTGCCGTATACCGTGAAGTTGTCAGTTTGACGCCAGAGACACTGAATAGTCCTTGCACGCCCCCTTTCGACGAATGATCAAAAACAACGTCTCTCGTGACAAAGTCTTTGCCGCCTTCTGTCGTCGCAGACTGTAAGCCGGAAAAAGTATAAGTAATTTCAGCAGGGTTTAAGTGCAATCCCGGGATCGCGCTATTGAGGTCCTCGATAAAATTCAGGATCTGGCCGCGTGTCGGACACGCCCTTCTTGACTTATGCAGCCAAGGCGCCTGACCAGTTCCTGCAAGCAGTTTGTTTCTCCACGGGACGAGAAAATAGGTATGGGAGGATCCGGCTTTACCCGCGGTTACCGCGATTCCGTTGTCTGACACGGGGTCGCGATCGAAGAGGATATTCCAGGCGAGCATGCTGCGAAACAGGATCTTTTCATCGCGATCAAAATGTTTGGCCAGATCCCTACACCAAGGCCCCGCCACATTGATGATGATATCGGCCCTAAATGTGTAGTCGGTATTTGTCGCATGATCATGTGCGACGACGCCCCTGGCTCGGTCAGAATCGCTAACCAGTTGTTTCGCCTCAGTATAGTTCAGGACGGTCGCACCATTCTGACAGGCTATCCGCAGTGCATCGATGATCATCCGCTGCGAGTTCTCAACGTAGCCGTCGTACCAAACGGCACTTCCTTGGAGCCCGTTTTGGTCTACCAGGCAAAAATCTCGTATGGTCTCATCAACAGAAAGTATTTTTCCTGCGGGTATGTTCCTGTCCGGAGGCAAGTCAATATTTCTATCTCTGGTGAGGAAATCATAAGACCGTAGCGCTAAGTTCAAGGCCGATCTACGCCGCAAGCCTTTCCCGTAAAGCGGCACCATGCATGGCAAGGGTTTTACCAAGTGTGGAAATTTTGCAAGGAACCAGCGCCGCTCAGCGGCGGAACGTTTCAGTCGGGCATAGTCGAAAGTCTGAAGATAGCGAAACCCACCATGTATTAACCGGAGACTGTTGAAGCTTGTGGCTCCGCCGAAATCTTCTTTTTCGAGCAACAGTGGTGTAAGTCCGAGATGGGTGGACTCCAGTGCAAGCATGGCGCCATGGATTCCACCACCGACAATAATTAGGTCGTATTTACGCTCGCAGGCTTGTCCCGGATTGCGAGTCAGTTGTGATGTCATGGGAAATAATGACCCGCTATGGGGTTAGTGTTCTGTCGATTAAATTGGAATACAAATCAGTCTAAGATGACTTGCCCGGCTATTACTTAGGAGCTGTAATACTCCTGTTTCCATTTTCTCTTCAGCAGCTGCATCGAAATCTGGTTTCTGAAAAAACGCCAGGGAGACTCCAGACGCCCATATAGGCGGATGGATTGTGACTGGTCGCGCAATATAGATTTAAGCTGCCGTGCCGGATGTTCATGGTCGATGAGAGCGTCTACCCAACACCCGAAACTGCCTGCTCTGACGGCTTCGGAAGAGAAATGTAGCGGATCGCTGCCCGACAGGACCCGGCCCCCTCTGGCCTCTACGGCAGCAAACTGCCGGACCTGCGGCCAGAAAAAAGGCCGGTTACTGTTATCACAAAGAAAGTAATCTGTCGGATCAATGGTTGTGATCAACTCCTCAAGTACACGACCCCTTGATCCCATCCATTTTCCCACTGCCCATGGAATACAGGGAACAGCGTCGTGTGATTGAATGTATCTCACTGTTTCAATCAGGCTTAGTCCGTCCGGAAAATCGGGATCATCAGTTGCCAGGGCGAGTGCCTCCAGGTTCTCTGCCGTAATAATTTTTCTCCCGGCTACTAAGTAGAACCCATCGCCGGATTTATTTGAGAAATAGACCGCACTGCTATCGGCGGTTGTTCGACAGCTCCAACCCTCAACTATTACACCATCAGTACCGCTGGCTTGCGCACCCGCTGCGAGTTTCTGGAACCAGTTTTTGCCCGCCCAGTCCGTCAGTACGAGCACCGCCGAAACCTCCTTATCCACATCGATTGCAGAAGCCGCTTTTCTGAAATTCGCGGCAGCCGCATCGAAGAAAGTTTTCAGATCGAAACAACTGTAGATGTGTACGTGTGTGTCAATCAGTATCAAGTGGTTGAACTCCGATTTCGGGTGTCAGGGGATCGTGTGCAGATATACCCGGTCACTCAATCAACTTGAGAAGCCGCTGCATCTTGTTTTCATATACAGGGCGTGAGTATTTGTTCAGATATAATTTTCTGGCGTTGGTCGCTACTTTTTCTGCTCGCTCCTCTTCACGCAATGCCGTTGAAATACCCTTCGCCATATCCACAGGTTCCGGCTCCACCAGAAAAGCAACGTCGCTGTTCAGTACTTGCGTGTGGGAATAAATATTTGTTGCGACCACAGGGGTACCACTTGCTAACTGTTCATAAATCTTAAGCGGTGTATTGGTGCCGCTAGAGCGGGGTGACATCTGTACCGAGGCAAGACTGCAGTAATGTTTTGCGAGTGACTGCGTTACTCGCCCGGTAAACATTGTGTACTGATCAACGCCCTGTGCTTTGGCAAGCTTTGAGAAGAACGCGACCTGGTCATTGCTCCCACCCACGATCAGCAGATAGGCCGAGGGGATTGTTTGGATCACTAATTTAAAGGATTCGATTAGTATATCGATACCTTGGTATGGCTCAAGTGTTCCTGCATAAACGACCAGACGTTTCCCTTCCGGTATGTTCACCGGCTGCTCGCAGGGTTGGTTGTCCTGACCCGTTCTGGTGATGCTCTTGTTTTTTGGTTTCAGCTTGACAGGATCGAAGATTGAATTTTCTATCAACAGGTGTTTTTCTCTGTCCCGGACAATACTGTTCACGTAGTCCGCGAGGTCTGGGCAGATCGTTATGATCGCGTCCGCATCGTGAAGACCTTTATCTTCCAACTTCTTAAATATTCGCCAAAGAAAACCGGACTCGTAAAACTGGAAGTTCGTCAACTGTTGGGGGAGGGACGAGTGCATGTCGTATATCAGCTTGAAGCGGAAAATAGGCTTCAGGAAAACTAGGAAAAAAATCGCCTCTTCATGTGCGTGTACAAAATTGTATCGATTTCTGATGAGGAGATAGATGGTCCAAAGGAGAATGAAACCATCTAGAAACAGCTTCAGGTAGGACGGGCCGACCCGTACATTGCCGAAAAGACCAAAACGCGGTATACGAATGATGCGCACGTTGGGTATGTCGACATTCATTCCTTCCCCGTAGGTCAGAAGATCAATATTGATATTATTTTCCGCGCTGACGAGCGTTCGGTAATAAACGCTTAGAGGGGTTCCGCGTGGCGAAAAGAATGGTTGTGGGGCTATGACCAGCGCCTTCATGTTCTCGTGTCTCGTTTGGTTGCCAAAAAGCACCAGTCCCTGTAATCAGACTTAATGCACCGCCGAGATTCATCTCGATCTCTGACCCTCATACCAGTTTACCGTTGAATCGGAACGTAGCGTCGTAATTATCACTAGGGGTCGATAAGTTAACCATCACCGCATGATAAGTTTGGAATGGGTGCTTATCGATCAAACTGATGCGGTGTGCCGGTACCGCAGCTTGCCCAGAAAGGTGTGCATGAAGAAATAGAAGCTTCTCTGGCAGATTCTGTACGGTTCAGTACGACGATCGGTGACCTTGGTTATTCCGGTAACGAATCCGTCCGCCACCGTGTGCCGTTGATGCCAAAATGATTTGAAGTTGCCGTTGAGGTTGGGAAGGGACAAGCTAATCCTCGTGGTTACAACGAAATCTAGAAGCGCAGATAGATGATCTGTCGGCGTAAATTGATTAGAGCCAAAGGAAAAACACCGGCAAACTAAAGCGTTAAAGGTTTGTAATTTTGGCACGACTCGGACAATTCCTAATTATAATGCGACTTCACATAAGAAGCGTCGGAACTACATTTCTTTCCAAGTGAGAAAAAACTCTTTGTTTCGCTTAAACTGAAAATTGGCCCGGGATGGAGTCAGAATATGGAAAATCTCCTTCGAATCGGTATATTGCTGGCGATTGCCCTTCCACTGAGCGGTTGTTCGGACGGTTGGTGCTGGCCGTTTGACTGCACCGCAAGCAAGTCGTCCACAGGCGTTCTAGATGACACTACGCCACCTGCGACGACGCCACCACCTGCAACCACGACGCCACCTGCAACCACGACGCCACCGGACGATGGGTCTTCAAGCACGGATTTTGTGCCACCTGACCTTGTGTTGAGCGAGGTAACTTGGTTGCACACGGACGTATCCAAATGGAAGGTCACGAGCAAGCTGAAAGTCACCATCAGTTCCGGTGGCAGTGTTTGTTTTCAACATGCAGATGCATCGAAGTGGCCGTCTGTCAGTATCACGCATACCTCGGGGACTCATAAAATCCAGGTGAATCGCAATCCGTGGGTTTTCGCCTACAAAAACGGAAAGTGGTACGGCGCAACCTTCGAGTGGATGAGGCCTACTGGTAGATGCAAGCCCGGAAAAACTGTGTCCGGCGATCACGTGAAGAGAGACCCCTTGAAGAACTGGGACCCGAAAAAGGGCGAGACGCTCTACTTTATGGTCTCGGCACTCGCTCGTTTTGGTGCGCACGTAAATGTAAAGGAGCGAACCGATCTCGTAAAAGTGGTTTGGCCTGAAGATTTTGACTGATGCAACGATGGTTCGCACGGCTGCAGCGTCTAGCCAGACTCGAGGTATTAACAGGTTTCGGCGCCGGATGAGCAGATAAAGCCAATGGCTAGCAGAGGCACAGAGATATAAAGGCCGCAGTTACAACGAAGTTACTATTTCTGAACTGTGCCCCTTGTATTGGCGGCACGGCTAAGCGGTTGTTCAGGCTTCTGGTACCGGCCTTTCGACTGTACGGCGAGCGAATGATTTTCCGGTGGTGAGGGCGATACCAGTACGACCTCAACACTGATAGAGGGTGATCTACCCCCACGTGACTTCAAAAAGGAACTGGTGTGTCTCGAAGGTCTTTTTGGGTTAGGCCGCACCGGAGTTGGTTTCAGTTCCGCTCCAGGGTCGATCTGATCCGTGCCAGCAGTTCGCTGTTGATCTCACGGGGCCCGGTGTCCTGTCGGTTCAGGTAGCGCCGCTCGGCAGGTAAACGCACGCCTTCCAGGGCGTCAAGTTTCGTTAGAAAGGCCTCGCTCTCGGCTTGCCAATCAGCGCCTGAGAGCATGTCCGGGTTCATCGCCAGGATGAATTCGCCCCCCTGGGGCGGCCCTCCGTCACCGCTATCGCGGCTCTTGGAAGCATAACTCGCAGTCTCTCCAACCAGGGGACCTGCCAGCAGTTCAATCATCATAGCGATGTGGGAGCCTTTGTAGCCGCCAAAAGGCAGCAGGACCCCCTTGATAATTTCTTTGGGATCGGTCGTGGGGGCACCGTCGGCATTGAGCCCGGTGCCGGGAGGTACCTTGTGACCATCGCGGGCCGCAATCTGCACATCTCCCATCGCCATCGCGGCGGTTGCCATGTCGAAGATCACAGGCGCAGAAGTCGGCCGCGGCCAGGCGAAGGAAAAGGGATTTGTGCCATATAACGCCTGTGAGGCGCCAAAAGGGGCCACACTCGGCATGTAGGAAACGCAGGCCATAGCGACGAGCCCATGCTGGCCCAGCGCTTCGGTTTCGGGCCACAGGGCCGCGAAATGATGCGTTCGGGTCACAGACAAAGTGGCCAGCCCGTTTTCTTTAGCCGCTTCGGCCAGCACCGTCAGGGAACGCCGGTGTGCCAAAGGCGCGTATCCCAGATCCCCGTCGCAGTGCAGCACCACAGGTGATCGCTTCGACAGTGTCGGATCTGCATCACCTTTTACTTTGCCGCTGCGAAGCGAGGCGACGTATCCTGGGATGCGAAAAAGACCGTGAGAGTGTGAGCCGTCGCGTTCCGCGCGGGTGACGACATCCGCCACCGCGTCGGCGTGCTCTTCATTGGCACCCGCGCCCAGCAGGGCTTCATGGGCGAGCGCGTAGATCTCATCCAAAGTGAGGGAGGAAGTCGTCATAAGATTGCTTCAGAAGGTTTGATGAGTCCAGTATAGATGGCTTGATCAACCGGCGCAGCCCGGCGATATCCTACAATTCAGGCATTGATGACAGGCAGGTGATCACGTGGCAAAACTCTACTTTTACTACTCGGCGATGAACGCCGGCAAGACAACCAACCTTTTGCAGTCTCGCCATAATTACGCTGAGCGGGGCATGAATACGCTCGTGATCAAACCCCGGATCGACAGCCGCTCTGGCGAAAACCGCGTGCGTTCGCGCATTGGTCTTGAGGCGGATGCAGTGGATGTGGACCCCAGTGTCAATTTGCTGGACCTGGTGAAGAACGCTTGCGAGGGGCAGTCGATCCACTGTGTTTTAGTGGATGAAGCCCAGTTTCTGAGTACCGACCAGGTTGATCAATTGACCGAGGTCGTTGACGCGCTGGATATCCCCGTGCTGGCTTATGGCTTGCGGACCGATTTTCTGGGCGCCCTTTTTGAGGGTTCCCGGCAGCTTTTGGCGCTGGCGGATGAGTTGCGCGAGATCAAGACCATCTGCCACTGTGGTCGAAAAGCCACCATGGTCGTGCGCTTCGATGGTGAGGGTCAGCCCATGCACAGCGGTGACCAGATTCAGATCGGCGGTAACGAAACCTATGTGTCGATGTGCCGGCGCCACTTCAAGGAAAGCCTGAAGATCTCTTCAGGCTGAGGCGGCCGGTTTTTAATCCAGAAAAGTTGCCCAGACGTCGAGGGATTCCCGTTCCGTCGCGAACCGGTTCTCAACGGCATCATGGTCGGCATAGCCAAGCGCCATACCGCAGACCAGCTCCTCATTCTCCGGCATCTGCAACGCTTCGCGGATGACGCGATGAAACGGGTTAAATGCAGCCTGCGGACAGGTATCGAGCCCGCGCCCCCGCGCCGCCACCATGATGTTTTGCAGGAACATGCCGTAATCCAGCCAACTGCCTTGCTCCAGAATGCGGTCGATACTGAAGATCAGGCCGACCGGGGCATCAAAAAAGAGGTAGTTGCGGCCATGTTGGTGGTGCATCTTGTCCTTGTCTTCTCGAGTGATCCCTAGCAATCCGTATAGACCCCATCCAATCTTGCGCCGGCGTTCGATGTAGGGGGAGACCCATTGTTTGGGGTAGTACGGATATGCTTCGGTATGTGTTTTGGCGACCTCGGGATCGTTGTATGCTGACAGGATGGCATCGCTTAACTGTTTCAGGCGGTTGCCGGTCAGCACGTACACCCGCCAGGGCTGGATATTGGTCCCGGACGGCGCTCTCGC
>DDZY01000062.1:0-2017 GCA_002346525.1 Proteobacteria bacterium UBA2996
GAGCTTGCCCAGCGGGACCGCTGATCCGCTCGTCGCCGGGTCAAGAAGACGCCATTCCGCGCGGGCCTGTTGGGCGGCCACCAGGTCTGTTTCAGCCTGCGCGATCGCCTCGGAAGCGGTTCCGGCTTGAGACGCTGAAATCATGAGCATCATGCCGGTGCCCGCAAGTAGAGAGACGAGAGGAGTCAGTCTCTTCATAGGTTTTCCTCCCGATAGGATTAAAAAAAATATTGAAAAAAATCAGTCACTTAAATTCGATCAACACACCGCAAGTTTACCGAGCACAAGTCAAACCGTATAATCTGTCGATGGAACATCCGGACCTTGCACTTACCTTCGATGACGTGCTGCTGGTCCCCAACCGGTCGGATGTTCTCCCCCACGAAGTTGATCTGACAAGCGCCTTCTCGCGCAACATCACGCTCAAGATACCGCTCATCGGAGCGGCGATGGATACGGTGACTGAGGCCCGGGCAGCCATCTGCCTGGCGCAGTCCGGCGGGCTTGGTGTTGTCCACCGTAACCTGACACCCGCCGAGCAGGCGGAGCAGGTCAGCGCCGTCAAGAAATATGAGAGCGGGATCATCAAGGACCCGGTCTGTGTTTCCACCTCGGCGACCGTCGGAGAGGTCGTGGCTCTCATCCGGGAGAGGAACTTTTCAGGCGTGCCGGTACTTGACGACGGTGACCGGGTTACCGGTATTGTTACCAGTCGAGACATTCGTTTTGAGGATCGATTTGACCAGCCGGTAACGGCAGTCATGACACCACGTGAACGGTTGGTGACCGCTTCAGAAAAAGCAACGCGGGAGGATATTTTGGGTTTGCTTCACGAGCACCGAATCGAGAAAGTCCTGCTGGTTGACGAGGCGTTTAATCTGAAAGGGCTTGTCACCGTGAAGGATATACAGAAGCAGACCGAGTTTCCTGATGCTTGCAAGGACGACGAGGGGCGGCTTCGTGTTGCAGCGGCGGTCGGTGCCGGGGGAGATTCTGCAGAGCGGTGCGAACGGCTGGTAGAGGCCGGAGTCGACGCCCTTGTGGTCGATACGGCGCACGGACATTCCCGAGGCGTGCTGGAACGTGTTCGCGACATCAAAAAGTCGCTCGGCAACGTAGAAGTCGTGGCGGGAAACATCGCCACGGCTGATGCGGCTCTGGCGCTCGCGGACGCGGGCGCCGATGCCGTGAAAGTCGGTATTGGTCCTGGTTCCATCTGTACCACCCGGATAGTCGCAGGGGTGGGCGTTCCTCAAATCACGGCAATCTCGGATACAGCATCGGCGCTGAGAGAGTCCGCCATTCCTGTGATTGCAGATGGAGGTATCCGCTTCTCTGGCGATATCGCCAAAGCCATTGCGGCCGGGGCGAATGCGGTGATGGTCGGTGGCCTGCTTGCCGGAGCCGAAGAGGCGCCCGGTGAGATTGAACTCTTTCAGGGCAGGTCATACAAGAGTTACCGAGGAATGGGTTCGCTTGGCGCGATGCGGGAGGGCTCGAAGGATCGGTATTTTCAGGAGGGCCAAAGTGATCCGGGGAAACTGGTCCCCGAAGGCATCGAGGGCCGTGTGCCGTTTAAGGGCCCGATGGTGCAGATTATTCATCAACTGACCGGGGGTCTCAGGGCAAGTATGGGCTATACGGGGTGTGCCACGATTGACGAGATGAGGTCGCGCTGCCGGTTTGTCCAGATCACACACTCCGGATATACGGAAAGCCACGTCCATGATGTGACTGTGGTTAAAGAAGCGCCAAACTATCAACGGAGCAGTTGAGTTTGTCACCGCCAGGCGCAGGGGCAGTCTCCGATCTTCATCGCGAGCGCATCCTGATCCTTGATTTTGGATCCCAGTACAGCCAACTGATCGCCCGTCGGGTTCGCGAGGCTGGCGTATATTCTGAACTGCTTCCCTGGGACGTCTCCGCAGAGATGGTGACCGGGTTTGGGGCAAGCGGCATCATTCTATCCGGCGGGCCGGAGAGCGTGCATGGCGCGGATGCACCCCAAGCGCCCGAA